>JAZRNQ010000027.1:0-68012 GCA_045648285.1 Bacteroidales bacterium | reverse complement strand
ACGTAGTTAGAGATGTCGACGATGTTATTGATAGAACGAAGTCCGATAGCTTCGAGGCGATGTTTTAACCATTTTGGTGAAGGACCTACTTTCACTCCGCTGATAGTAACGCCAGAGTAACGAGGACAAGCCTTAGTATCTTCAACGACGATTTCGATATCGTTGTCAGTATTTTCAACTTTGAAGTCTTCTACTGAAGGGATATTGAGGTGATATTTATCTGTTTTCTCTTGATAATTGAGAGCAGCCACGAGGTCACGGTTGACACCTATGTGAGAAGTAGCGTCAGAGCGGTTAGCTGTGAGACCGATTTCCAAAGTGGTATCTTGTTCCACAGGGAAATAGAAAGATGCAGGTTTACCGATTTCATAATCTTCAGGAAGCACCATGATGCCGTCGTGTGACTCGCCGATTTGAAGCTCGTCTTCAGCGCAAATCATACCTTCTGAAACCTCACCGCGAATCTTGCCCTTTTTAATTGTAAATGACTCATTGCCGCTGTGTAGCTCTGTGCCTATTGTAGCAACTAAAACCTTCTGACCTTCAGCTACGTTAGGTGCGCCACAAACAATGTTGAGAGGCTCTTCTGCTCCAACGTCAACTTTTGTGATATGAAGGTGATCTGAATTTGGATGGTCAACACAATAGATAACTTTACCGACCACAACGCCTTTCAATGCGCCTTTTATTGATTCATAAGGAGTTAAATCTTCAACTTCGAGACCTGTTCCTGTTAATTTCTTTGCTATTTCTTCTGCTGATAATTCGCAGTTGATATACTGCTTAAGCCAATTATAAGATACTTTCATTGTAAAATCATGATTTAAAATGCAAAGATAACATTTTATGACAAAATGTCACAGGATTTATAAAGAAAAATCTCAAAATCTCAAAACTGTAAAATCTCAGATTTTTCTGAGTTTCTGAATTTCTGAGTTTCTGAATTTCCAATAAAAATATCCTTCACCCAATCCGTCCCCAGTCGAAGCCGTTGGCGAAATTCTTATTAAAGAAGTCTTTTGTTATCTGATGTTCAGGTTTAGACAATGTAGGGTCATTATCTAACAAGAGATTCACCATTCTTCTTGTGTGTCTTATGATAGGCTCGTCTTTAGTGAAGTCACCCATTTTCATCTCTATCATTCCCGACTGACGAGTACCTTGTGTCTCGCCAGGACCTCTCAGTTGAAGGTCAGCTTCTGCTATCTCAAAACCGTCGTTGGTACGCACCATAGTCTCCATCCTCTTCTTGCCTTCGCCAGTAATCTTATGGTCGGTCATCAAGATACAATACGATTGTTCTGCGCCACGTCCCACGCGACCTCTCAGCTGATGCAGCTGCGATAGTCCGAATCTGTTAGCGTTTTCAATAATCATGACAGAGGCATTCGGGACATTTACTCCGACTTCAATCACCGTTGTTGCCACCATGATATGCGCTTGGTTTTTCACAAAACGCTGCATCTCAAAGTCTTTGTCCTCTGCGCTCATCTGTCCGTGAACGACACAAATCCTGTAGTCAGGTTCCGGGAAGTCGCGCAACAACGACTCATATCCTTCTTGAAGGTTTATCAAATCCATCTTCTCAGATTCCTTGATGAGAGGATAGACGACATAAATCTGATGTCCTGCAGCTATCTCTTTTTTCATGAAAGAGAGAAGACGAAGACGTTGTTCTTGATAAAGATGTACCGTCTGAATAGGTTTTCTTCCTGGAGGCAGCTCATCGATTTTCGACACGTCGAGGTCGCCGTATTGAGTCATGGCTAAGGTACGAGGTATCGGTGTTGCCGTCATGACGAGGGTATGTGGCGGATACTGTGTCTTTTCCCAGAAGCGAGCGCGTTGAGCCACACCAAAACGATGCTGCTCATCGACGATGCAGAGTCCGAGCTGCTTGAATTTCACAGTCTCTTCGATGAGAGCGTGTGTCCCTATTACTATATTGATATCGCCGTTTTCGAGTGCCGGCAATATATTCTTTCGTTCTTTTTGTTTGGTAGAACCAGTGAGCAGTGCCACCGTGACTTTCATGTCGCCCAGCATCTTCTTGATTGTCTCGTAATGCTGTGTCGCGAGGATTTCGGTAGGAGCCATCAATGCTGCCTGATAGCCGTTGTCGAGGGCGAGTAGCATCACCATGAGAGCTACTATCGTCTTGCCGCTACCCACATCACCTTGCAGCAACCTGTTCATCTGGAAGCCTGTCTTCAAGTCGCTACGAATCTCCTTGATGACACGTTTCTGTGCGTTGGTAAGAGGAAACGGCAGATGCTCGTTATAGAAGGTATTGAAATAATCGCCTACGTTATTGAAGACGACGCTACGAGTATTCAGTGTCCTTTCTTTTTTATTGAGAAGAAGTCTCAGCTGAAAGAAGAAATGTTCCTCGTATTTCAGTCGCGTCGTGGCGAGATGAATATCGTTGCTGTTCAGAGGCAGATGTATCTTATAGAAAGCAGCCTTTCTTGGCAGCAATCTATCTTGCATTATCAGAGATGCAGGAAGATTCTCTGGTATCATCTCCCATGTCTGAAGCACGAGAGTCTTAATTATCTTGGCAATCTGTTTCATTCCAAGTCCAGCGTTACGCAGTTTTTCTGTAGTGTTATAAACGCCTTGCAAACTCTCTCCGACCACTCTATCGTTAGGGTCATATTCTTCTATGTCGGGATGCGTGAAAGAGAACCTATTACTGAAGACGTTTGCCTTGCCGAAAAGGAGGTATTTCTTTCCTGGTATGAATTTATTCTTTATCCATTTAAGACCTTTGAACCAGACAAGTTCTATGGAGCCTGTCTCGTCGGAGAATGTCGCGCTGATGCGAGTAGCACGAGGCTCACCATGAGTCTTCACATTAGATACTGTTCCGACAAGCTGGTAATAGACAGTATCGTCATAAATCTGGTTTACCTTATGTATTTTGCTACGGTCAACATATCTGAAAGGGAAATATTCGAGCATGTCTTGAAACGTAAAGACACCGAGTTCTTTGTTAAGAAGCTCGGCACGTTTCGGACCTACGCCTTTCAGGAATTCTATTTTTGTCTGAAGAATATTGACCATTTTGATGTTATAAATTTTGGTTTGTAAAGATAAGAAAAGTCAACTGACGACTGACAACCGACAACAGTTTTTTTTAATCACAGAAACTAAAAACCTCAGAAACTCAAAAATTATGAAGTTCTGAGATTCTGAGGTTCTGTGATTCTGAGATTTTGAGATTTTGAGATTTATTAATATTCCCAAAGACTTTGTTCAAAATCTATGATAGATTGTTTTATACGTTCTGACTCACGGAGAGCGTCTGCGTCTTTAGCATATTCGTTAATGCTACGGTCGAAGACATTATCTTCTCTGATAATATAGCTATCGAATATTCTCTTCATAAACACATCATCGTAGCTAAGTTTAGCTGCTGAGTTAGAGCGGTTAAAGAATGGTGACGCAGCCAAAACCTTACGGAGGTTGTCATCGTAAGGAACCCAGAACAAACGTTGTGGGACGAGTTCACCGTCTTTTTCAACGACTCTAATAGGACAGATAGCGATGATTTTAACGAGCATCTCTGATCTTTGTTTGTCGAAGTACCATACTTCTTTTATTTGACAACGTTGTACTTCAGCAGAATTCATTTCAGACTCGACGTTCTTCACTTCGAGTACATTACCGTAATCGTCGGTTGTCTGAATCTGTTGTACGCTCATAATCTGTGTCTTGATTTCATCCCAGCTTGTTGTGTTAATCAATTCACCTGTGATTATCTCATCTTTATAAGCCACCACACCTGATGTTGGGTCTAACAAAGCATCTTTCAATATAGTGTAGAGGTTTCTTAAGTTTGTATGAGGTGTTGTTGGGAAATAAAAACCTTGATTCATTTTTTGACGGAAGTCTATTTCACGCCAAATGGTCTTTTGCCACATGACATCAGCTTCTCTAACAGAAGACGATGGCATAGGTGTTCTTATACCTGTTCCATTTTCATCAAAAAGCCCATCTATTACTGCAGACTCTTCGTCTTCAAAGAAACTTTGAGCTGAGGCTTTTGGCACAAACAGAAGGCCTAATCCTATGAAAGCTAATATTACAAATAAATTCTTCATTATGCTGTTATTTAAAATTAGTTCTTAAGTTCAATGGTGATTGGTGTATTAAGAATACGTTCTTCACCATCTGGTGATTTCACTTTAATATTTTCAATTGTGATACGCTGACCGCGTCTTGCACTCTTAACGAGGTCTTCAACATCTTTATTGAATTTACGTCCTTTAATACCTTTGATAGGTTTAAGATAACCGCCAACGATTGTTGACACATCGTATGAAAGAATCTGTGAGTGATAACCTTCGAAGTCGAAGTCTGGCATTGTCAACACGAAGCCGCCTGCTGCCAATATTTCTTCCTTGGTGAATTTATCGTTTGTCTTGCCGTTAAGTACTGGCACTGGGTCTGGAGTACGTTTCAAGCGGAAGTCACAGTTATCCAAAACCATTCTCTTGCCATCTATCATTGTAGATACAACGACTGTTGTGATATTGCCTTCATTGCCTGGCTTAACGAAATACTCACCGTTATTACCTTTAATGAGTTCGCCATTTGTAACGTCGACATTGATTTGGTTTGCAGTGAAACCTGGAGCCGATATTGCGATAGGGTTTTCCAAACCTCTATACATCACGTTCATTTTAGTTGGTGTCACGTTTGCTGATGGTGGAGCCACTGTATAAGATGTGTTGAATGGATATGGCTCAACTTCGCCTGTCAAAGGATTCTTCATTTCTACAACACCAGCTATCGACTGTTCGCCTTCTGCATTTGTTGGCACCTTAATTTTAATGACACCTTGTGTACTTGACACTTCGTTAATAGCATTATCGCTAGCTCTTGAGAAGTCCTTAACGCCTTTTGCATATTTAGCATTGAATTCTTTAGTGTCGTCTGAAGCAACGATAAACACGTCAGCTTCGAAATCCTGACCTTTCAAGACGTATGTTGTCTTAGGGAAGACCTTAGCTTCAAGGGTATTGAATTTAAAGTCGCTTGCACCGATATTCTTATACAACTCTGAGATAGCGTCGTATTCTATAGTCTGTATTTCTCCAACTATTTCATTGATGATTGATATAGCAGCTGGGATGATAATCTGGTTAAAGTTTTTCATCTCCCATGTTAAAGATTCACCATTAGCTGCATAGTATTGACCGTCAGTAATCAAACCGACATGGTTCTCGAAGTTGACAATACCTGAAGCTTTCAATGTCTCTATAACATATTGACGATATTCTTCAATTTTTTTACGAAGAATTTCAGCATTACCTTGTTCTATCATGAAAGCAGTAACAGCATCGTGTTTGTCCTTGCCTTTGATATTATCGAAATTAACTCTATGGAAAACGCGTCTGTTCTTTTTTGCATCAGCTTTTCCTCTGTCTAAAATCACGGCGTCTTCTTCTTTTTCAGGGTTAAGCAACTCTTCTTCAGTCACGCCATTATTTTGTACCAACAAAGCGAGTTTTATATCTCTTTCAATGAAATTGATGAACTCATCTGTCTTAGTACGTATCTCTTGAGCTTTATTCCAATATTCAGCTGTTTTTTCAGGATGTTTGTTATATTGTTGCTCAAAGGTATTGTAATAGTCTTCTATCTTTTTATCGACGCTAGAGTACGCATTTTCGAGGCCGTCGTTCACAGTTGTGAAAGCATCGATAACTTCAACAGAGACGTTCAATGCTAACATAGCTGTGAGCATCAGATACATCATACCGATCATCTTCTGCCTTGGGGTTTCTTTTGCTCCTGACATCTTTGATTTTTTTAAGTTAATAATAGCTTAACAAAAATTCTCGTTTATTTAACGTCTTTACCCATTGCTGAAAGCATGTTTCCATAAACTGCGTTAAGAGCTGTCATGCGTTTTGACAAGTCAGCGATTTGGTGGTTAAGAGCTTCTGTTGATGTAGCAGATGCGTTAACTTTCTCTATATATTCTGACATTGTCTTATTCAACTTATTATTTGTCTCTACAAATATTGCTGAGTTTTGGAGTTGGATTTCGAGAGAGCCTACTGCTTCAGCAGCTTTTTTCATAGCTTTTGTATAATCGCTTGTTGCTGCTACGGCACTGCTAATCTCAGCCATCTGAGCAGCGTTTTCGCTGAGTTTGTTGATACCTGCTCCTAATCTTTCAAGAACCTGTTCGTTGATATTAGCTTTAGCAAACATCTCATCGAGTTGTGTCGATGCTGTTGCATTTGTATTTCTTGCTTTTCTTTCTGTTGCTGGTCTCTCACCATCTTCTGCCAACTCTGGATAAACCAAGCTCCAGTCTGGTTCCATGTGTGGTGCTTCAAATGATGACAATATAAATATCAAAGCTTCTACTGTTAAACCTGCTGCCAACATTATATTTGCAGCTTGACCTGGCAACCAGTGTGTAAGTTTAAACAAAGCGCCTATGAGAACAACAGCTGCACCCCAGCCATAAACATAACCCATTACAACTTTACCTTTTCTGCTTTGTAACTTTTGACCGAACTTCTTAAACATAACTTCTATTTTTTTATGTATTTTTAATCTAATTTTTATTAATAAACTCTTGAGGCTTTATTCATATTGTCACCTTCATTGCGACCTAAGAAAGGCTGTACACAACGGAAGCCGATATAACATTTTGCTGTATCTTGATATTCATAAGTACGTGTTGTCACTTCAAGATAATATGCTATGTCTTTCCATGAACCGCCACGGATGACCTTTCTCTTCATAATTGCAGGATCGGTGGCCTTAGCATTATATGTGTAGTTAGGATTTATATCCCAAGTGTTATATGACAATGGGTCGTAAGCGCTGTTTGTCCATTCTGCGACATTACCTGCCATATCATACAAGCCCCAATCGTTTGGAGGATAATGACCGACTATAGTTGTTCTTAAAGCACCGTCAGCGATGTAGTTGCCACGCAAAGGCTTGAAGTTAGCGAGGAAACAGCCTCTGTCGTTACGAGTATAAGGACCACCCCATGGATATGGATTCATGTGGTTGCCACCGCGTGCTGCCCACTCCCACTCAGCCTCTGTTGGAAGACGATACTCCAACAAAGCTGCTGTCTCATCTTTTTGTGATTTTAGATATTTGTTGAGTTTCTCTGTACGCCAGATACAGAATGCTTTGGCTTGGTTCCAGTTGACACCAACGACAGGATAATGGTCATAAGCGACATGCCAGAAATATTTCTCTGTCAATGGATCGTTGAAAGAATGTGCATAGTCGTAAACCCATGCTAATGTATCTGGATAGACATTAATCTTTTCTTTCTTGATGAATACAGATCTGTCTCTCATACCTTGAGAACGGTTTGCAAAACTCGCATCTTGGTAGTTGGCTTCACTTTGAAAATCTTTTCTTGCTGCTGCTTGAAGGTCTATCCAATAATATTCATAGTACAATTTTCTTGTATCTATTTCTTTCTTTCCAAAGAAACGTTCTGCTTCTGGAATGAATAACTCTTCAACGAGTTCTTCGTTTGTCCAATCTATTTTCTCATCCCAATTCAAGACTGGCACATCATATAACTCACCAGTTTTTGAATCCTGTGTTATGAGATATGTGTCACTCAATTCTGTATCTCCTAAAATCTTTCTTGCTATGGAGTCTCTTACCCAATTCACAAACTCACGATATTCGTTATTTGTAATTTCTGTCTCATCCATATAAAACGAAGATACAGAAATAGTCTTAGGCTGTGTTATTTGTGTTGATGCTATATCTTGACCTCCTACTCCCATTGTATAACTTCCTTGTGGAATAAAAGCCATTCCGAATGGTTTATGGTGATTGAATACCACAGATCGTTTTCTTACACCTACCAATTCTCCTTGGTTTGTATTACTACAACTTACAAGAGCTAAGATAACAAAACTTAATACTAATAATTTTTTCATTCTTTTATTTTATTTGTGCTTATTTTCCTCAATATTCGACATTTACAGAGTCACTTGCAAATGTAAATAAAATATTTTTATGATTTATGTCTATTTTTTTACAAATATCTAATGCTATGATAAATTCTCGGCGACTTCTCTAAATTCATCTTGAACAGATAGCTTATACAAATTTCATGTGAACCTTGTACCGTCAAGCCCATAGTGTTTATGTCATAAGAATATGATATCTGAATGTCGTTAAACTTAAATCCGACCATAGCAGCTACCGACTCCTGAAAACGGTAGTTTATGCCTCCCCACACCTTATCATTATATAAGAGCTTCGCTCCTGCATTAAACTGTGTCGATGCTATGTCACTCATGATACACATCGAAGGAAGCAACTTGAACAAAGGATTGTTGAACTGATGCTCATATCCTGCTATCAAATACAAAGTCCTGTCTCCTACAAAACTCGCACTCGATGTAGCACTTGATGACAATTCCTTGCCCTTCGACTCGAATAAGTTTGTGACAGACAAACCTACATAAAATGTCTCTGGCACTTGCCAAAACAAACCAAGGTTAGCATCTAAAAGCATATCGCTTTGATCACCTTGTGGAATAGCTGGGTCATTGTCTACAGTAGGATGAAAATTACCGAAATCCACACTACGATTCATCATATTAAAAGCCAAACCTATACCCAATTTACCCGCTCCTAAATCAGCATGGAATGAATAACCTAAATTGATATTTACATTATCCTCAAAGCCAATTTTGTCGCTCATCACCGATAATGATGCACCGCCCTTCAAAAATGGAACTGGCATATCTCCTGAGAACAAAGTTGTCGTCGGAGACACACTATTTCCGTCCATATCTTTAAAACCTGCCCATTGGTTTCTATAGATGCCCATCACATTGATACCATCACTAAATCCGCCGAAACCAGGATTGACAGTAGCATAAGAGTTGCTGTAATTTGTAAACATAGGTGCTTGTTGTGCGAGCATCACGCTGCTAGCCACAACAAAAATAATCGTCAGTATATATCTTATTTTTCGCACCATATCACTAATTACGTTATTCTTAAACTTATATTTCTTTCGTTTATTGTGTAAAGAATAAATTAGAACAGCCATCTTATTATATCATTGCCGTTTGCAACTATCAAAAGGGCAAATAATATTATGAGTCCGATAGTCTGTGCTATCTCTAAAAACTTATCGCTTGGTTTTCTTCTTGTGATAATTTCCACTAATAAGAACAACACGTGACCACCGTCGAGAGCTGGAATTGGTAAGATGTTCATGACAGCCAAGATGATTGAGAGGAATGCTGTAAGATTCCAGAATGCCAACCAATTAAATTGATTTGGGAAGATGCTGCCTATTGTGATAAATCCGCCTAGGCTCTTATATGCTTTGGTCTCTGGTTGGAAAAGGAGTTTCAATGAATTCCAGTAGTCGCTGAGTTCTTTGCCAGTCTTGTGGAATCCTTTTGGTATTGCTTCGAAGAATGAATATTCTATTGTGCTGAGATTGATGGCTTCTGTATATACTCCGATTTTTGCTTCTTGTGGAAGATGCATCGCCACCTGTAATGTGTCGTCACCTCTTACCACATCAAAATTAACATCGCTACCTGCGAAATTGACTATCTGTTTTGAGAAGTCTTGAAAATATGGAGTTGCAAGGTCGTTGATAGCAATAATTCTATCGCCTATCTGCATTCCTGCTTCTTTTGCTGGAGAACCTGGAGAGAAATCCTTGATTACAAATGGGAATCTGTATGTCATTATCAATTCCTGAGCCTGAGCAAGCTTACCGAGTGCTTCGTCATCTATCTCAATGGTTTTCTTAACGCCGTCTCTTTCTATCACAACGTCTCTGTTATCTTCTAACAGCATCGCCTTCTGTATATTGACAAACTCTTCTATGTAGTTACCGCCTACCGACAATATCTTATCGCCATCTTTAAAACCAAGTTCGTTGGCTAAAGAATTGGTCACGATACCATATTTGTTAACTTCTGCTGTTGAAACATATTGTTCGCCTTGAGAGATAAGCAAGCCCGTGTAAATGAAATAAGCCAAGACTACGTTCATCACTACGCCACCTATCATGATGATGAGTCTCTGCCATGCTGGTTTGCTTCTGAACTCCCATGGTTGTGGAGCTTGCTGCATCTGACCTAAGTTCATCGACTCATCAATCATGCCAGCGATGCTGCAGTAACCTCCGAGAGGCACCCAGCCTATACCGAATTCTGTGTGTTCTTCATCTGTACGCCAATCGTCTTGTGGAAGTGTGCTAAAGTCGATGGCTTCGTATGTGTAAGATTTCTTATTGGTTATTGGGTCTATATGTTCGTGGGTGATATATTTATCTGGAACATTTTTGCTAAAGAAAGCGAAACGCCATTTGCCATGGACTTTTTTACATCTGAAGATAGAGAATCTAGGATTGAAAAACATGTAGAATTTCTCTACTCTTGTCTTGAAAATAACTGCTGCTATAAAATGACCGAACTCATGAATCAAGACCAACAAAGACAATGACATCACGAGTTGTATAATTTTTATTAAGATACCCATTTCTATAAAATTAGTTTAGCTTGCAAAGATACGAAAAAAGTTTATTGGATATTGCTTTCAAATGAAATATAATCTTCTGGATTTAATGGCGTGCCATTATACCATAATTCGAAGTGAAGATGAGGTCCTGTCGAGAGGCTGCCGCTGTTACCATAAATAGCGATAGCATCACCAGCATTGACGAAATCACCTTCTTCTTTTAGCAATACTGCATTGTGTTTATAAATAGAAAATAGATTTCCATTATGTTGTATTCCAATACAATAGCCATTATCAACAGTCCAATCTGAATAAATCACAGTGCCGTCGGCTGTAGCTTTGATAACAGAATTATTACTTGAGACCAAATCTGTACCGAAATGTTTTGCTTCTCTATTGAAATGTTGTGTGACAATGCCATTGATAGGAGCGAAAAACGAAACTAACTTAAATTCTTGATTGACATCAGACATTATCTTGTTAGCAAACAAATTGTTACGTGTCTCTTCTTCATAATCTATTCTGAAAAGACTATCTTGCTTTGAATTCTTAATTACTATATCATCAAAATTAGTATTAGAAGTTTTTGTCAACAACGAATTGATGCTATCTGTCTCAAAATTTTCCCCATCAATAATTCTTTTCAGATTATTTATATACAAATCTTTTTGTTTAAAGACAGTCTCCAAAGAGTCTGCCATTCTCTCCATCTCATACACACGTCTGTTTAAACTGACATCGGTATAACCTGGAATATATTCTCTCAAAGGTGTAAAAGCTATCAGATAGGTAACCAATACGATAAGCAATACTGACGAAGCCACAAGAATATTGAAAAAATTCAGAAGAGTAAGCTTAAAATGCGCCTTCTCCTCGTAAGTGTCGTTACTATACACCACGACACGATATTTTTTCCTTATCTTGTCTTTAATCTTTTCTTTTTTATTTGTCTCCTGATTGCTCATACTATCTTACTTTGAAAGATTATATCTCTCTGGATATTTAGCATTTATGCCACGATAGAAAGCCTCCATTTTCTTCCAGTCTTCTTCGTAATTACCAGTAAGATAAATCATAGGACCGAATCCTAACTCTTTTTTCTTATAATCAAGGAAGCCAAGAACAACAGGTACTTCAGCCTTAAGAGCTATGTAGTAAAAACCTTTCTTCCAATTATTGACACGCTTTCTTGTTCCTTCTGGAGCCAAGATGATATTCAAGTCGTCGTATTTAGTAAACAAAGCAGCTGCTTGATTGACAATATTATTTCTTCCGCTTCTATCGACAGGTATACCACCAAGACGCAACAACAAGCCTCTCAGCAACGGGATGTTGAAGAGTTCTTTCTTTATCAAATATTTTACATTTCTGTCAAGAAAACAATATGCAAGACGTCCAAGTAAGAAGTCTGCCATGCTAGTATGAGGAGCTACTGTGATAACACATTTTCTCACATCCTCTGGTATCACACCAACAAGTTTCCAGCCTAAGAGCTTAAAGGTCTTACGACCTAACCAATTCCACATTCCCATATTATATATCTAATTGTAAATTAAGTGATTCTTTAATATTTGCTACATTAGGATTATCTCCTGCCATCTTCTCAAACTTCTGTTTGTCAGTGTACAAGACCACTTCTTTAGGTCTTTCCACAACTTCTTCTTTGAGAACAAACTGATTGTTATGCAAAGCGTTCTTCAAGTGTTCATGAAGCGCATACATGTTATTCTGATCTTTTACGACCAAGACATTATCAATCTTAAAACTTACCGTCGTTGGACTTGTCATCCTAGGCTCGGCGTTTTTAATGCCTGCCACAAAAACCGGAGAGTTGTTCTGATATCTCTCAACAAAAGCATTCCATGCCGCCGTCAGCTGCTCCTGAGTAAAGGGTGTATTCCACACTTCTTCAACGACTTCCGCCTTCTTAGGTTCCTCTGCTGTTATGGAGATGGTGCTGGTCCTGCCCAATCTGCCAACTCTTACTGGGGTTGGCGTTGGGGACGAGACTTGTGGTTGTACCTGCGCCTGAGGTTGTGGTTGTACCTGCACCTGAGGTTGTGGCTGCACTTGCACCTGAGGTTGTGGTTGTACCTGCACCTGAGGTTGTGGCTGTACCTGTGGTCTCATCTGAGGCTGTTGGGTACTGGCTGTTGGCTGTTGGCTGTTGGCCATTGGCTGTTGGCTGTTGGCTATTGGCTGTTGACCTTCAACATAGCACATTTTCATCAGACAAATCTCGACATGAAGTCGTTTGTTATTGCTATTTCTGAAGTTAAGATCGCATTGATTAGCGAGGTCTAAAGTCTTCAATAGAAAATATTGAGAACATCTTTGTGCTTGTTCAACATATCTGGCTTTCAGCTGGCCGCTTACTTCCATCAGTTCAACAAGCCGCTGATCTCTGCCAAGGAGCAGGTTTCTAAGATGCGTTGCCAAGCCTTGTATGAAATGCTGGATATCGAATCCATTTTCCACTACATTATTGAGCAAAAGCAAGATTGAGTTATTGTCTTTATTTAGGATATAATCCACCATCCTGAAATAATAGTCGTAATCAAGAACATTAAGATTGCTGATTACGTCTCTGTAGGTAAGGTTTTTACCTGAGAAACTCACCATTTGGTCGAAGATGGAGAGAGCGTCACGGAGTGCTCCATCAGCTTTTTGAGCTATGATATTGAGAGCCTCTTCTTCTGCGACTATATTTTCCTTGACGGCGATATTTTGCAGATGCTTGCTAATATCATCTGTAGTAATTCTCTTAAAGTCGAAAATCTGACATCTTGACAAAATCGTCGGGATGATCTTATGTTTTTCCGTGGTAGCAAGGATAAATTTAGCGTATGCTGGAGGTTCTTCCAATGTCTTAAGAAAAGCATTAAAAGCTGATTGAGAAAGCATGTGAACCTCATCGATGATATAGACCTTGTATTTACCAAGTTGTGGAGGAATTCTCACTTGATCTACGAGATTACGGATGTCGTTGACAGAGTTGTTAGAAGCAGCATCCAACTCATAGATATTAAATGAGTTAGAGCTATTAAAGCTTCTACACGATTCACATTCGTCACAAGCCTCCATATTGGCTGTAGGGTTCATGCAATTTATGGTTTTTGCCATGATTCTGGCACAAGTGGTCTTACCCACACCTCTTGGTCCGCAAAACAAGAATGCTTGTGCCAAAGTATTTGTCTTTATCGCATTCTGTAATGTTGACGTAATAGCTTTCTGTCCAACTACACTATCAAAAGTTATTGGTCTGTATTTTCTTGCTGATACTACAAAATCATCCATGATAACATTTTTTTCGTGCTGTAAAATTACGAGTTTTCTGTAATTCTTTTTATTTTTTTTATAAAAAAGTTCATATATAAACGCTAATTACTTATTTTTGCATATTTGGAAATTCATTAAAAAATAAAAGAGTAAAAAAAGAGTTATATTTCTCGATTAGATTTTAAATTGTCAGAAAAGTGTTGAAAATCAGAAATAACAGATACGGAATCATCGCAGCATTTCTTGCGATACTAATGTTAAGCTCATGTTCTACAAAGAAAAACAAATGGAACAGAAGGGTTTATCACAATATGACCAGTCACTACAATGTTTGGTGGAATGGTGACCAAAGCATCAGAGAAGGTGAGAAATCGTTGAAGGAAAGTGTAAAAGATGATTATACTAGCATCTTGCCAGTGTTCAATTATGGAACAAAAGAGAACGCTTTGTCACTCAACTCAAACATGGATAGAGCCATAGAGAAATCTTCAATAGCCATCCAACGTCACTCAATGTATTTCGGAGGAAAAGAATACGTTAAATGGATTGACGACTCTTATCTTCTCATGGCCAAAGCCAATTTCTACAAACAGGAATATATCCCAGCACGTCGTACATTCGACTTTGTCGCAAATTCATACAAAGATAATGACATAAAGTATGTAGCTAATCTTTGGTTGGCAAAAACCTATATTGAGACACAACAATATCCAAAAGCCGAAACACTACTTCAGTCTTTGATAGTAGCTACCTCTGAAAATGATAAGATGCCTAAATACGTGAGAAACAACCTCGACTTAGTTCTGGCAGATTATTATATCAAAACAAAACAATATGACAATGCAGTCAAATACCTCAGAAGCGCATTGTTAAAGAACCTTAAGAAAAACACCAGAGCTAGAACAATGTTTATCTTAGGTCAGATTTATGAACATCAAGGTGATAACAGAAGAGCTACCGAACAATTCAAGGCTGTCATAAAAAAACATCCTGGCTACGAGATGACTTTTGAAGCTCAGATGAATCTTGCGAAATGCCACGATTCACACGACACAACGTCAATCATGAAAATGTTCTGGAAGATGCTCGACGACTCCAAGAACACAGAATACAAAGACCGTATCTTTTTCGCCATGTCGGATGTCGCTCTGAAAAAAGATAACGAAGACCTTGGCATCAAATATCTTAGAAAATCTGTCGCTACAAGCACAAACAATAACAGACAAAAAGTAAAGTCTTCATTGAAGGTTGCTTCAATGTTGTTCGACAACAAAGATTACGTCTTATCACAAGCTTATTACGACACCGTTGTCATGACGATGGACAGAACATATCCAGAATATGACAGTCTCCTTAACTTGTCAGTTATGTTATCTGATTTGGTTGACAACCTCAGCACATATCAATTGCAAGACAGTCTGTTACGTCTCGTAAAGATGGACTCTGTGTCAAGAAATAAGATTATCACAAAAGTCATTGAAGACTACAAGGCAGAGCAAGAACGCCTCGCAAAAGAAAAAGAACTTCAAGAACAATTGGCACTTCTTGGTGGCGATGAAATAGCAAATCCTAATATGTCGGCTCCTACCTCACAAGGTGGCTCAACAGCATCATGGTATTTCTACAACCAAGCTTCTTTAACACGTGGAGCTACCGAATTTAGAAACAAATGGGGCAACAGAACTTTAGAAGATTTCTGGTTTATCAAGAATAAGAAAAGTATGATGACAGAAGAAGAAGCTGCTGAAAACGAGCTCCTCGAATATTTCACAGAAGAAGAGTTGTCAACACTTTCAGATGAAGAAATTGAAAAGCTTTTGGAAGAACGCAAAAACGAAACTGCTACCGACACTGCACAATATCAACCTACTGATATCGGATATTACTTACAACAGCTGCCTTTCTCTGAGAAACAACAGAAAGAAGCTAACGAGCAGATTCTCCAAGCTTTGAACAATGTCGGATATATTTATTACGACAACCTTGAAGATTACAAAAACTCTATCGAATCATTTACAGAGTTAAACGAACGTTATCCAGGAAACGAGCACGAGTTACCTTCTTGGTACTACCTCTATAAGATGCATAAAGCTCAAAATAATAACAACGAAGCTGATGTTTACAAAGATAAGATTCTTGCAAAATATCCTGATTCTAACCAGGCTAAGATTATCATCGACCCTGAACATTTCATAAAAGAACAAGGTAAAGGTCAAGATGCATCAAATCTCTATAATGAGACATTTGAAGCATACAAGAAAGGCAAGTACAAGAAAGTAAGGTCTAACGTAAAGAAAGCTCGTACATTATGTCCTGACGACACTTTGTTAATGCCTCGTTTTGAATATCTCGGTGCCATCGCCGCAGGCAAGATTTATGTCGTCGACTCTATGGCATATTCTTTATATCGTCTCGTGCAGAAATATCCTACTAGCAGCATCAAGCCTCAGGCTGTGGAAGTCCTTCTGAAAGCAAACGAAAAATATAAGCTAGGTCTTCCTATCGAAAGCGCTCGTCAGAAAGAAAAAGAAGCTGCAAAAGAATATCCTTACATAGACAATCCTAATGACAAATATTATGTCATGATTGTATGTAACACCAAGAACGTAAGAATCAACCCGTTGAAAGTTCGTCTCAACGACTTCAACAAAGACAGCTTCAGAATGATGCAGCTTGAAGTCAAGAATGTCATGATGGGAAAACAAGAGGCTATCATCACCATAGAAGAGTTTGAAAACGAAGCTAAAGCCAACGATTATATGACTGCTATGTTCTTGACCGACTATCTCTTCGGAGGTTTGAACAAAGAACATTATAAGGTGCTTCTGATATCAAAAACTAATTATCCGATATTCTTCAACAGTAAGAATGTCGATGAATACATAGAATTCTTAAATCAATAACAATGATAAAAAACAATAGTATGAACAACGAAAGTCCAGCCAGAAACATTATAGGCAACGGAACTATAATAAAAGGTGAAATAGAATCTAATGGCGACATCAGAATTGATGGCAAAGTATTAGGAACCTTAAAATCAACAGGCAAGATTGTCTTAGGACAAAATGGCATTATTGAAGGTGACATCTTCTGCAAACAAGCTGACTTGTCAGGACACGTTAAAGGAAAACTTATGGTCGATGAATTGACCTCAATGAAATCGACATCATATTTCGAAGGCGAGCTTAGCACAAAACAACTCTACATAGAAATAGGTGCTAAGTTCATCGGTAAATGCGAAATGGGCAATACAGAAGCTCCAAAAGTAGAGATTAAGAAATAATGAAATCTAAACATTCAATATTCTTTGTTTCTTTATTATGTGTAGTTGCTTTGGCGACAGCACTGACTTTTGCACTTAAACAATTTATACCACAAATAATAACATCATTGTGGCCATTCATAATACTGTTCTTCACCTTAGAAAATGTCGTTATGTATTTCATGACAATTAAGGTAAGAAGCAAGAATGACATCCACAAGACGACTAATTTCCACATGCTTACGACAATAGCAAGACTTATCGTATGCCTCGCCATCATAGCGACTTACGCAATAATGTCTCCTGCAAGTTCCAAAGCATTTATCGTTTCATTTTTGTTATATTATTTGTGTTTTACATTATTCGAAACCTTTGTGAAGATAAAAATTAATAATTAGTGATGAATAACGAGATTATTGGTTATGAAAGGATTGACAAATTCAATCCTGAGAAATTAGAGAAGCTGCAAGAACATTACGCAGCGATTTTGGAATTGCTTGGCGAAGACATTACACGAGAAGGTCTTGAAAAAACTCCTTTGCGTGTCGCTAAGTCGATGCAGTTTTTAACACAAGGCTACACCATGGACCCTAAGGAAATTTTGCTCTCTGCAAAGTTCAAGGAAGACTATCGTCAGATGGTTGTGGTTAAAGACATTGAATTATTCTCACTATGTGAGCATCACATGATACCATTCATCGGCAAGGCTCATGTCGCTTATATTCCAAACGGTTACATCACAGGATTGAGCAAAATAGCACGCGTCGTGGAAGCTTATTCACGTCGTCTTCAGGTGCAGGAACGTCTCACCACACAGATCAAGGAAGCCATCAACGACGCCTTGCATCCACTGGGAGTGGCAGTCGTGATAGAGGCACGTCATTTGTGTATGAGCATGCGCGGTGTGCAAAAACAAAGCTCTGTCACCACCACATCAGATTTCACTGGTGCCTTCGAGAGAAGCGAGACAAGAGCAGAGTTCCTGCAACTTATTGGATCAAATTTACATTAAAGTGTAGAGTTTAGAGTGGAGAGTAGTTTAAAGTGTATATTATTAACTACTCTAAACTCTCCACTCTAAACTCTCCACTCTAAACTTTAAACTCTAAACTTTAAACTCTAAACTAAAAAATATGTATCAATTTAATGACAACTACAATCAACAAGTGATGTCACAGGAGATGACAAGATCATTTGTTTCTAATGTGTTTTTATGGATGTTTGCAGCTCTTGGCTTGACAGCAGCTACAGCATTTTTATTCGGCACAAGCGAAAGCTTGATGAGCATGTTAATCACTGTAACTCCAGAAGGTTATGCTAAGACATCGGCATTCGGATGGATAGTGACATTCGCTCCTTTAATCATAGTGTTCACTATGTCTGCTGGCATCAACAGATTATCAGTACAAAAGACCGTATTATTATATGTAGTCTATTCCATCTTGATGGGTATGAGTCTCAGCTTCATTTTCTGGGCTTACACTTCAGCATCAATATTCAAGACCTTCCTCATTGCTGCTGGCATGTTCGGCGTGATGGCAGTGTTAGGCTACACCACAAGCACCGACTTGACAAAATTCGGTTCTTTCCTCTTCATGGCTTTGATAGGAATCATCATCGCTACATTAGTCAACTTCTTCATGCATAGTGCAAGATTAGACTATATCATCAGTATCGCTGGCGTACTCATCTTCACAGGACTCACAGCATTCGACGTACAAAAGATAAAACAAATAGGAAACGCAGGTATCAACGACGGCGACGTAATGGCAAAAATAACCATACACGCAGCATTGACATTATACCTCGACTTCTTGAACCTCTTCTTATATCTTTTAAGATTTTTCGGCAACTCAAGAGATTAATTCAATTCATAATTCATAATGCATAATTCATAATTGATTTGCGTTGTGCATTATGAATTGAATAAATATTATCTAAACTTCAAACTATTAACTATTAACCATTAACTATTAATATAAAATATACTATAAATGAAAGCTTACGTTTTTCCGGGACAGGGTGCCCAATTTGTTGGAATGGGAAAAGATCTATATGACAGATTCCCTAAGGCGAAGGATATGTTTAAAAAAGCAAACGACATCCTCGGATTTTCTATCACTGACATAATGTTCGAAGGAACAGCAGAAGACCTGAAACAGACAAAGGTCACACAGCCTGCTATCTTCCTTCATTCAGTTATCTTAGCCAAGATGTTAGGCGACACTTTCAAGCCTGACATGGTTGCAGGTCATTCATTAGGCGAGTTCTCTGCATTGGTAGCAAACAACACACTTCAATTTGAAGACGGCTTACGTCTTGTTGCTGCACGTGCCAACGCCATGCAAGCCGCTTGTGAAGAAAACCCAGGCACAATGGCAGCTGTTCTCGGTTTGGACAACGAAATAATAGAATCAGTATGTGCTTCTATAAAAGACGAAACAGTCATAGCTGCTAACTACAACTGCAACGGACAAGTAGTGGTTTCGGGCAGTCTCAAAGGCGTTGAGAAAGCATGTGAACTTCTTAAAGAAGCCGGTGCTAAACGCGCTCTCCCTCTTCAAGTAGGCGGCGCATTCCACAGCCCTCTCATGGAACCAGCTCGCGTGAAACTCGCAGAAGCTATCCAAAACACAAAATTCAGCCAAGGCATCTGCCCTATCTACCAAAACGTCACAGGTCAGGCTGTCACTTCTCCTGACATCATAAAGGCAAACCTCATCTCTCAACTCACAGCTCCAGTACGCTGGACACAGACAATGGGCAATATGATTGCTAACGGTCTGACAGAAGTAGTAGAAGTTGGTCCTGGAACAGTGTTGCAAGGTCTCTTCAAAAAAGCAGGTGCAGAACTCCAATTGTCGAGTGCAAACGTAGAATGAAGAATGTAGAATGAACAATTTATAATGTTCAATTATTATATAGAGGCGTGTCTGTGATACAAATATAAACAAGCATCATTGATACGTCTCTTTTCATTATCTTTTATTTTAACATCAAGTCATGAAAAAACAACATCTGATGCCTTTGATATATTCCGCTGTTCTAGTAGCTGGCATATTGCTCGGAATATACATATCTAAATCTGACAATGTCATCTCTGCACCAAAAAGCAGCGACAATTTTTATATCAATGATATTTTTTCTTTGATAGATAAAGAATACGTCGATACTATTAACATCAAAGAGCTACAGCATAAAGCCGTTACTCATGTCCTTGAGTCTATGGATCCTCACAGCGAATATATCAAGCCCGACATACTCGATGAGGTCAACGACAACCTTCATGGCAGTTTCCATGGCATAGGCGTTTCTTTCCGCATAGAGAAAGATACCATCGCCATCATCAATACTATCAAAGGCGGTCCTTCAGAGAAAGTGGGAATACTCGCTGGCGACAGGATAGTGTATGTTGGCGACACCCTCGTGGCTGGAACGAAAGTCACAAACAAAGATGCTATGCGTCTCCTCAAAGGTCCTAAGAAGACTAAAGTAGATGTCAAGATTAAACGTCGCGGCGTGGAAGAACTCCTCGACTTCACAATAGTGAGAGATGTCATCCCTACACACAGCGTCGACGTAGCATATATGATTGACGACAATATCGGTTTCATCAAGATGACTAAGTTCTCTGCCACCACACATAAGGAATTTGTCGAGGCAGTCAAGAAACTCAGAGCCGAAGGCATGACACAGCTCATCCTCGATTTGAGAGACAACACCGGAGGCTACCTAGGAGAAGCCGTGGGCGTCGTCGACGAGATGCTTGCCGACAACAATCTGATAGTATACACCGAAGGAGAACATCGCGACAGGTCATATATCTTCTCACGATATAGAGGTATATGGGAAAACAACGATGTCGTGGTGCTCATCAACGAAAGCTCTGCCAGTGCCAGCGAGATTGTGGCAGGCGCGCTTCAAGATAACGACAGAGGCACCATCATCGGACGCCGTTCCTTCGGCAAAGGTCTCGTACAGGAACAATTCGACCTCGGAGGAAACGGAGCCTTACGACTCACAGTGGCACGTTATTACACCCCAACAGGACGCTGCATCCAAAAGCCTTTCTCAGGTAATAAAGAAGAATATCTACTAGAAGAATACACTCGTTATGCTACAGGCGAGATGTTTAATATCGACAGCATACACTTCGCCGACTCATTGAAATATATCACACCAAAAGGTAAAGTCGTCTACGGCGGCGGTGGCATCATGCCTGATATCTATGTGCCTCTGGAAAACGACAGCACACATTATTTCTTCAACAAGATGGCTAACAGCGGAATCTTGTTCCAATATGCTTTCGACTATGCCGACTCACATCGAAAAGATATATTAGCTTATGGCGATGTAGATACATTCAACGAAAACTTTGTCTTCACAAAAGAGATGTTCGATGAATTGATGCGTCGCAGCGAAGAGAAGAAAATCATAGGAAATGATGCTGATAAAGCCAAAGCTAGAGAACTCGCCGAGCCATTGTTCAAGGCTTATGTGGCAAGAGACGTCTTCGGCGATGAAGCGTTTTATGTTCTCTACGAACCAATGGATGAGATATTGCAGAAAGCTGTGGAGGTGTTGAAATCTTAAAGCTCAAAATTTCAAAATCTCAAAATATAAAAAAATCAGGACATCAAAAATACATATTCCGAAGTCCTGATTTTTTATTTTTATTTTAATTATGCATTATGAATTATGCATTATGAATTATGAATTATTCAAAGCGTTCGCTCCGCTGATAATCTCGACCAATTCGTTGGTGATAGCCGACTGACGAGCTTTGTTGTAAGATATATTCAACTCTTTGAGTAGCTCTGTCGCGTTGTCCGTCGCCTGTGTCATCGAAATCATACGAGCTCCTTGTTCCGAAGCATAGCTGTCGAGCAATATCTTATACACCTGTAGCTTCAACGACTTAGGAAGCATCTCCTTGAAGATATCTTCTTTATTCGGCATAAAAATATAATCTGTTGGCTCTTGGCTGTTGGCTCTTGGCTGTTGACTTATTACCGGAAGGAATTGTTCTGTTACAAGGACCTGTGTAGCGGCATTCTTAAACTGATTATATACAAAGACTATCTTATCGTATTTCTTATCATCAAAATCCTTCATCAGACGCTCAGCAAAAGCAGCTGCATTGTCATAAGTGATGTCATCTAACAAAATATTCTCGTTACCTACGACAGGATATTTCTTGAACCTAAGAGCTTCTTCAACCTTAGAACCTACACATAAGATATCTACCTTGCCATTATCAAAAAGTTCTTGATATTCATCTTTGATGAGATTCATAGTCTCACGTATGACATTGGCGTTGAATGTTCCACATAGTCCTTTGTTAGAAGAAAGCGGAATGATGAGGATGTTGTTGCTTGCTGGCTGTTGGCCATTGGCTGTTGGCAGTTGGCAGCTGGACATAATTCTTTCGAGAATCTCGCTAAACTTGTCAGCATACGGACGTAATGCCATGATGGAGTTCTGGGCTTTACGCAGTTTAGAAGCAGCCACCATCTTCATGGCGCTAGTAATCTGCTTCGTCGAGTTGACCGACTCTATCCTCGTTCTTACTTCCTTTAAATTTGCCATAATATCAGTATCAAGATTTCTTCATTACGCTATCGCATACCTCTGCAGCTACTTTCTTCAACACAGCTACTATCTCATCATCGAGCTGACCTTGTTTTATCTTAGCCATCACCTCGGCATGGCTATAGTTTAGAGTAGAGATATAATCCTTCTCAAACTCTGCCACCTTGTCTAGAGGCAGGCTTCTCATGAGGTTGTTGACGCCGCAGAATATCATTGCCACTTCTTCTTCCACCTTCATCGGTGTTGACTGAGGCTGGATGAGCATCTGCACGTTACGACGTCCTTTATCCAGAATCGCCTGTGTTGCAGCGTCGAGGTCGGAGCCGAACTTAGAGAAAGCCTCCAGCTCACGGAACTGAGCCTGGTCTATCTTTAAAGTTCCCGACACTTTCTTCATAGATTTTATCTGAGCCTTGCCACCCACACGCGACACCGAGATACCCACGTTGATAGCAGGACGTATACCCGCGTTGAAGAGGTTTGTCTCAAGGAATATCTGACCGTCGGTGATGGAAATCACGTTGGTTGGGATATATGCGGAGACGTCGCCAGCCTGTGTCTCGATGATAGGAAGAGCAGTGAGAGAGCCACCGCCTTTCACCTTATCTTTAAGACATTCTGGGAGGTCGTTCATGTTCTTGGCGATATCGTCGTTAGCGACTATCTTTGCTGCGCGTTCAAGCAGACGTGAGTGGAGATAGAACACGTCGCCAGGATATGCCTCGCGTCCCGGTGGACGACGGAGGAGCAGCGACACCTCACGATAGGCGACAGCTTGTTTCGACAAGTCGTCATACACCACGAGAGCAGGACGGCCAGTGTCACGGAAATATTCGCCTATGGCAGCTCCAGCAAAAGGAGCGTAATATTGCATAGCAGCGGTGTCGGATGCAGTAGCAGCTACAACGACGGTATAAGGCAACGCGCCTTTGTCTTCAAGAGTCTGCACTATGTTGGCGATAGTAGAGCCTTTCTGTCCGACGGCTACATATATACAATAGACAGGTTCTCCCCTGTCGTAGAATTCTTTCTGATTCAAGATTGCATCGATGGCTATGGCAGTCTTGCCGGTCTGACGGTCGCCGATGATAAGCTCACGCTGACCACGTCCGATAGGAATCATGGCGTCGATGGCTTTGATACCAGTCTGCAAAGGCTCGCTCACAGGCTGACGGAAGATAACGCCAGGAGCCTTACGTTCCAAAGGCATCTCCAAGGTCTCGCCTTTGATAGCACCCTTGCCGTCGATAGGATTGCCGAGAGTGTTGACGACACGGCCCAACATACCTTCACCTACCTGTATAGAAGCGATACGATGAGTACATTTCACCACGTCGCCTTCCTTAATATCTGACGCATCGTTCAAGAGAACGACACCTACATTGTCTTGTTCAAGGTTCAGGACTATACCCATGGCACCTGTCTTTTCAAACTCAACCAATTCTCCCGACTCTGCGTCTCTCATGCCATAAACACGAGCAACGCCGTCGCCAATCTGGAGGACACTGCCCTTAGTATCCAACTCACCTTGGGTGTCAAAACCAGTCAGTTCCTGAAGCAAAATTGCTGATATCTCAGCAGGATTTATATTTTCCATCGTATGTAATTTATTTCTTTACTTAATATCCTTTAACAAATAAATTCTCCTCAAAGGACGAATGCAGACGTTTTAAGGTGCTTGCCACACTGGCATCATATTCATAATCCATATAAGCGACCTTAAAACCTCCTATGATATTTTTATCTATCACTTTCTTGATTTGAATAGTATCTTTTCCAACAATCTTATGTCTCAAAATATCGATGATTCTATTGGTTGTATGCTCATCTATGACAACAGCAGAAGTCACTGTCACGACGGCAATATTCTTATAATCGAGATATAACTCATAATATTTTTCATAGATATCATCAATTATCTCATCACGATTTTTATCTATGAGAAGATTGATAATATTCAATGTTATAGACTCAACTTTGTCGTTGAGGATTTTATTCATGATGTTTTTCTTATGAGTCTTCGAGACAAAAGGCTGATGCAGCAAAATCTCCAGTTCCTTGTTTCCCTTCAAGACAGTATTAAGCAGAAGAAGGTCATCAAGAACCTTATCGACAACATCATTCTGTATTGCCAGTTCCAGGAAAGCCTTTGCGTATCTATGTATTAAGATGTTAGGTTTCATGGCTTAATGTTTTTGATTTCTGTCGTCTATCTCTTGGAGAAGTCTGTTGATATAATCCAATTGTTCTTTGTCAGACTCAAGGGCTTTGCCTATTATCTTCTCTGCCACTTTTATAGATATGTCTGCAATCTGGTTTTTGACCTCTGTCGCTGCAGCCATTTTCTCATGTTCTATTAACTCTTTCGCGCTTTCGATGATACGGTCTTTTTCCTCATTGGCTTTAGACTTGGCATCTTCTATCATTCTGTCGGAAATCTGTTTTGCCTCGTTGAACATCTTATCGCGTTCTTCGCGAGCCTGTTGGAGAAGAGCCTCGTTATTTGCTTGCAGCTGCTCCATCTCTTTATGAGTACGCTCAGCTAGTTCGAGGGCGTTGTTTATCTCTTCCTCGCGTTTTTTCAACATGCCATTGATGACAGGAAACGCAAACTTGGCAAGGATAAAAAACACTATTCCGAATGCCAATGTCATCCAGAACAACAGACCAAAATCAGGAGTAATGAGTTCCATATTTTAGAGTTTAAAGTTGAGAGTTTAAAGTTTAAAGTTGAGAGTTTAAAGTTTAAAGTTGAGTGTGGAGAGTTGAGAGTTGAGAGTTGAAAGTGCAGTTAAACCAACTACTCTACACTCTAAACTCTACACTCTACACTCTTAAAGAGCTATCAACAAGCAGACAACCAAGGCGAAGAATGAAACACCTTCTACCAAAGCTGCTGAGATAATCATGCTGGTCTGAGCATTGCCAGCGATTTCTGGTTGACGAGCTGTGGCTTCCAATGCTGAGCTACCGATTCTACTGATACCCAAAGCAGCACCGATTGTAACGATACTTGCTGCTAAAGCTGCACCCAACTGTGCCAATGGAGCCAAGTCAACAACTGCTTGAACTACTTCCTGTAATAAAACCAATAATGTCATAACTTATATTTTTAAAGTTTATATTTTTTATATCAACTAACAACACTCCTAACTCATCAAACGCTTCAATCTGTGTCTATTTTATACGAAACATTGAAATGCCTCTACAAATCAATCATGTTTCGCTGCCATACCGAAATAAATTGACGACAACAAGGTAAACACGTAAGCCTGTATGAATGCCACCAGCACCTCGAGACAGTCGGCAAATACTGCGAGCAAGAGTGACAGCACCGACATGCCAGCGCCTGCTGCCGCACTCATCTCCCCAAGGATAAATATCATACAGATGAATCCCAGCACCACGATATGACCTGCCGTGATGTTAGCAAAGAGACGCACTGCCAAGACGAAGGGCTTGATGAAACAACCTACCACCTCGATGAGTGGCATCAATGGCAATGGAAACTTCAGCCACCAAGGCACGCCAGGAGTATTGAAAATATCTTCGTAATAATGTTTCGTTCCAGTGAAATTCGTGATGACGAAAGTAAACAAAGCAAGTACAGCTGTCACCGCGATGTTTCCCGTGATATTTGCTCCGAAAGGGAAAAACGGTATCAATCCCAAGAGGTTATTGAAAAATATGAAGAAGAACACCGTCAGCAGATAAGGGAAATATTTTTCGTAATGTTTACCGATATTAGGTTTCGCGATGTCGTCACGCACATATAGTATGATTGGTTCTACTAATGCCTGCAGCCCTTTAGGAGCCTTCTCACCTCTTTCACGGTAGCCTTTTGCGACAAGAAGAAACACCACGACGAGAAGAGTGCATGAGATAAACAAGCCACATACTGTCTTCGTTATGGAAATATCCAATGGCCTCACATAAGAACCGTCGTCCATCACTCTCACCACCTTGCCTGCATATTTTCCTTCTTCAGGAATCGCAAAAACGACATCGTCGCCATGTTTGTTATTAGTATGATATTGATGTTCGTGATGGAAATGCTTTGAAGAGAATACGTAAAACTCACCTTCGCTACGAACTATTATCGGGAGATAAACACTGATATGCTTGCCTTTCCAAGTGCATATATGCCAGTCGTAAGAATCTAATATATGATCAAAGATAAGTTCTCCAGCATCAAGCTTCTCTTCTGTGTCATGAATCTCATCACTAGCAAAAGCCTTGGCAGGAGTTAGCATCGTAAAACTTATCACAAGCAGATAAGCCACGATATTGAATATATATTTCACTATATTTTTTTCCATATCAATCAAATGCAATTCTACGAAAAAAAACAATATCTTTCAATTATTTTTTATTTCATTTTCAAAAAAAGATACACTTTTCTTTGTTACTTTTGCACTATGGCAAAGAACAAGTATTACGTAGTCTGGAACGGCAGACAGATAGGCATTTACAGCAACTGGGACTCATGCAAACTTCAGATTGAAGGTTTCAAGGGTGCTCAGTATAAGTCATTCCCCGACAGAGCTAGTGCAGAACAAGCTTTCAAGGATGGATATGCTGCTTCTTGTCAACAGACAACGGACAACGGACAACAGTCATCTTCGAAATCGTATGAGAACCTTCCTGAGAATCAGAGGCCGATGGGACAAAGCATTGCCGTCGACGCTGCATGTTCTGGCAATCCTGGCAAGATGGAATTCCAAGGTGTCTTTGTTGAGACAGGAACACATCTGTTCAAAAGTCCGGTTTACGAACAAGGCACTAACAACATAGGCGAGTTTCTTGCCATAGTATATTGTCTCGCATGGCAGAAGAAAAACAAGATTTGCTACCCTATCTATTCCGACTCCGTCAACGCACAGAAATGGGTCAGAGAGGGAGTATGCAAGACGAAGATTGTTGAAAACGAGAAGAACAAGCCTCTTTTCGAAGTGATACGATGGGCAGAGAAATGGCTTCAGACTAATAGTTTCAGGGTCCCTATATATAAATGGAGAACCGAGATTTGGGGAGAAATACCTGCCGACTTCGGAAGAAAATAATATATTTGCAAAAAAGAACACCCATGATAAAATTCGACACATTCTATATCCAATGCCCAAGATGCAAAAGCTGGATGGAAGGACATCTTCTCATCTCCTCTATGGTCAACCAGTCGATTTTATATTCTGACGGCAAGATTTTAAACGACGGCTACATCACTGAAAACCAGAAGATGATAGTATGTCCAGCTTGCAGCCACTGGTCATGGGTGGAGAAATACGAGGAGCCATATATCAGCAAGACAAAACCAAAAGAAACTTTCTACACATGGAACAGCTGGCGTTTCTACGGAGCACATTCCGTAAGCAACAAAGGCAGAATGGCACTCGTGAATCATTACAGGAATTTCCTCAACAACGGTAACTACAACATAGACCAAGAGATTTATTTCCGCCGACTGATGTGGTGGGCCTTCAACGATTTCGTGAGAAACAGACATCAGCTCAACATAGAATGCTACACCTCAAAAGAGATGAGTTTCAAAGTGTGGTATAGAAACAGAAAGAAAATCATAGAAGGAATAGAGCTGTTCGACAAATGCCGCGACCATTTTAACGAAAACCTCAGAATCTTAATAGATTTGTATAAGTTACGTTACACTCCCGATGACGAAGAATATGAGTCAGTAAATCTGGAGATTATAGAGATATATCGTCAGCTCGGCGACTTCGAGAACGCACAACATCTGTTAGACGAGAACACACGCCGCACACACTTCATCTCCACCATAGAGAAAAAAGTTGAAGAAAGAGACGACTTGGTGTTTGTGGTTTCAGGATGAGACTATAAGACTATAAGTCAATGAGCTCATTGACTTAAAATCGTCCTTATCACATGCGATGCGCAGAAGCATCCGAATATTGCGGGCATGTATGATATTGTTCCTACTGTAGCGATTTTGTTTTCTGTAGCTTCTTCTATCGACACTGCACTTTCTGCTACTTTCTCTGGTGAGAACACCACTGTGATGCCTTCGCGTATTCCTAGACGATGCAGTCTTTTTCTTATGTAAAACGCCAGACGGCAGTTATGCGACTTTGAAATGTCGTCTATTTCTATCTTGGTAGGATCGAACTTACCGCCAGCGCCCATGCAGCTGACGATGTTCTGTTTGTTTTGAACAGCATAATATAAAAGGAACACCTTTGGAGCCAGAGTGTCGATGGCATCGACGACGAAGTCGAATTTCTGTTCCATCAAATCGATGATAGGCTGGTCTTTGAGATATTGGTTTATGGCAACGACTTCCACATCAGGGTTGATGTCGCGTATACGCTCAGCCATCACCTCGACCTTCGGACGACCGAGAGTACTGTCAAGAGCCAGCAGCTGTCTGTTTTTGTTGGTCTCATTAACAATATCACAATCCACTATGGTGAGTTTTCCTATCCCTGCACGTGCCAGCTGCTCAGCAGCATAAGCTCCCACTCCGCCAAGTCCTACCACGAGAACGTGACTTTCAGCTAATTTCTTAATGCCTTCTTCTCCAACTAATAACTGTGTTCTTGAGTTCCAATTCATATCTGTCCAAAAATTTCTACAAAGTTATTAAAAATATCGTTGCGTAGCTTGTCCATTTCAATGCCCGACAAAGAAACAGCTTTCTCATAAACCTCTACGATGTCTCTCTCTGCAACGTCGGTCTCAAGGAACAATCTGTCTGAAGGAATTACATTCAAAAGTTCAGAAGCACGTCTTTCATTCTTAAACAAGACATCACCTAGCGAGAGATAAATCCCATCGTGACGTAGCAGCTGTTCGGCAAACTGCACATTAGCTTGAAAACCATGAATAATCCAAGGCTGCTTTGCTTTGGTTTCTTTTCTTATGGAGATAATGTCGGGATATGTTCTTACAGCGTGAATTATCAGAGGCTTAGTAATTTGTTCAGAAAGTTCTATCTGTTTCATGAAGACTTCTTTCTGTATTTCAAAATCCACATCACAAGCCCTGTCGAGTCCGCACTCGCCTATCGCTTTGATATTTAAGTCACCGAGACATCGAGACTCCAAGTCACCATGATTCTGAGTTTCTGAGATTTTAAGATTCTGAGATTTTAGATTCCATGGATGTATTCCGATGCTATAAAAATGAGAAACATCGACATTGACGATTTTGTCAACATCGATGTTTTGTATCTCCACAAACTCATTATTACCGATATGATTATTATAATGAGTATGAATATTTACGTAAGGCTTCATCTCTGATTATATTCAGAATCGATATTATACTGAGCAAGCACTTCGTTAGTACTTATATTATAAGCCAACAAGTTACCGAATCCGTCTTTGTTTTTGTAATAGATGCCATTGTCGAGAGGCAAGAAATCGTAGTTGTTATTTTTAAACAGATCTATCATTGACATCTCGACAGGGACGTGACCGTGAATGACTTTCTTACCGCCGGTTTTGTTTTTGTCGACTTTAAAATCTTTAGTCCACATCATGCTGAAGACATCTTCGAAAGGATTATCTATCTTGAAGTTAAGTCCAGCGTGGACGAGGATGCAGTCTTCAAGTTCTATGTAATATTTGGCATTTTTCATCCAGTCGATATAGAACTTATTTATCTCGCGAGGACGTTTAGCGTTGAAACTCAGCAATGTTTTGTCACCGCCGTTTTTTCTCCAGTCCTTCTCTAATTTACTGCGGAACAGAAATCTTTTCTGGTCGTCTTCCCAGGTTCTAATACAATAATCTTCATGATTACCTCTAAGGCAATTGACGTCAAAACCTGCATCTTGCAGACTGATTATATAATCAATGACGCCCTTGCTATCGGGTCCACGGTCGATATAATCACCGAGGAAATAGACAGAGTCTTCCTTCGACAGAGAAATGACGTTCTCTATCAAAGACTTCAAGGTTTTAGAATAACCATGAACATCAGGTATGACCCAACGATTTTTCATTTATTTAGCTTTACCTTGGTTAGCAACGCTTTCCATTTTACGTTTGATTTCTTCTTGGTCGCCGAGGAAGAAATGGTTTTGTAAATTCATATTGTCATCGAATTCGAATACGTAAGGGACAGCTGTTGGGATATTGAACTTGATGATTTCTTCGTTTGTCATGCCGCGAAGTTCCTTAACGATGCCTCTCAATGAGTTGCCGTGAGCAACAACCATAACTTGGTCGTGGTTTTCGAAAGCTTTGAGGATAACGTCGTTATAGTAAGGCATAAGACGTTCGATAGTATCTTTCAATGACTCTGTCAAAGGAATTTGTTCGTCTGTGAGTTCTGCGTAACGAGCATCCATTCTTGGGCTTTTTGGATCGTTCATTTCCAATGCTGGAGGTTGAACGTCGAATGAACGACGCCATACTAAAACTTGTTCGTCGCCATATTTAGCAGCTGTGTCTGCTTTGTTCAAGCCTTGGATTGCGCCATAGCTCTTTTCATTTAATCTCCAGCTCTTTTGAACAGGAAGCCAGTCCATATCCATTGCATCGAGAACGTTATTTAAAGTCTTGACAGCTCTTTTCAAATATGATGTGAAACACAATTCTGGTTTATAGTTTTCTTGTTTCAAGAGTTTGCCAGCTTCAAAAGCTTCTTCCAAACCTTTTGGGCTTAAGTCAACATCTGTCCAACCTGTGAAGAGGTTCAATTTATTCCATTCACTTTCTCCGTGACGAATTAAAATAAGTTTTTTCATCTTAGTATTTATTTATGTTCTTAAAATTTTCGCATTGCAAAAATAATGATTTTTATCTTTATTACCTAGTTATTTTTTGTTAACAATTATCTCTTATATCTTAATTTTTTTTAACATTTCTTTTTAACTTTGTAAAAAAAAGTTATGAAGAGAATTTCTTTGATTCTATTATATTTTTTCATAATCAATTCACTATGTTTTTCTCAAGACATAAATCTTGAAGGCATTGAAATTCCTACTATTACAGAAGAACGTAGCGACAGGGTCATAACACATAAAGGCTACACTGTCTCATATAATTACGACTGGAAAATTCCTAATTGGGTAGCTTATGAACTCACGGATTTGGAAGTTCAAGGCGAGGTTCCACGTTACGACAGGTTCAAGCCCGACCCTATGGTTCCTCAAGGCATGACAGCAACTACCAACGACTACAAATATTCAGGTTACGACAGAGGTCACATGGCTCCAGCAGCCGACATGAAATGGGATGAGCAGGTCATGAAAGAATCGTTCTACCTTTCAAACATTTGTCCGCAAAATCCTAACCTCAACGGTGGCGTATGGAAAGACTTAGAAGAACAAGTGCGCGACCTAGCATCACAAAAAGGAAAGATATTCGTGGTGTGTGGCCCTATTGTAAATGATATTTCAAACACTATTGGAGAAAACAAAGTCGTTGTTCCCCAAGCGTTTTACAAAGTCTTGTTACAAGAAGCAAATGACGAGATACATACAATTGGTTTCGTTTATGAAAACGTAAGCGGCAGAAAACCAATGTCGACATACGCAATGACAGTGGATGAAGTTGAAAGACTGACAAAAATAGACTTCTTCCCATCCTTGCCAAATAAAATTGAAAATAAAGTCGAGTCTGAAGTAGATTTCTCTCAATGGACTATTTCAAACAAACAATAAAATAAAACAGCTCTTAAATAAGTTATATAATTTAAAATTAAGACTATGAATATCAAGAAACATATAATTTTATTTTGCTTAATATTTTTTAGCATAACATCATTGTTCGCACAGAAAGTCATTCACGAATGGACAACACACGTTCCAGGTTTGAAAGTCATCAATGTTGAAAAGAGAGGCGAGACAATCTACGCAGCAACGCCATACGAAATCTTCTATTACAACACTGGCGACAATTCAATAAATAAGTTGACCAAAGTCAATGGCCTATCCGATTTCGGAATCAATGTAATGCGCTACAACCCTCATGCTGATATGATTTTAATCGGATACTCCAACTCGAATATCGACATCATCGATAATAAAAACAATATCATCAACATCAGCGACATCAAAAACAAAAGTATCTTAGGAGACAAAAATATCAACGACGTTTATTTCATTGAAGACAAGGCATATTTGTGTTGCGGTTTCGGCATCGTTGTCATCGACCTTAAGAAGATGGAAATCAAAGAGACTTATATGATGGGAGATAATGGCTCTTATTTGAACATCAACGATATTACCTTATATGACAACAAATTATACGCTGCCACAAACAACGGCATCTATTACGCAGACTACGACAATAAAAATCTCGTTGATTTCTCTCAATGGACACACGACACCACATTGATTCACGATGATTTAAACTACTCCGAGATTGAGACTTTTAACAAGCAACTGATTGCTAACTATTCGATAAACAAGTATGACACAGACACCTTATTTGTATTTGATGGCAACGAATGGAACTATCATGATTACGAGACTCATTCAATTAAAAGAAGTATCAGAGCTTACGATGACAGACTTGTAATAGCCAACAATTACTCTGTAGTTGCCTTGGATACCAACAACATCATCATACAATCTTACAGCCAAAAGCTAGAACCTTTTGATTGCATCTACGACAGAACAGAAAATGTCTACTGGATTGCCGACAATAATAACAGCATCTTCAAGCTCATACCAGGCAAATCATGCGACCCTATCATTTTCAACGGACCATTCAGCAATTTTGTTTTTGAATTGAAAACACGCGGAGAACAATTGTGGGTAGCTCCAGGAGGCTACTCTAGCATTTGGGCAAAAAACTGGACAAAACATGGCGTCTTTTATTACGTTAACGACGAATGGCACAATATAAACAGCACTAATACAGAGGCTTTTGACACCATATCAGACATAGTGTCTATTGCCATCGACCCAATCAACAACTCCAAAGTTTATGTAGGCTCATTCCATAGAGGAATTCTTGAATTTGAAAACTTCAAGTTAAAAAACATTTATGACGCAAGCAACAGCAGCCTCGGCAAGTTGGAAGAACTTGGCTATGTTTATGTCACAGGCATGGACTTCGACAGCAAAAACAACTTATGGATTGCAAACAGCCACACGGAAAATATGCTGTCAGTAAAGACAAACAAAGATGAATGGTATTCATTCAACATTGGTTCAACAAATATCAGCAAGATTTTAGTTGACAAAAACAATTATAAATGGATTTTAACACGCGATGGCCAATTCATCGTCTTCAACGACAACAATACAATTTCCAACCCATACGATGATAAATACAAGGTTGTTAGCACCAGACAAGGACAAGGAGGACTTCCAGATGTAGCGAATTGTATGGCTGTTGACAAAGATGGAACCGTTTGGATTGGAACCAACAATGGACTCGCTCAATTCTATTCTACATCAAAAATTTTCAAGGATGGAGCAAACTACGATGCATCGAGAATATTAGTTCCAAGAAACGATGGTTCTGGTCAAGCCGACTACCTTCTCTCTGGAGAGTCGGTCCTTTCCATCTGCGTTGATGATGCTAACAATTTATGGGTCGGAACAAAGAATGGAGCTTTCTATATATCTAACAATGGTTTAACAGAATATCATCATTTTACACAAGATAATAGTCCTTTGTTATCAAACACTATAAATAATATTGCTATCAATAAATATGGTGATATTTTCTTTGGCACCGACAAAGGCATCATTTCATTAAGAGGCAGAGCGACAGAAGGCAAGAAGACAAATTCGGATGTGGTAGTATATCCAAATCCTGTCAGAAAGGGATATACCGGTTTAGTTGGCATCAAAAACCTTGTGGCAAATTCTTTGGTAAAAATCACCACTATCGATGGTTCTTTTGTGACACATCTCTATTCAGAAGGAGGACAAGCCATTTGGGATTGCACCAATATCAATGGTGAGAAAGTAACTCCAGGTGTTTATCTCATTTTTGTTAGCGACCAAAATGGAGTAGAAACATTCGCAACGAAAATACTTATAATGTAATGGCGAAGATTACTATCAAGACACGAGCTATTGTGTTACAGTCGATTAAATATGGTGACAGTAGCCTTGTCGTAAAAATGCTCACAGAAGAAGAAGGTCTGCAGTCGTTTATGGTAAAAGGTGTCTTTGGTAAAAAATCAAAGATGAAAGCTGCTCTTTTTCAAAACATGACGCTGCTTGATATTGTAGCCGACACTAGCAACAACAGCCTCGGATTCATCAAGGAGATTTCTTTGTCTCATTACTATAAGACTCTTAGCACCGACATCAAAAAATCGACTATCGTAATATTTGTCAGCGAATTATTATCTAAGTCTATCAGCGAAAGCGAGAGCGACACAGAGCTTTTCAACTTCATCCATAATTCCATGTTATGGCTCGACGATGCTACCTCAGATTTTGCCAACTTCCCTATAATATTCGCATTGAGACTAAGCAGATATCTAGGTTTTTATCCAAATATCGACACCTATTCCAAAGGCTCTAGTTTTGATTTACTAGATGGAAATTTCAAAACATACCACAACGACATTTATCAAATCGACAGCGAATTAAGCAAATGCTTCTACGAATTATGCAGGTCTAAAGATGATAATTTAGCAATTAACAACGCTACAAGACGCAGCTTATTAGAAGCCATTGTGACATATTATAAACTCCACGCTGATAATGTCAGAGACATCAAATCGTATGAAATTTTAAGGACGCTACTTGATGTATAAATCAAAATCTCAGAAACTCAAAATCTCAGAAACTCAAAATCTCAGAAACTCAAAATCTCAAAATCTTAGAAACTTTAGTGTCAATTCGTGGACAAAAAAAAAGGCGTCATTTGACGCCCTTATATTATTTTATTCTTTTAAGAATGCTGATTTCTGATGGTGTGAGGAATCTCCAGTGACCACGTGGGAGGTTTTGTTTTGTGAGACCTGCGAACATCACTCTATCGAGTTTCACCACTTCATATCCGAGGCTTTCGAAGATACGACGGACGATATGGTTACGGCCTGAGTGGATTTCGATTCCCACTTCACGTTTTGTTGGATCATCAACGACCCAGTCGATAGCATCTACTTCGATAGGACCATCTTCGAGGATGAGGCCTTCTCTTATCTTCATCAAGTCGTTTTTAGTGAGAGGTTTATCGAGTGTTGCATGATAAAGTTTCTTCACTTCGTGGCTTGGATGAGTGAGAGTTTTAGCGAGGTCGCCGTCGTTAGTAAGGAGGAGGAGACCTATTGTATTTCTATCCAAACGACCGACAGGGTAGATACGTTCTTGGCAAGCGCCTTCTACGAGTTCCATAACAGTGTGACGTTCGTATGGGTCGTCAGATGTTGTGATAACTCCTTTAGGTTTGTTAAGAAGTACATAGCGAAGTTTTTCGCGGTTAAGAGTTTCGCCGCCATAAACCACTTTGTCGGTTGTATTGACTTTAGTACCTAATTCTGTTACTACGACACCGTTTACAGACACTGCGCCAGCGAGAATGAGGTCATCAGCTTCACGGCGTGAGCAAATGCCAGAGTCGGCGAGGTATTTGTTAAGACGGATTTGTCCGGTAGCTCTTGGTCTGTCGTAGAGTGGATCTTTTTCTCTTCTTTTGAAGCCACCACCGCCACGGCGTTCGGTACCTTTATGTTCAAAACCTTTACGTTCTGGTCTGTCATCGCGACGACCTTTGTTTTCGAAGCTACGCTCGTTACGAGCAGCGCCTCTAGCATTACGACGATTGCCGTATTGATTTTCATTGTCACGACCTTCATCGAATCCTCTCTTAGGACGGTCTTCACCGAATCCTCTTTTTGGACGATGTTCATCTTGACTTCTGAAGCTGCGATTCTCATCGCGTTCATCTCTTCTTTCTCTTACAGGTCTGTCACCAAATTTCTTGCCTCTTCCACCAAAACCAGACTCTCTTCTGTCGTCGTCTCTTCTTGGTCTGAAGCTCTTTCTTGGTCTTTCACTATCGCCATCGCGGCGAGATGCCTGTTCTCTTTCAAACTGCTCTAATCTTTCTTCACTGAATCTGCGTACACCGGCAGTCTTTCTTGTGGCAATACGAGTACGTTTGCCTTTGTTACCTTCGTTGTTCATGTTAATGTGAAAAATTACTTTTTTGAGTCGGCAAAGATACGAATTATTTTTTAACCTTTGACTGATGAACTTTGACTATAAAAGTTTTTTTTAGCAGTCTTGTCAGTATCAAAAATCAGAGTCAAAAGTCTCAAAATCATTTCGCAATAACTATCCCTAACTCCTGATTTATTTTAATTCTCAAATCGTCAAGTTTTTTCTTCTTGACAAGAAGTGCAAATTGATCTTCAACATTTTGAGTTTCCATAATCTGTCGTGTCAACTCATTTCTCTTCTCATCAAGAACCATATCCTTAAATCTCAACACTGAAGTAACCACCAATTTCGACAAGACATCTTCCTCAGTCTTTACCTTTATCTCTTTCCTATTCCAGTCGTCTAGTTTATATGGTGAACTCAACAGCGTGGCTGCCAATTCCGATATCTTAGAATTTTCATGCGACACAAAATATTGTTCCTTAGGCAACGGACCTTCATCCAATGCTCTGTCAAAAATATCGAATATAATTCTATGCGTCTCATCCTTAAACAACAAGTCATCGTTTTTCAAGTCATCGACAATCAATGAAGCCACACTTACCTTATATATTATAGGTTCGTTATTCTCATCCAAACCATCGATATCTATTTCAGTATCGCCATACATCAGAAGAAGTTTCACCAATTCCTGTTCCTGATAGAATCCAGTTGGAACAGCATTGACATTAAGATTCTGTGGTTCTGTCTTAACTTCTTCTACAATAACTTCCTGTTGTCCTTGTTGTGGATTATTCTTTCTTATCTTTGCTCTAAGCTGCTTATTCAGTTCGTTCATCAACGACTGTTCTGGCATATCCATCAAACGACTACATTCATTAATATATGTAGCACGGAAGATAGCGTCTGGAACAACAGAAATAGTATTTACTATATCCTTTACAACTTCAGCTTTTTTGATAGGATTATTAGCTACATCTTTAAGAAGCAGCTGTGTTTTGAAGCTTATGAAGTCTTTTGCATTATTTTCGATATAAGCTCTAACTTCTTCTATAGGATGATGTTGTACAAAAGAGTCAGGGTCTTCATCGGGTGGCAACAATACAATTCTGACATTCATTCCCTCTTCTAGAATCATATCTGTTCCACGCAAAGCAGCATGAATACCAGCATTGTCGCCATCATATAATATTGTGATATTCTTTGTATAACGACTTATGAGACGAATCTGTTCTGTAGTCAATGATGTTCCAGAACTTGCCACGGTATTTTCTATGCCAGCCTGATGCATGCTCAACACGTCGGCATACCCTTCTACCAGTATACACTCATCAAGACGGCTTATCTCATTTTTAGCAAAATAGATTCCATAAAGAGTCTGACTCTTGTTATATATCTCCGACTCTGGTGAGTTAAGATATTTAGCTTTTGTCTTGTCGCCGCTCAAGATACGAGCTCCGAAACCGATGACTTTTCCCGTCAGATTATGTATTGGGAATATGACGCGACCTTGATATTTGTCATACATCCTCTCTTCATTACCTGAAGCGAGTCCTATCTTCAGAAGCAAATCTTTAGAGTAGCCATTTTTGACAGCATATTGTATGAAAGCATCACGTTGGTTGAGGCAATAGCCAAGCTGAAATTTATCTATAATAGCATCACGGAAACCACGTTCTCTGAAATAAGACATACCAACGGCCAGACCTTCTTCGTCATTTTTCATTGTATTTGAAAAATACTGCTGAGCGAAAGTGTTGATGTTAAACATTTTCTCACGCTCATTCTGGGCCATCAGTTCCTCTGGAGACTGTTCTTTTTCTTCTATTATGATACCATATTTATTGGCAAGATAACGTAAAGCCTCTGGATAAGAGTAATGTTCATGCTCCATGATAAAGCGCACCGAGTCGCCGGCTTTACCGCAACCGAAACATTTGAAGATACCTTTAGCCGGCGACACAATGAACGATGGGGTCTTCTCCTTATGAAAAGGACAAACACCGATAAGGTTAGCTCCTCTTTTTTTAAGGCTGACAAAATCAGAGACAACTTCTTCTATACGAACAGTGTCTATGATGCTCATTATAGTGTCTTGTGGTATCATCAAAATTACTATTTGTTGTTAATATTAAAAACAAATACCCAAACGTATGCTAAAACTCATGGCGACCTTGGTATTTTCAGTATTGAAAAAATGCCATAACTCAAAGCCATGATGGTAATATGTATCAGCGGGAGTACCAGAAGCATAACCGCCACCGACCCAAAAGTCAGCAAGAAAACGTTTATACACATACTGATATCCAATAGTTCCAAGGAATGCTGTATTATTAGCAAGCGTACGACTTCCGTCTAGCTTGCTATTGTATGAATAATGAGAATAAACAATTTCTGGTCTAAGGTAAAATCCCATCAAGGATTGTTTTGGGTTCTCTTTTAGGAAAAACTTATGACCATAACGCATCGTATATCCTTTAGGATTATTTTGATATTTGTCATGACCAGCGCCTATAACACTAGCACACCATTCTCCACTCTGACGAATATTTGGAAAAGACCTTTCATATGATAGCTTTGTACTACCTGATATCCATGACAGGAATGTTATCTTAAAAGAGTTACGATAATCTTTCTGAAAATATGGAACTGGCTGTTTTGCTTGAACCATATTTACCGCCATCAACATAAATAAAATAATGAAACAGACTTTCCTTTTCATCCTAAACATATTATTTGTTATACAATTTCATTGCGTCCAGCATAAACGAACATATGATAGTATAAATTTTAAACAAAAGACAAAAATAACATTTTTTACAATTGTTTAAAACATTGGTAGAATTATCTTCTAAGATATAAAAAGCGGAAGAAACTTTTAGATATGTTACAAAAAACCCCTCACTTGAACCGAGATTCAAGTGATGACCTTATATCTTTTTCCTCGTTTAAATTCTGAAAATACCACTTTTCGCTCAAGGAGAAGTAAATCCTACTTCTATTAGAAACCATCAAGCATCCAAATTGAAGTAACTTCAATATAAAATCATTCGGGGTGTTTTATGAGTGCAAAAATACGATTAGTTTTTGATAATCAAATAAAAAAATTATTTTTTTACATCACATTATTTTCTTCTACTTCTTATCTTCATTATATCAATGGAATTAACGCTTCTTTTTATGAATTCAAATCACTATATCGACAAATATTTCTCTACATTTTTGACGACTATTCCTAATCTAAGTTCAAATGCCTCTTCCGTTGCAAAACCTATATGAGGCAATAACATAGTGTTCGGAACTGACAACAATGGGTTGTCTTTTGCAATTGGATGTTCTGTGTCATATACATCTATAGCTGCACCTGCTATTCGCCCATTTTTCAATGCTTCTGCAAGATCAGCAGTATTTACAACTGGACCTCTTGCTGCATTTACTATTATTGCTGATTTCTTCATCAAGTTTATTTCCCCAGCTGATACAAAATTGCGAGTCTCGTTGTTAAGTGCTATATGTAATGTTATTATATCTGACTCTTTAAATATAGTCTCTTTATCAACCAAAGTGACACCTTCTACTTCCTTTGGAGTTCTGTTCCATGCTATCACCTTACAGCCGAATGCCTGTGCCAACTTTGCTGTTCTCTGACCTATAGCTCCAAGTCCAACAATTCCAACAGTCTTACCAGAGATTTCTCTGCCTGGTGACAATGGAATTCCCTGACAGCTTCTTGTTATCTTGTCATTTTCTATAACATGACGATACAATCCTATCATCATACATATCGCTTCTTCTGCTACTGCCTCAGTAGAATATCCTGCAGCATTATTGACTATTATACCCCTCCTTTCACATTCTTCCAAATCTATATGATCTAAACCTGTAAATGCTATTGACAACATTTTCACATTAGGACATGCATCAAAAAAGTCTTTCCTCAACGGCATATTACTTTCAACAACAACATCAGCATCCTTAGCTCTCTCTATATTTTTCTCAGGACATCTGTCATTATATATAATAACCTCATGTCCTTGTCTTCTTAAATTATCACATTCTCTTTCTATCTTTTCAACAGAAAGTCCTAGTGGTTCCAAAAACACTATCTTCATAATTGTAAATTTTATTTCGATTTACAAAGGTAATGTTTTTTACTATCGGTATAAGATGCCTCTTTAAAAATAAACATTCAAAAAAACATCTATTATAAAGAGGCTTTATACCACTAAAAACCAAATTTATGAAATATTATGAAACAATAAAGAAAACGCGAACCATCAAGAATCTCCAGACTGCTCTTGTTCATCATTACTTGAACGATCTATCAGTAAGAATTCATTCATGATAATCTCTGTGATATAATTCTTCTTACCATCTTTCTCGTAAACTCTTGTCTTTAATCGTCCTTCGACAGCTATTTTCTTACCTTTTCTAATATACTTCTCAGCCTGCTCTGCAGTCTTTCCCCATGCCACAATATTATGCCATGACGTCTCTTGTTCCAACACATGATTATCATTATAGAAATAATCATTCGTTGCCATACTGAATTTAACAATTTTTCTAGAGCCAAAGGTTTTAGTCTCCGGATCCATACCAGGACGACCTATCAATTGTACTGAATTTTTTAAAGTTCCCATATCTTTTAATTTATCGGTTTCACAATGCAAAGATATTATGGGAACGAAAATTTAGTCGTATGAAAAACGGATAATTTAAATATCAGACACAACCTCCTATATATTAAATACTTACAAGTAGAAGTCTATTATACAAAATCTTATTAAATTTTAACATTTTTATTAAAACAAATGGCAATCAGTAACTTACTTATCATAAGACACAGAAAGCCATATATCACCCAATCTATATGAGTCTGTTACAACATCATTATCAAGGACATTCTTGATATCTTTAGTTATGCCGCTACCCAATTTCTTAAATACCGCCTCTTTCTTCGTCCATAACTTATAAAAAGCATCAGCTTGATTGTCACTGCAATGTAATAATTCCAACTCTTTTTCACTACATATATATTCTGCCAAAGACTCTTTATATTCCTTTATTTCCTCAATGTCGACGCCGACTTCTTTACGAGACAAAACGCAACACACTGCACTCTTGCAATGACTGAAGTTAAAATACCAATCAGGATAATTTTTCAAATATGGTTTCTGGTGTTCTCCATAAAAAAATTCAGGCATCTCTTCAAAAACGCCTTCCTCACGCAACGCATGTATCAATAAAAGATATGCCAATGCGCATTGTTTCCTTCCTTTTAAAAACTTATAATTCAACATTTTGTCCTTTCTCCATTGAGGAAAGAAAGACAAACAATTCTCGATAAGAGTTTCATCGAAAGAATCAATACCGTTGACAATATAAATTTTCATATTGCAAATATATGCTTTTTGCCCATCAAAAATAACTACAATCGAACAATTATTAATATTCTCTTGTTAAGCAAAAAAACAACAACAATTATGATAGAACTACCTAAATTACCGTACAAAAGAGATGCTCTAGAACCACACATCTCTCAGAGAACCATCGACTTTCATTATGGTCAGCATCATGCTGGTTATGTTAAAAATCTCAATAACCTAATCGAAGGATCACAATTTGAAACGATGAATCTAGAAGATATCATCAAAAAAAGCGAAGGTTCCATTTTCAACAATGCTGCTCAAGTCTGGAATCACACTTTCTATTGGCACTGCATGACACCCGAACCCAACACTAAACCCCAAGCTAAACTCCTCAATGCTATTGAACGTGACTTCGGAAGCTTTGAAAATTTCAGACAACTTTTCATCAAACATGCTGCTACTTTATTCGGTTCTGGATGGCTCTGGCTCGTAGAAGACAATAACGGCAGATTGTCACTCATGCAGACAAGCAATGCTGAAACGCCACTCACTCACGATGGCTTAAAACCTCTTCTAACATGCGATGTATGGGAACATGCCTATTATCTCGACCAACAAAATCTACGACTAGCTTACCTTAATGAATTCTGGCAAGTCATAAACTGGGAATTCGTCGAAAAAAATATGTAATGAAAATGAATGTTTAAAAATAATTTTAACGTTTCTAATTAATTTTCAGTTAACAAAAAAAATATCTTTTTTCTTTCGAAAAAAATATTACCTTTGCCAATTGTATTGAATTATCGTTCAACACTTTGTATATGAATATAAGATAATCCAATAATCTTAAATTATTTTTAAACATTCTATATTTATGAGAAAATCTTTACAATTAGTGCTATCTGTTGCACTACTATTATGCGGTCTAAACTTAAAAGCCCAGAACACAACATCTCCAGACGTAAGAGTCAATAGAGGCGAAAACTATACAGTTATCAAGGTCCTCGATAGCTACAATTGGCCTTACGACATCTCCAATAACAAGCAACATGTCGTTATCCAAGGCTTTGGTGCCGTGGATGGTTACTACTGGTCAGAAGAAACTGGTGTTGTAGCATTGACAGGATACCCTTACGCAGTATCTGACGAAGGTATCGTTGCTGGTACTTATACTAATGGTGTCGGCATGAATGTTGGCGGATTATGGTCTTCTGAAACAAAAAAATGGGAATTCTTGGGAATGAACCCTGACATGCCAGAATATTCAACTGTTGAAGGTGACACTGAATACAATGGCGCATGGTCTATGACAAACGACGGAAGTATCGTCGGCGTTATGCAAGTATATCCAGACTGGTCAACAACATCATATCTTTGGACAAAAGAAGATGGCTATAAAAAAATGTCTAATGGCGTTTCTCAACAAACAAGACCTAACGCAATAAGCGACAATGGTAAAGTTGTCGCAGGTTTCGCTGCTCACGAAACAAAGGGCGAATGGACACCTTGCTACTGGATTGACGGAGAAATCTACAGATTCCCTCACCTTTTCGGCGAAGCCTTAAATGTCTCTCATAATGGTAATTACGTATGCGGTTATTTGTTAAACAGCAAATGTTTCGTTTATGATATTCCTAATGATAAGTTAGTTGAAATACAAAATACTCTCGAACCTGGAAATTCATTGTCTGCAACTTGCGTAACAGATAACGGCACTATCTTCGGTCACTCAGATGCTGGCTCTCCTATTGAAAGAAATGCTATTGCTTATATCGGTGGCGAATTGATGTATTTTACCAAATACTTAACATTGAAAGGTATTGAAAATGCTGAAAACTGGAGAATCTACAGCATAACAAACGTTACTGAAGATGGTAAGACTTTCATTGGCGGCGGTGTTATTGATGGACAAGAATGTTCTTTCATTTTAACCTTGGAAGATGACGAATGTGAAGCTCCTAAAAACTTGACTTACACCATCGAACAGCCTAACCATGACGATATTATCCTCAACTGGGAAGCTCCTGAAAATGCAGAAAATGTAACTTATAACATTTACATTAATTACACTGGTGCTCCTTTTGCAGAAGGCATCACAGAAACAACTTTCAACTTCGACAACATGGAATCTGGCGAATATCTTTTCTTTGTCAGAGCCAACTATAACAATGGTGAATGCCTCTCTGAAATTTCTAACGTAGTAAGACCTACTGTCTTCCCTTGCGCTGAAAAAGATAAATGCGAACTCACAATCGCTGCAACAGATATGTACAATGACGGTTGGGACTTCGGTTACATCAGTATAAAAGGTTTATTGAGCGACCTCGAATACAAAGCTGAATTATCAGACCTCGGCGACCCAAGCAAACCAGTAATAATTCCTTTTGATTTATGCTCAGACACTTACCAATTCACATGGGTTCCAGGCAACTGGGACGAAGAAATTGGCTTCGCAATATATTTCCAAGATGAAGAATTATACAGAGCTAACATCGGCGACATAGATACTACATTCAAGAAAAAACTTATGTTCTTCGAATATGAGTTGGCTTGTGAAATAGATACTACAAACATCTCTACAACATTAGAATCATCTTTTGAAATATATCCTAACCCTGTCAATGACAGACTCTTTATAAAAACAGAAGCTATCGTTGATAAAGTTGAGATTTTAGATGTCTTTGGAAGACAAATGCCAACAGCTAAAAACCAAATTCCAACAGTCATCGATGTGACAAACCTTAATAGCGGAGTTTATTTCATCAGAATGAACACAAACAAAGGTGAAATAATAAAACGTTTCGTTAAAGAATAAAAATATTCGTTATTTATACAGTAAGACGCTATATTAACAATGTATAGCGTCTTTTTTATTACCCTCTTCTATCCTAATTTTATTATTTTTGCAAAAAAGAAGATTGCAATGATATTCAGAAGTTATTCTCAAAAAGACACATCAATTCTAAAAGGTTTTGCAATATTGCTCATTTGCTTGCACAACTTTTTTCATCATCTTGCACCATCAACCGGAGAAAACGAGTTCTACTTCTCTATCAATCACATAAATAACTTCTTTAATCAAATTCAGCAAACACCAAACGAATTCATCAATACAATCTTTAGTTTCCTCGGACATTACGGAGTTCAGATATTCATCTTTGTTAGCGGCTACGGATTGACACTATCCATGACAAAACATCATAAATCGTGGCTTAATTTCATTATCGACAGATTGAAAAAGATATATCCGCTACTTCTTGCTGGTGTTATATTCTTCATACTTACAACAATATTGATGCACGACAGACTCCCTTGGGGCGTTCATTTTGAGGAGTTAAGTTACAAGCTCCTTTTCATTCACACCTTAATGCCAAATCAAGGAACTAGCGTCAATGGTCCATGGTGGTTTTTCGGACTTATCCTTCAACTATATCTACTCTTCCCTTTCCTTTATCATTTCATCAAAAAATATAACACAAAAGCATTTATCACGATTTGTATATTCGCTTACACTTGGATATACTTATCTATATATCAATTCAATAACATCCACGAAGTATATCTGCTACAAAATTTTCCAGGCCATTTGCCAGAGTTCTGCCTAGGAATGTTGTTAGCTTTCAATAAAGACACAAAAATTAATAACTTATTATTTTTCATATCACTAACAATATTTTGCCTTGGCAACTTCTATAAAATATTCTTCCCATTTACATTTCTTGCAATCACAATAATCTTCATCTTCGCCTATCAATTCATAAAAAATATCCCGATAAAGAAAACTTTGCTGAAGAATTTTTTGGCACACTTTGGAAACATTTCTCTTGCCTTATTCGCAATCCATGGTTTCCTGAGAGAACCTTTTATCATATTGGCTAACAACACTTACAATACAGCCATAGGTCACATTTATGCAGCTTTATTGTTTATGCTAACAGCATATCTCATGTCGTACGCCTGTTTATATCTATACGAATTACTATCATCTATTTTCAACAAAATAAAACTTCCTAAAGAAAACAAAACCACTAAGATAATATCTCGTGTATTACAAATTTTATTGCTATTATTTACGATTTACATTCCGTATTATTACATAAGCCAAAGTAATTTTAGCAATGCTAAAGATATTGTAAAACAAGAATATATATCCGAAAACTTCATAGTTGAAAAAGAATCTGTATATAATACTTTTGCAAATATCAAACTCAACAAAAGATATAAAATAATCAAAATTGAAGGCTCTGTCGATATTAAAAATCTAGACCCAAATACAAAAATACCACCTATCGTTGTTGAAATAAATGGTGTTTTATGGGATAAAATTGACATCAACAAAAAATATAACAACAACTTTAATACATTTAATTTCAAGTATAATTATTACGCACCTTTCATTGTTAATCTTAAAAACAAAAACGTAAAACTATACTTTTGGAATACTTCAAAAAGTAATATTGAGGTAGATAACGTCAAAATCTCAATTCTAACAAATTGATAAAATGAAAAAGAATATTATCGAAAATATAAATAAAAGCATCAGACAATGGATACATCTCAACATCCTGCTATTGTTGATGATGCTTATCTGCAGGATAATTTTTTATGTAGAAACAACGACACGTATAGACATTGGAGTTTCACAATTTACAAACATAATCTCAGGCTTTAAATATGATTTGCTTTTGGCATCACATTTTATCGCTTGGATTTTTCCTATATTCTTGATATGCCACTATTTATCTTCCAAAATAACTACAAATATATACAAAACATTAATTTTCATTTACTCAATAATATCAACACTTCTAACAGAATATTTCTGCAATTTGATGATGCCCTTAGATCATGTAGTATTTGCATATTCCATTGAAGGATTAAAAGGAACCATCTCGTCATCATCTTCATTTTCAATAGTTCCAATATTATTTCTAACTATATCAATACTTTTATTCGTCATCGTTTCTAAACTTTGGAATAAAGTTAAAATTGGAAATATTTTAGCATATATCATTATATTAATATCTCTAGTCACATCTGTTTCTTTTAATTATGGAAATATTATACGAGAAGAACTTTATTGCGACACTCATGCCAATTTCACTTTAGCTACAAATCAGCCTTCTTATTCTTTCATTAAAATTTACGATTATTTACATCAAAAAGACATCCCTGAAAACACAGAATTTAAAATCATAGAAGAAGCTACAAATTCATATCAACAGCTGAACTATCAATTCAAATATCCATATAGCGATTATCCTTTCTACAGAAAAGCTGATTATCAAGATGTTTTAGGTCCATTCCTGAATAAAACATCTCATTCTGTAAAACCTAATTTTGTCTTTATCATAGTAGAAAGTTTCGGGCAATGCTTGAGTGGCGCAGAGACACCAACAATTTCTTTCACACCATTCATCGATAGTTTGAAAAATGAAAGTCTCTATTGGAAGAATTGTTTATCTGCAACAGAACGAACATTCGGTGTTTTACCTACAATATTCGCTTCTACACCACACGGTAAAAAAGGATTCGCACATCCATATTCCAATATACCATCTCACAACTCACTCTTAAAAGATTTTAAGAAAAATGACTATGAAATATCATATTATTATGGCTGCTACCGTAATGTGGATAGATACGACAATTTCTTAGAATGCAACGAGATAGAAAATATTTTCATTCCTACATCCGAAGCTATTGATGAAGAAAAACATAATTTGATGATTGAAAACAACAGATGGGGACTAGATGATAAAGAATTGTTTGATATTGTCATAAACAACAGACTGTCAAGCAATAGCGACAAAGCTTTTGTGGATATAATAATGACACTCAGCACTCACGAGCCTTTTATCATTTTAGAAAATCAGGAAAAATATGAACAAAAAGCACAGCAAATTCTTGAAAACTGCAACAATGTTAGCACAAAAGAAAAGAATATCATTTCCAAAAATTTGAATGTTTTTGCTTGCTATCTCTATATGGATGAATGTGTTAAAAACATCATTGAAAAATACAAATTGTTACCTGGATACGAGAATACAATTTTTGTCATCACCGGCGACCACAGAATAGGAATGTTCAACACTGGCAATGTACTACGTTCTTTCAATGTACCGCTTCTAATTCATTCCCCTCTGCTTAAAGAATATAAACAAATGGAAGCTGTTGTTTCTCACTACGATATAACACCGACAATAAACGCATACTTATCTAACAACTACGACTATAATATTGATGAATATTGTCATTGGCTTGGCACTTCTTTAGATACCGTCAGAAAATTCAGAAGCAAAGTAAAACAAGCATTTATGCTAAACAATAGGGATGTTGTTGACTACCTGCATGATGAATATTTCTTATGCAGAAGCAGATTGTATAAGATTGACAACAATCTACATCTGACATCCGTTGATAATCCGAATTTATATCAACAACTTAAGAAAGAACTTGACCATTATAACCTGATAAGTGCCTATGCTCTGGAAAACAACTTCTTAAATGGCAGCACCGACGAAAACCTCGTAGATATTGCTGAATATTATTTCGACATCGACAACACAACTAACAAAATCTATAAGCACTTGACTGTCGACTCACTTGAAAATAAATTCGTCTATTTTGATGAAAATGTAGAATATATATCATTATATCCTTATCTTGAAGTCAAAGAAGATTACACTAAGTTTGCCGTTTCTGTTTCTTTCGATTTACAATCTTTTACAGAAAACAAACTTCCTCTTCTGATTTATTCGATAGGAGATTTCTATCAGGCTGTGCCACTGATATCATTGCAAAATAAAAACCTCAATACAGGAGAGTTAGAACATTTTGCAAACAGAATCATAATCTCAACAAACAAGAGCTATAAAGGTGAGAAATTAAAAATATATTTCAGAAACTCATCTAAAGACCGAATGATGTTCGACAATGTTAAGGTTCTTATAAAAGCAAGCAAATAATAATTATGAAAAAATACATAGATTCAATAAAACCTTTTTTAATATTAACAATTTGTTTTACAATTGTTTTATTCTGCGTTAAAAGTTTCGAATTTTTAACATCAGATGCAGTATCACTAACTTGTTTGTTTGAAATGGTTTATAGCAATCTAATCGCTTCTTTGTTACTGAGTTTCTGCGTATTTATAATTTTTAACATTATATCTATATTCTCAAAAAAGACAGCCTTTTATTTCTGTTCCATTCTATTTTCCATAATCATCATTTCTGAAATAAGTTTGATATTTTATTTCAGAAGCACAGGCCTTATGATGGGTAAGGAATTGATAGAACGACCATTATGGGAAACCATCACTACAGTAAAAAGCGTATTGAACTTCTGGATGATTGCATCAGCGATACTGCTCATTGCCGCATTTACTTTCATTAATTATAAAATTGCCAACAGCCAACAGCCAACAACTAACAGTCAACAAACAACAGCCAAGGTCATATTATTGCTAATGTTGACATCTATTCCCTTGTTTTTCATAATAAAACCTAATCAAAATAATGATGCTGTAAACAAAATTTGGTATTGTTTCCATTCTTGTTTTATGGAAAAGGATACTGAAATTTCCTTATCTAAGTTAGCATTTAACGAAGAAAAAATCGAAAAATACAAATCATTATTCCCCGAAAGAGAAATACTTGACGATACATATCCACTAGAAAGAACTGACAATATTAATAATGTATTGGGACAATATTTCAAAAAAACTGAAGAAAAGCCTAATATCGTTGTCATCGTTGTTGAATCTTTAGGTGCTGACCTGTTTGGCATTAACGAATTCGGTTACACTTTCACTCCTTTTTTAGATTCATTATCACGACATTCATTATTATGGACTAATTGTTTATCGACAACGCCACGCAGTTTCGGGGCAGTACCAGCCATCACTGGTTCCGTTCCTCACGGATTAAAAGGATTTCAATTCGGCAATATTCCAGAATACAATTCTTTGTTTAGCGTATTGAAAGACAATGATTATACAACAAGTGCATTCTATGCAGGAGAGTTCTCTTTCGACAGAGTGTATGATTATCTTATCTCTCAACATACCGACTTCCTTGCACCATTAAAAGAAGATCAAAAAAAAGAAGAAAACAAACATTACGACTATACCTATTGGGGATACCACGACAAAGTCATGTTCGAGAAAAGTATGGATATAATAGAGCAACGCAAACATAACAAACCTTACTTTGACTTATTTATGACTGTTTCTCAGCATGATAACTACTTACGACTTCACGACAAAAACAGAAGTGAAGCTTATTACAACAAGGCAAAGGAGATTATCGCGACACTTCCAGCAGATATGCAGAAAAAGAATAACGACATATTAGGACATCTCGCGGCTACTATCTACACCGACGATGCTTTAAAATATTTCATTGAAAGATACCAACAATACAATAACAACACTATCTTCGTCATCACTGGCGACCATAGCCTTAACACCCATTCCGATAACCCTATAGACGCGTTTCATGTGCCTTTAATAATCTGGTCGCCAATGTTAGAAAAATCTGCCAGATTCAATTCTGTAGTTTCTCACAACGACATCGTTCCTACTTTAAACGCTTTGCTAAGAGACAATTACAATCTTAAAACTCCTGCAAGTATTCACTGGATGGGAAAAGAACTCGATACTATCAAAGATTTTCATTGCGACATAAAAACCTGTTTCTTAAGATATACAAGAACAATTTTCGATGGCATTTATGAAAATTATTACTTCACAACAGCAAACAACAAAAAGCGTCTGTTCTTAATAAAAGATAGACTCGAACTTGAGGAAATAAATGACCAAACTTTAATAAAAGAAGTAAGTGAAAATTTCGAAACACTTATTTATGTCGATAATTATTCTTACACTAACAATAAGATAACCAAAGAGATTTTATTTCCACAAAGTAAGTTTAAACAAATAAAAACTTACACTATCGACTCTGTTTTCTGTACTTCAAACCAGGAAAAGCCTAGCATTGTCAAACCTGTTAAAACACCTATATTCTCAAAAAAAATCAGAGGCAAATATGATGAAATCAAGATTGTTGTCACAGCCGACATAATGTATACTGGCAGAGTTTGGCAGGATGAGTTTATAAACTTTGGCATGGAATATACATATGATGACGACAAAAAAATCGTTCAATGCGATAACATAAGCAAGAACATATCTAGCAAACATTATAGTCCAAATAAATGGATGAAGATGGAATTTGTCAAGGTATTGTCCACCAAGGATTCTAAATTCAATATTTTTGACATCTACCTCAAACCTGTAGATAAAGATTACCTATGGCATCCTGAGCATAGCATCACGTTAAAAAATATTAACATACAAATACTAGGAACTTATTAAAATTCAAGAATTCCTGAGCTCTTAAAAAATTTCTGGTGTAGGGTAATCTACAAGAACGACTTTAACACTTGGATTTTCACATAATTTCTTTGTGAATTCCACATTTTCAGGAGTATATTTTTTTGGTGTATCCCAAAAATGGATATTCTGTTCAGGGAATGTGTCGCACAGAAGAGGGAACATTGTGTATTCACAGCTTATCGCACTAGGCTGAAGTTCATTTATTTGAGACCTAATCATATTCATTACATAGAGAGTGTCTTTCTTGCCTGGATTTTTCCAATAATGCAAGTTCTCAACCCAAAGCATAACGTGATAATCCTTACCCTTTGCAATTTTAAGTGCTTCGATATCACGGCTTTCTATAAAAAATTTATCTTTAAGATTATATTTATAGACAAGATTATCAAATACTGCCAAAGCTTTTTCTGCATTATTAGCATTAAGATTTTTAAAGTCAACCCAAAATGACATTTTATCAGGTTCTTTCAGCATTGATAACCATTCGTCTAAAGGCAAATTTTTCGAAGTGTCAGCCACAACTCGTCCTACATAAATATCATCTTTTTCAGGGGAATAAATCACATCGACTTCCAAGCCATCAAATATTCCTTCCAATTTTTGAGCCTCCCATTTTGAATAGACTCCATGTTTCCAAATCTTTGATTCAGGATAGTCAAAAGTCTTTATTGATTCTTGAATAGAATTATCACTGGAACAAGAAAATAACAGCAACACTGCCAAAGAAATAAACAATATCTTTTTCATATTCATAAAATTCAATTATTATTAATCATCCATATTGCATCATTTTGCAATTGAGTCTCAAGGCTAACGCCGCTTTCTTCAGCTTTCTTTTTCACCTCATCAAGCCAATTGGCATCAGAATAAACAGCATTTATTATTCTATTTATCTTGCTTTCAAATAAATCAATGTCTGTCATTTTTACTAAAGATTCGTTTCTATCCGTCGGCAACTTATAGCCCTTCAAATCATCGAAACAAGATTCCGGCTGTTGATACACTAGATACATCGCATCATTACGCATCACTTCCTCAACAGAAACATTTTGATTCTTAGCCTTTTCAGAAAGTGAGTTGTACCAATTCTTGTCATTTCTCATATTATTGATAAGCTGCTCCACTTTGGCATTGCGTTCCTCTTCACTATAACATAAATAAACCAATGCTTTAGGCAGGAATTTACTTCCTAAATCATAAAGTTGTGTGGTACAATAATTAAGCATGATATAATCAGCAGACATCAGTTCTTCTGCAAAATTAATATCCTTAGTAGAATGATTATATTCATCAAAATAAATCGTGCTGTTGTAATACCAATACGGATGTCGGTTGAAGATAGTATCTAATGGAATATTGTAGGAAATAGTCCAGAAATATGAGTCACCGATTGTAATAAGATTAGGTTTAACTGCCGTAGAATCAGGAATTACAGTCACATCAGTATAATAATTTGTATTAGGTTTTATTGGAAATGCTAGATTCAAAAGTTGTTCAAGGTCATTATCAGGATGTCTGTTTTCGTCGATATATTTTTCACTTAGCTGTACATTCAATATATTTCTGTTACCAAGCACTTCCATATAATTTATAACAGAATCGAAGGCATAAGATGCTGCGATATTGGTCCAATGCGTTCCAGTCTTTGGAAACAAAGGATAATCCACTTTATCTTTAATATCTTGGAAATAAGTCACATAATCAATATAGTTAATTCCAAGTTCATCAAATTTAGGTTTATAATAATCATAAGCATGAACGCCGTCAGGCTTGTCGTTATACACATTTTCAGGAAGATATTCAGGATAGATATCATTCTTTCCTGGAGGGATATTTACAAAGATATGAATATCATGCTCTTTCAACAACTCCTGTACTTTCCACATACGAAGTGCGTCTGTCTCAAAAAGATTCAACATGAAAGTTGTGTCGTCAGTTACATTATACATAAGACTTTGATAATAATCTCTAACACATAAGTTTTCATAAAGATAACCATCTTTACCTTCCATCACTATCTCAGCATTTGTCTTATGATAAAAACTCCACAGATATTGATTATAAAAGCGTAAAGCCCATTCGCGGAAAGCAAAATTCTCTTGTGAATATTTATTAAGATTATTTTGAAAAGAATTATCCTTGTAACTTTCAAAAGTCAGTTTAGGAAATTCCGTCTTATATGTCGCGCCATCAAGAGGCTTGAATTTCATTGGATGCCATACACTTTGGACAAATATAAGTCCGAAAAGAAGTATCGTTATGATAAATAATATTTTGTTAAAATTTATTTTCATTGCTTAAAATCTAAAATAAATGAACGGACTAAAACCTGCAGTGTTTAATGCACCAAGACAGAATAACAATACTATCACTGCCAATATCCAAATTGTAACATTCTGTATGTTATTGTATTTTGTATAAAACACAAAGTCGTGAATTTTCTTTCCGAAAGGTAATAAACAGATGAACGACAATACGACAGCGACTATCAAAGTGAAGAAGAATTGTTTGTCATAAACATTTTCCATCATATTGAAATCGAAGGCAAACATTCTGGAAATGAATGTAGTGGCATCGTGAAAACTTTCTATTCTGAAGAAGACCCAGCCAACTAATACAATAACGAATGTTATTATCACGCTTGGTATTTTCCCTATTTTTTCATAAAATTTCTTAAGACCCATTCTTTCAAATACGAGCCAAATTCCGTGATATGCGCCCCAAATCAAGAAGTTCCAATTCGCTCCATGCCAGAATCCTGATAGTAAAAACACTATCCATAGATTGAAATACATTCTTGGTTTAGAACATCTGTTACCGCCCAAAGGAATATAGAGATAGTTACGCATAAAAGCACCGAGCGTGATATGCCATCTGCGCCAGAACTCAGTGATACTTGATGAATTATATGGATTATTGAAGTTCTCAGGGAAATGGAATCCCATCATTTTGCCGAGACCTATCGCCATATCAGAATAACCTGAGAAATCGAAGTAAAGCTGCATAGTATAACCCACGATAGTAATCCAAGCCGTGGCAGAATCCATCATTGCAATATCGCCAGCTAGCATCTTGTCGACTTGAATCCCAATGACATCGGAGATAAGGATTTTTTTTGACAAACCTATTATGAAACGATAGAAACCTTGAAGAGCCTCATTCCAATCGTAATCTCTGTGACGAATCTCCTGTTCAATATCACAATATCTCACTATCGGACCAGCGATAAGCTGAGGGAACATCATGATATACAAGACATAATCGTGAAGCCTATCCATAGGCTGGTTGTTGCCTCTGTAAGTATCAATTACGTAAGTTATTGACTGGAAAGTAAAAAACGAGATTCCTATCGGAAGCAATACTTTTGCGAATGTGATTGTGGGTGAGCCGAAAGCTGAAAGCAAAAGATTTATATTCTCAATAAAGAAATTAGCGTATTTGTAATAAACCAACAACCCCAGACTGATGACGATAGCTGCAGCACAATATATTTTTCTCGTCAATACATTTTTAGATTTATGCATCAGCTTGACCAAATAGAAATTCGCCACACAAGAACCGACAAGCAACAAAATAAAATCAGGCGCACCATAAGCATAAAACACCAAAGAAAACATGAGAAGCACAACATTTCTCCATTGCTTAGGACTTATGAAATAAAATATAAGAAAAACCGGCAAAAAATATATTAGAAATATATTGCTACTGAAAACCATTTTTAAGAAATTGTTGGAACATTTATGTCTGCAAATTTAATATTTTTACAAATAAATTAATACCTTTGTAAAAAAATCACATCGTCAATTATTAACAATATTTGTATGAATACTAAAGCTAAATTTATCATCATGGGAAGCATGATTACCTTGTTAAGTTGCGGTCATAATGCGACGAAACTTTCTGTTAAAGAATATCCAGAAACAAGAAAAGACGCTACTGTCGTTGATGAATATTTTGGAACAAAAGTAGCTGACCCTTATCGCTGGCTCGAAAACGACACCACAGCAGAGACTGCACAATGGGTTGACGCACAACGTGCAGTGACAGAAGATTATCTCTCACAGATTCCTTTCCGTGAAGCTTTGAAACAACGTATGACAGAACTCGTCAACTACGAACGTTTCAGTCTTCCTTCAAAACGTTTCGACCGTTATATCTTCTCAAAGAACGACGGACTCCAAAACCAAAATGTCATTTATATTCAAAACTCTTTAGATGAAGAACCTTCAGTCCTCCTCGACCCTAACACTTTGTCGGACGACGGCACTGTGGCTTTAAGCGGCACATTCCAATCTAACGACGGCAAATATCTCGCCTACAGCATCCAACGTAGCGGCTCCGACTGGGTTGAGATTTATGTCATGGACATCGCAACACGCCAGCTTCTGCCAGACCACATCCAATGGGCTAAGTTCACAGGCGCGTCATGGTACAAAGACGGTTTCTTCTACGGTGCTTACGACCGTCCTGAAGAAGGCAAGGAATTCAGCAACGTAAACGAAAACCATAAAATATATTATCACAAACTCGGAACTCCTCAAGAAGAAGATGTCCTGTTCTACGAAAATCCAGAACAGCCACGCTACTTCCACACCGTATCTCTCACTGATGATGAAAAATATATGTTTATGTTCGAAAGCGGCCAAGGCGCAGGTCATACCTTGTGGATTAGAGATATGCAAGACCCTAAAGGCAAGTTCGAACAAATCGGCTTCGACATGAATTATAATTACAGCCCAATTGATGTCATCGACGGAACATTATACATTTCAACTAACTACAACGCACCTAAAGGCAAAATATGTAAGGTTGATGTAAATAATCCTAAGATGGAAAACTGGGTTGAAGTTATTCCAGAATGTGAAAACGTCATCTCTGGCATCAACCTCGCCGATGGCAAAATGATTGTCACTTACGACCAAGACGCTTCACACCACGCTTACGTCTACACTATGGACGGCACAATGTTACACGAAATCGCTTTGCCTACATTCGGCTCCATCGGCATTAGTAGCGACTACAAAGACAAAGAAATATTCTATGCCTTCACCTCTTTCGCTTTCCCAACAACGATTTACAGATACAACATCGACGACAATACTTCCGAAGTGTTCCGCGCGCCTGCCCTCGACTTCAAATCTGAAGATTACGTCACAGAACAAGTCTTCGTCACCTCAAAAGACGGCACCAAAGTTCCTATGTTCTTGACATATAAAAAAGGTATGAAGAAAGACGGCAACAACCCAGCATTGCTTTACGGTTACGGCGGCTTCAACATCACCTTGAATCCTAGCTTCTCAACATCGAGACTTCCATTCATCGAAAACGGCGGTGTTTATGCCTTGATGAACTTACGTGGCGGCAACGAATACGGAGAAGAATGGCATATAGCAGGAACTAAGTTACAGAAACAAAATGTCTTTGACGACTGCATCGCTTGTGCTGAATATCTCATCGAGAACGGCTACAGCAATCCAAGCAAGATGGCTGTCAACGGCGGTTCCAACGGTGGTTTGTTGGTAGGAGCTGTTGTTAACCAACGCCCTGACTTATTTGCAGCTGCTGTTCCACAAGTAGGTGTTATGGATATGTTACGTTATCATTTATTCACTATCGGCTGGAACTGGGCTAGCGACTACGGCACCAGCGACGAAAGCAAAGAGATGTTTGAAGCTCTTTACGCATATTCTCCATTACACACAATACAAAACGGCGCTGACGTAAACTATCCAGCTATCATGGTGACTACAGCCGACCACGACGACCGCGTTGTTCCAGCTCACTCATTCAAATATGCAGCTGCATTGCAAGACGCACAGACTGGCGACAATGTAAAAATCATCAGAATAGACAGCAAAGCAGGTCACGGCGCTGGCAAGCCAATATCAAAGGTCATCGAAGAACAAGCTGACATCTATGCTTTTATAATGTACAATTTACAATGTACAATTAATAATTAACAATCTAGCCTGAAAGGCTGTTACAGATATAACGTATGGCAACGCCTTATGATAAACATAACTAATAAATCTGGACTTATACTCGAAGGTGGAGGCATGAGAGGTGTCTTCACCTCCGGAGTATTGGACTGCTTCATGGACAAAGGCATCCGTTTCCCTTATACCATAGGTGTGAGCGCCGGAGCTTGTAACGGCTTGTCTTATATCTCAAACCAAAGAGGCAGAGCTAAATTCAGCAACATCGACTTACTCGAGAAATATAATTACATCGGAATAAAACATCTCCTAAAAAAAGGAAACATCATGGACTTCGACTTGCTGTTCCATACTTTCCCTGATGAGATACTTCCATACGATTATGAAAAATTAGCAAGTTGTGAGGAACATTACGAGATGGTCACCACTAGCTGCAAGACAGGCAAAGCTTGTTATTACGAAGAAAAAAAAGATGCAAAAAGAGTCATCGACATTGTGAAGGCATCAAGTAGCCTGCCTTTCGTTAGCCCGATAACATACGTCGACGGTGAACCAATGTTAGACGGTGGCATCGCCGATTCTATTCCACTTATGAGAGCTAGAGAATTAGGTTACGATAATAATGTTGTGGTTCTCACTCGCAACAAAGGCTATCGTAAAAAAGAGAAGGATATGAAGTTCGTTTCTTTATTTTACAAACAATATCCAGCGATGCAAGAAGCTATCAGAAATCGCAATAGGATTTACAACGAACAAATCTCTATGATAGAAGCCATGGAAGAACGTGGAGAAATCATCGTCATCCGTCCGCAAAAACCAGTCGAAGTCGACAGAATGGAACGCGACAGCAAAAAACTGATAGCACTCTACGAAGAAGGATATGAATTAGGGCTTAAGGAACTGAGGAATTGAGGAACTGAGGAACTGAGGAATCCCTCATACCCTCAAATCCTCATACCCTTATACCCTCATACCCTTATACCCTAAATCAAACCGTCACTAACAACATCGCCTCGATGTCTTTTTCCAATCTACTTGGTTTGACAGTTGGCGCATAGCGTTTTATCTTCTTTCCGTCAGCCGAGATAAGGAATTTAGTGAAGTTCCATTTTATGTCATCACCTAAGATATTTTTCGTCTTCTCTTTTAGGAAAGTATAAATCGGTGAGGCATTCTCACCATTCACGTCAATCTTTTTCATCATCTGGAATGTCACGCCGTAATTGACTTGGCAGAAGTTACTTATCTCCTCATCGCTCCACGGATCTTGTTGCGCAAACTGATTGCAAGGGAAACCTAAAATAACGAGACCTGCATTTTTATATTTTTGATTCAATTCTTCGAGACCTGCGAACTGCGGAGTGAAACCACACTTGCTTGCAGTATTAACAATCAACAAGACCTTACCCCTGAACTGCTCGAAATCAAGTTCTTTTCCATTTGAAGTCAAGGCTTTAAAGTCATATATCGTCTTCATAAACACCAAAATTTATTTTAATAATAAACCATTGCCTATTTGAAATGTTCAGCTAAATCAGTAAATTTGCTCATAATTTTTTAAACATGGACAATTCAGCATTTCAAGTAAGCGGACAAATCGTAGATGTGATAAACTCACGTATTTTCAAAGGAACTATCTTTATTGAAAACGGAAAGATTATCAACATAATAGAAGATGACAACGACAACAATCAGATTATCATGCCTGGTTTTGTTGACTCACATATTCATATCGAAAGTTCATTGCTTGTACCAACTGAGTTTGCCCGTCTCGCTCTTGTTCATGGAACTGTTGCTACAGTCAGCGACCCACATGAGATTGCCAACGTCATGGGCATTGAAGGCGTTAAATATATGATTGAAAATGGCAAGAAGTCTCCGATGAAGTTCTATTTCGGAACACCTAGTTGCGTGCCTGCCACCACATTTGAAACTTCAGGAGCTATCCTAGATTCGACAGCTGTGGATGAACTTCTTTCTTTAGACGACATCAAATATCTTGGAGAGATGATGAACTATCCAGGTGTTATTTTCGATGACACTGAAGTTATAAAAAAGATAGAATCAGCGAAACGACATGACAAGCCTATCGATGGCCATGCTCCGCTTTTGAGTGGAAACGATTTGATGAAATATTGCAATGCCGGAATAAGCACAGACCACGAATGTTCAAACCTTCAAGAAGCTCGTGAGAAGATTTCTCTAGGCATGAAGATACAGATTCGCGAAGGCAGCGCTGCCAATAACTTCGATGCTCTCATCCCGCTCATCGAGGAATATCCCGACAAAATCATGTTCTGTTCCGATGACATGCACCCTCATGAATTTATCAAAGGTCATATCAACAGACTCGTAAAAAAAGCCATTTCTTTGGGTTATGACATTTTGGATATCATAAAAGCAGCTACATTAACTCCTATTAAACATTATAATCTTGAAGTAGGATTATTGCAGAAAAACGATTCTGCAGATTTTATCATAATCGACAACTTCAACGATTTCAATATCTTAAAGACTTATATCGATGGTAAATTGGTGGCTGAAAATTATAAGTCACTGATAGCATCTGACAAAGCTGACACAATAAATAAGTTCGCTGCTGAGAAAGTATTAATCAAAGATTTCAGGGTAGCAGACACAGGAAAAAACATCAAGATTATCAATGCAATAAGTGGAGAGCTTCTTACCGAGAAAATCATTGGCAGACCTAAAAGTGTTAATAATAATTTAGTCAGTGACGTTGAAAACGACATTTTGAAGATTGCAGTGATAAATCGTTATGAGAATAAGAAAATCGCTTTAGGTTTCATTAAGAATTTCGGATTGAAGAAAGGTGCTATCGCTTCTAGCGTGGCTCACGACAGCCATAATATCGTTGTCATTGGTTGCAGCGACGAGGAGATGGCAAGAGCTGCCAATATGATTATCAAGTCGAAAGGAGGATTAGTAGCTTGGAGCTACAATCAATATAAATGTATTCCGCTTCCTATCGCAGGACTTATGACCGACCAGAACGGATATAAAATAGCAGGTGATTATTTATCGTTAGTGGCTTTAGCAAAAGAATTCGGCTCTACATTAAATGACCCGTTTATGACAATGGGATTCATGTCGTTGCTCGTGATACCAAAACTGAAACTCAGCGACAAAGGACTCTTCGACTGCGAGAAATTTCAACTAACAGAACTCTTTGAATAAAACTCAAAATCTAAGAAATTCAAAAAATTCTGAGGTTCTGAGTTTTTGAATTTCTTAATTAAATTCCCATATCTCTTCCAAATCGATGTCCCAATTTGCTTTAACATCGAAGACATCTTTATGGAAATAAACTGCTTCTGGGAGTCGTTTCTTGGAATAATCTCCTGGCGACCATCTGCCGTTACCGTCATTATCGATAATGGCTTTGAGCTTATATTTCTTTGGAGAAAGATATCTGAATTCTATTTTCTTCGATTTGTCAACTATTTGTTTTGCAACGAATTTATCTTTATCATCAAGAAGTTCCACTATAACTTGTGGCACATTTGCCGGTACTTCAACATTAACAAAAATATTTCCATATTCCGATAAAGCAGGCACTTTGAAAGAAAGCAACGTCGTGTCGTTGGTTGTTCCTTTGAAACTATAAAACACAGAATCAGGGATAATAATTTTATACGATTTCTCTGGTTCCAAAGTCTTGTCGAGTTTATATTTCAAACCGAAAGAATCAATCTTTTCAAAATGTAAATCATTGATTATTGTATCATTATCGACTATATACCAAGTAGTGTCGCGCATTGAAATATCAGTGACAGGCTCTTTAAAATAAAGTATCAAATCCTGTTCAGGAATAATTTTACCAGAAATAATATTTGTCTTAATTTCCAATGATTTAGAAACTATTTCTTGTTTACCTCTTCTTGTATTAGCCTTACGAGCTTTCAAACTCAACAAGGTTGTATCATTAATTAATGTGTCATAATTTATCGTGAACAAGAGACTATCTTTATTAGGTGTGTAATACCAGTTGATAGTATCGTAATTTACTGAATATGTTTTCAATATATCGAAAGTATCTGGCAAGGTTTCCAACACCTCTATTTTAACATCCTGCGCTGGACGACTGAAAGCAAAACGAAGGAGTCCATCTTCCACAACCTCTTTCTTAAGCAATTTCTGAATTGTATCTTCTTGCAAAAATGTATATAATGTAAGAGGCTCATGTTTATTAACTCCATGTTTTACAGAATCATTCGACAAAGAATCATTATCGATTGCAAATTGCAAATTATAGATTGGATTAACGAGTGAATCCAGGAAAGCGATGCCTTCATTTGGCAAATCGAATTTCATATTTGAATTTTCGTCTTTCAAGGCAAAAATAAGGTAATTGCTTTCTTTCAAGCCTGAAAGTTTAAACTTACCATCTTTATCGCTTTTGGTAACATAATAAGGTTTTTCCAAATAAGGAAGTGAATCGAGGCTAATAGTGTCATTCACGTCCAGATAAAGCATTACTAAATAATCTGCAGATGGCTTATGGTCAGCAGCTTGAAGCAATGTTCCTTCTAAAGTTAATGTATCAATATTTGCTCCAGTAGAAAAGACGAAAGAATAATTTTTAAAGATGTTGCCTTCATGGAGGTCTTTGATAGCTTCTCCAAAACTCATAGAATATGTGGCATCAGATTTCAATGGTTCTTTAAATTTAATTATCAGCGACTTGCCACTAAGTTTGTAGTCAGGATTTTTTTCTAAAGGCGGAGAAATCAGGATATTAGAGTTTGGATTATTAAGAGTGACATACTCATCAAATGTGATATGTATTTCCTTGTCTTGAAAGTTAGTCGATTGATTTTCAGGAAGTGATTGTAATACTACAGGTGGGATAGTATCTTTAGGACCGCCAGAAGGAGAGACTACATTAGCGCATCTCATAAAGCTAAGCATCAAAATAAATGCGAGGCAGTTGAATATATATTGAGAGATTTTTTTCATAATTGCAAAGATATAAAAAGTCTACAAGACTACAAGACCACAAGACTACAAGTTTTTGCTACGAGTAGTGAGCAATCTCAACAACTCCTAACTCCTAACTTTTCAAAAGTATATCCTTTATCAGTGTAATATTCAAGGACTTTTGTCAATGCCGGAATCATATTGTTGACAGCTTTTTCGCTGTCGTGGAAGACGATGATACTTCCGTCGCCTGCGTTTTTTATCACATTATTATAACAATCATCTGGAGTTAATGATTTATCCCAATCATAGGAAATCACAGTCCAAGCGACGATTTTGAGTTTCTGAGGTTCTGAGTTGCTGAGTTTCTGAGATTCTGAGTTTCTGAGATTTTGAGTTTTTAAGTTGCTGAGGTTCTTTTTAAGTGATTTGATTTGAGAGAATCTGATTCGTCCGTGAGGTGGACGGAACAGCGGCGATTGTATCAAAGCATCTGCTTCGATGACAGAATCTACATAATCTTTGGTTTTTGTGATTAAACCCTTCTCATGATTAAAGGTATGATTGCCAACAGAATGACCTTCTTTTTTAATAAGTTCGAATGTCTCTTTATATTTTTTAACATTATTACCGACACAAAAGAATGTCGCTTTAGCGTTAAATTTCTTTAAGATTTCAAGTACCTGCGGAGTTATTGTAGGATGCGGACCATCGTCGAAGGTGAGATAGATTTTCTTTTCGCCCTTTGGCATTTCCCAGAGAAATGAAGGGTAAAACATTCTTAATATTTTCGGAGTTGTGATGAGGCGCATTTTAATAAGTAGAATTTGAAAATACAAAAATAATCAAAAAAAATTACACCTTTTCGGGTATAAATTATTAATAAAAGATAATATTATACCTTAAAGGGTATAATCAACCAAAGACAAAAGACAAATGGTTAAAGTAGTGAAGTTTAAGTTTAGAGACTATTGTGATATTTTTTGTTAAAATTTTATTGTAAATAACGAATGTTTTATATGAAAACAATCATACTATAGGTACAGATATGATTATAATAATTTAACAATCAATGTATTACCCCCCCCGATTTTTATTAAAAAAACTCCATTAACACTTGTTTTTATAAAAAATAAATACAATATTTGTGGTGGAAAATTAATTAAAAGTATAACTTAAAAACTTACAGCCATGAAAAGATTATTAGTCATTTTATTTTTAGCATTCTCTTATATAGGGATCTCTCAAAACGATTATGTTATTGTTGACAAGCAAAATTCAGGTGAGACAAGCGAACTACAAAGCACTCCAAAATTAGGCTACGACAAATTAGCGGCTGAATACGAAGCCACGAGCATGCAATTAGCAAAGACAAACTATTATCTAGACAAATATGCACGTCAAGCATTGTCGGGTGATATTTTGATTATAGCTGGCAGTGTTTTTACAAGTATGGCTGCATTTTGCGGATCTGTTGACACAGCACTTTTATGCACAGTAGTAGGACTTGGAGCTGGCATCACAGGATATGTCATGAAACTTTCAGCGTACAATCACATACAATCCAACAGATTAAAATACGACGGATTCAAAGTGAGTTATAAGTTATAACGGAAAAAGGCTGCTAATCAGCAGCCTTTTTTGTTTTTGTACCCCCACCGAGAATCGAACTCAGATTTAAAGTTTAGGAAACTTTCGTTCTATCCGTTGAACTATAGGGGCGGTTTTCAAATTGAAAATTGAAAGTTGAATATTGAAAGTTATCTTTAGACTTTAGACTTTTGTCTTTAGCCAATTTCGTCTGCAAAAATAATGATTTTTTGTCAATAATTAATTTTTCATTTTACATTTATTATTTTGCCAAAATAATTACCTTTGTGGGATTTTTATATTTCACAATAAAGAATTTTCACAAGATGAAGGTTTTTAATTTTATCGTTGATATTCAACGTTTTGTAGAAGAAAAACATAACGCAGGACTTAAAGTGGGTTTCGTTCCTACAATGGGAGCGCTTCACGAAGGTCATCTTTCATTGATAAATCGTGCTAAAAAAGACAACGACATTGTCGTTAGCAGCGTTTTCGTAAACCCAATTCAGTTCAACAATCCAACCGATTTAGAGAAATATCCTCGCACTCCAGAACTCGATATCGAGAAACTGCAAAACGCAGGCTGCGACGCTGTCTTCATGCCTTCTGTCGAAGAGATGTATCCTGAAAAAGTGGAAGATCACTACGACTTCGGTGATCTCGAACGAGTCATGGAAGGTGCTTGTCGTCCTGGTCACTTCAACGGCGTGGCTATCGTGGTTCGCAAATTGTTCGAAATAGTAAATCCTGACAGAGCTTACTTCGGAGAGAAAGATTTCCAACAACTCGCAATCATCAAAAAAATGGTTAACAATCTGAATATGAATCTCGAGATTGTTCCTTGTCCAATCATCAGAGAAAACGACGGTCTCGCAATGAGTTCCCGTAACGTACGTCTCAACGAAGCAGAACGCGGAATAGCTCCTAAAATCTTCGCTACTCTCAACGACGCTGTTTCTAAAAAAGATTCGATGTCACCTGCAGAAATGAGAGAATATGCTCTCGCTAAATACGCAGAAATCAAAGAGTTTGACGTGGAATACGTTGAAATCACAGACGAAATAAATTTACAATCTATAAATAACTGGAACGAATGTGAACACGCTCGTATCTTCGTAGCTCTTCAACTCGGTCCAGTCCGCTTAATTGATAACGTTAGAATTTTTTAATATGAATATTGAAGTTCTCAAATCCAAAATCCACCGCGCTACAGTAACACAAGCCGACCTTAATTACATTGGCAGCATCACTATCGATGAAGATTTGTTAGATGCAGCTAACATAATTGAAAACGAACGTGTTGATATCTATAACATCACAAATGGCGAACGTCTCTGCACTTACGCTATCAAAGGTGAACGCGGTTCTGGCGTCATCGGAATCAACGGCGCAGCAGCTCATAAAGTAAACGTCGGCGACCTCGTCATCATCGTTTCTTACTGCTCAATGGATTTCGAAGAAGCTAAAAAACATAAACCTTCTATCGTATTCCCTAAAGAGAATAATAAGATATGATTTCGTTGTCAACGGACAACAGTCAACAGACAACAGTCTTCGTGCATGGCGTCTGTAAAAACTATTATTGTAAGTAACAATTTATAATTCATAAAACAAAAAAGCATTGAACAAGAAGATTTCCAATACACTGACATATATAGTTTTCCTTTTATTGGGAGTTCTTCTTTTATGGCTTTGCTTTAGAAAAATAAATTTCACCGAAGTCTTGGATTACGTCAAGACTGCCAAATATTCCTGGATGTTGCTAAGTCTGGCATGTCTGGGAATATCTTTATTTTTCAGAGCCTTACGATGGAATATACTCATAGAATCTCTTGGATATAAAACAAGAGTGTCAACGACTTACGAGTCTGTTCTGATAGCTTATTTCGCCAATACGGTCTTCCCACGACTCGGCGAAGTGACACGCTGCGGAACGCTCACTAAAAAAGAAAACATACCTTTCGACAAGTCATTCGGAACCGTCATCTCAGAACGCGTCCTCGACCTAGCAATTCTTTTCGCAATGGCGATATTAGTCGTTGTGTGTCAATGGAATCTGCTCGGAAGTCTGGTAACGTCATGGCTTAATCCTTTGATAGAATCATTAAAAAACAATGTCGTTTTAGGAATTGGAGCAATATCTGCAGTAGTATTGTTTATCGCAGTTATCGTATTCATTTTCAAAAAGAAAAAATCGATAATAACAGAAAACAAAATCTACAAAAATATCGCATCAATTTGTAATGGTTTCCTCGATGGTATCAAGAGTATCTTCACCATGGAAAAGAAAGGTTTATTCATACTTTATACATTATTAATTTGGGGATTTTATGTCGTAATGACGTGGCTGCCATTCTATATGCTTCCAGAAACATCGCATCTCGGACTGACAGAAGCCATCACTTTATTAGGATTGGCTACACTAGGCGTAGTGGCTCCGGTTCCAGGCGGAATGGGCGTTTATCACTTCATCGGAATACTCTTATTAAACGGATTTTACAGAATATCAGAAGCTGCTGCGGTTTCATTTGTCACTATAAATCATACTAGTCAGATGATATTCTATCTCGTAACAGGCGTTATTTCTTACGTCTTAATGTTCTTTATTGATAGAAGGAAACCGATAAATAAAATTGAAATTTGAAAACTGAAAACTGAAAATTTATAAATAACTTAATTAACATGAAGCATTTAGAAAAGATTTACGATAAGATTTTAGATGACAAATCTCTTGAAGAGAAGCTGAATTTGTGGCGTGAGGAAGGAAAGACAATAGTCTTTTCAAATGGTTGTTTCGACATTTTACATCGCGGACATGTGGAATATCTTTCTAAAGCCGCTGACCTTGGCGATGTTCTTATAATCGGTTTAAACACTGACACTTCTGTAAAAAGAATCAAAGGTCCATCGCGACCTGTCAATGATGAAAAGGCACGCGCCGTGGTGCTGGCAGCATTGGAATTTGTAGATGCGATAATGTTATTTGAAGAAGATACACCATATAATTTAATCAAACGTGTTCAGCCCGACGTACTTGTAAAAGGCAAAGATTACAAGGCAGAAGATATAGTCGGCTACGACATCGTTATCAATAAAGGTGGAAAAGTAGAGACAATAGAATTAGTCGAAGGATTTTCAACGACAAAAACGATAGGGTTAATGAAGAATGTATAATGTATAATGTATAATGTATAATGTACAATGAAAAATGAAGAATTATTCATTATACATTATTCATTAAATATCAATCAATCTTCAAAACCAATCCTTTCAGGTAAGCACCTTCTGGATGATAAATGTTAACCGGATGATCTTCAGGCTGGTCGAGTTGGAATATTATCTGAGCCTTGCGTCCTGCTTCGATAGCGGCTGCCATCACGATGCTTTGGAACTGTGCCTTGTCGACGGCCTGCGAGCAGCTGAAAGTGAACAGAAGTCCGCCTTCTTTTATCTTCTTAATCGCCTCGTTATTGATAAATTTATAACCTTGTAAACCTCTATGCAGCGACTTATGATTCTTAGCAAATGCCGGTGGGTCAAGGATAATCAAGTCGAACTCGCCTTTTTTCATATTCTGAAGAAATAGCTTAGCATCTTCAGCGACACTAGGATTTGCATTGACATCGAATCCGTTGAGAGCTATGTTCTTTTCACAAGCAGCGATAGCTTTCTTTGAACAATCGACAGAAACGACTTTATTCGCGCCGCCTCTCAATGCTGTTACCGAGAAACCTCCTGTATAACAGAACGTATTGAGAACATTCTTTCCTTTAGCGAGTTGTCTCACCAAGTCACGGTTGAAACGTTGGTCGAGGAAGAAACCTGTCTTCTGGCCGCCTTCCCAGTCAACGAAGAACTTAGAATCGTTTTCAAGTACAAATTCATCAGAACTTTCACCAATCAGATAACCGTCTTCCACGGCATCTTTTCCCATGCGCTGCATCGCCTCGGAGCTCTTGTTATAGACGGAATTTAAATTCAAGCCATCAATATTCATCAAAGCATCAGCGATAACTTTAACATTGAGAGCCATGCCTTCAGTCTGAGCCTGAACGACGGCAGTCTTTCCATAAATATC
>JAZRNQ010000026.1:0-18121 GCA_045648285.1 Bacteroidales bacterium | reverse complement strand
ATACAATCAGGAGAAACTCTGTCAACACAGAAAGAAACATCGCTACAATAAAAAACGGCATCAACACTATAAATGCATCCCAAGTAACAGACTATTATCTTTCACAGACCCTCAGCCTAAAACGCTCCTGGGATAATCTCTCCACATACACTGGGCTTTTATCAAAAGTCCGTCACCTCAGCACTACCGACTCTGAGGACATACTATACAGACATATATACTCTCTGGTGCAAGATACAGAAACCATCGCTTCGCAGATAAAAGCAACGTGTGACATATCAGCTCAACCAAAACGGAGAATGCTGGCCTCGCTCAAGATAATGTATCAAGGTACCATCTTACCGATTATAGAAGAAGTCATACCAATCATAGATACCGAGTTCCAGAGCACATTGGATAAACTCAAAAAAGCCCTGAACAAATAGCAACTGTCAAACTTTTAACACCACCGAAAGACTTTAATCTTCATCACAAACTTAAATGGCTGATATACAATATACTTCCATCGTGCAATGAAAGACGGCAGATTTGCAGGTCAAACTTTGAATGATTAACTTTGTCATCCCTGATGCAGGTAACAATATTCTCGACTACTTGTTACACGCGCAGATATGCTACAGTATCACCAAGATGCTGTAGATGCGTGACTTTATAAATAACCGAGAACATACTTTATCTGCTATATGAGAAAACTTATCACTATTCTAATCCTCACTTTGACCGCTATCTCCTGCGGCAAAATTAAAGACGCCCACAACACCCTTAATGATATTGAGACGTTCATTAACGAACGGCCTGATAGCGCCCTGACGATCCTTGATTCATTCGACACGTCTCTCCTTGATAACAAAAGCATTTGGGCCCACCACTCGCTTCTCCACGCTCAAGCCAAAGACAAATGCTATATTGATGAGACCGATGATTCGTTAATGACTCAGGTAGTAAACTACTACGAGGGCAAACGAGACAAAGAGAGACTCTTCAAAGCATATTACTATCTCGGTCGCATCCAATATAATGCTGGTGATTATGCTTCATCTATGCTATCGTATACTAAAGCCGAGCAATTAATAGATAAGATAGATGATGAGTTCATTAAAGGACTTCTTTACGCTCAACTTGGAATGCTTCATCAAAAGTATTATGACTATCCAAGAAGCTTGGACGCATTTAACACAGCGGCAGAACACTATGAATTGGCAGGAAAGACTGCGCATAAGTATTTCGCTAAGTTAAATATCGGTCAGGTATATCAAGAATTGAAAGATTACACCATAGCAGAAGATTTATTATCAGAAGTTATGTCCTGGTCTTACGAGAATAACTATGTACAACTCTGTCAAGAAGCTCTTGAATTCCTAATTACATTATATGACGAAACAGACCAAGAGACTAAAATCGCAAGTATTACCAATAGTATATACGCTGACTATTGTGGTAGTTCGCTTCAGATGATTCAAATTCGTGCATTTGAGTTATCTAAGCAGAATAATGCATCATCCATAAATATGCTAAATGAAGCAGATGGTCAATTGCGACACTCCGTAGATACTGCTAGTCATTACTATTATAAGTATCGTGTTCAAAAGCAGTTAGGGAACTATGCTGATGCTCTATATAATCATGAACAGATGCTTCGCAAACAGGATGCAATAACTGCAACTGCGCTGAAACTGCCTTTGCTATCAATTAAAAACGACTACTTACAAGCGGAGAATAGATATATGCAACTCAGTGTAAAGATGCATAAGACGCAAAAGTACTTTGTTATTCTCATTCTATATATATCAGTATGTTGCCTAATAGTATATTTCCGTAGGAAAATACGGGAAAAGAACACAGAGATGTTAGGTTATATCGAGGTCGCTACCGATCTGGAGAAAACTCTTATGGAAAAATGTCAAGAGATAGAAAGCATCTCCAATAATCTTGGAGTAATTGGCTCTGAACTTAAAACTAGCGAAGGATATATATCTGAAATGTTCTATAAGCAATATGAACTTCTCAACAAACTGACAAGCACATACTACGAGACTCACGTCTGTAATAAGGATATGGAAGCCATCTACAAACAAGTCAGCTTGGAAATCGAGAGACTGAGTTCAGATAAAAAGTCTATCCATCAGTTAGAAAACTTTGTGAATAGGTACAAAGGAAATATAATGACAACAATCAGAACTCACCTCCCCGGGCTTAATGATATGGATTATAGACTACTATGCTATCTGTGTGCCGGATTTTCTGCAAAAGCCATAAGTATATTCACAGGAGACTCTACAAATAACATCTACGTCAAGAAATCTCGCATCAAAGATGTCATTGTCGAGTTGAAAGATGAAAATGTAAAACAAGAGATTCTTGATGCAATTACCGTCAGATAGTTAAATTTACTTCAAAGAACCAAATAAACGGCATTATAGAGGACGTGTAAGAAAAGGCTACGTATTTATATATCCGTAAAACATAGTATATCAATGCTTTACAAAAATAATTTGTAAGACACTTTTTTGAGCAATTTAATCAAATAAAGCGCGTCATTGATTAAATTTGCAGTGATTAATTCACTTATAACTAACCCAAAATGAAACGTATAATAGCCATCATCGTCTTATTCTTTGCTGCAGGTGTCGCTCTTAATCTTGGCGCAAGTACACCTGACAACGAGAAGACAGAAACCTCGGATTATCGTCCGATTACAGTCAAAAAAGAACCCACCAACTTCCACCGCTCCCTCGAAGCCCCAATCTTCGCCTACTATGCAGCTGGCACAATCAACCTTGACTTCGTCGAGAACCTTGGCGCAGCCACAGTAGTAGTTCAGAACCTCACAACTGGCGGCCAGGTAGCAGAACTTATCGACACAGGAATGGGTAATGTTGTTATCGACATTGACAGCATCCTCACTGCGGGTAACTATTATATGACTATCACCACAATATCTGGAGACGTTTACTACGCTGAGTTTACTCTTGAATAAATTGTATAACTGACCCAATTTTCATATTTTTGTCATTACAGACATTCCGGTCCTATAATGACAAAACCTAAACAACACACAATTCAACAACAAGGCGGCCTGGATCTGTTCCAAAGCCGCCTTAATATTTACAGGTAATACTTTAACTAAAGAAAGCGTGGACGCCATCGTCTCTGTATATCCTCTGGTCACTACTCCTCCGATAATACAGGCCGATACGCCCACGCGAATTGTGGACGTAATTGCCTGTCATGCACGTATCGGAATTAGATGTAGTGAATGAGGATCGAGCCAGACAGCAAAAACGTTGTATGTCTATTCTGTTCAATTTCTCTTTGAACAACACAAATATATATCTTTTTCTCAACATATCCTTAAACTTTTTTATTTCTGTGCATCTTCTATCTACAACAATCTACTCCGACGTCATCATTTCAAAGTGATAACGCAGATATTATGCTAAACAGAATTATTCATTTAAAAATCACAGAAATACAAGTTATATTAAAATTCACATATTGTGTTCATAGCGGATTATGCGGGACGCTAGCCTCATTGCAATCACTGAAACTATTTAGAATACATGTGTTCGAGATCACAGTTATAATAGCAAAGTTATTCTTAGCTAACATCATGCGTTCATAATATTCTAAAGACTCGAATGTTCGCGCTGTAAGAATCGAAGCCGCAACAAATATGCTAAACTATTGAATATCAACAGTTAAAATCCATATTTGTAAGGCGATTAAATTTGATTAAATAACATTTGTGTTTTATCTTTGTTAGTAGTAAATAACCTTATTAATATCTTAACAACCATGTGCAATACAGCAGACAAACTAAAAAACCTTCTCTTCTGGAGACAATATTTTAAGATCGAAGCAACAATGAATATCAATATGTATAATGTAGAGTATGCAACAATACAGCTAGGGCTTCATAGTAGGGATCAATTCCCTAAGAGTAAAGAAAGCCCTTTGAAAATTGGTATTAGAATGATTCAAAATGAACTTGGACAAACAATTACTAAGACTCAGATCAGATCTTTTATCAAGTGCAATGGTTTAGTGAACAAGAATTTGCGCATACCCTACAATTCTGTAATTATTTTTAAAGCTCTAACGAAACTTGTGGATGAAAGTCCCGAGGTAAAGAAAGCCTGCCAGGCACAATGTATGCATTGCGTCAATGCTCAATCTTGTGATCTTTGTCGCGAAAGAATGATGCATGATTTTTGCACATTTATTGATAATAACTATGATCATTTACCACCTCGTGTTAAGACAGAAGTATATGATGAGTTAATGAGTAAAAACAATAGATGCGTTTAACATGGATAGTCAATATTATAAAAAAAACGCTCAACTACGATATCAGATATCAAGAGAGCTTGACATATATAAAAAGAAAAAGGAAGCAGATGGAGATAGGTACGAACCCGTAATAAAGAGCATCTTATCTGCTGCTATGAGTGTTGGCACCACATTTCTGGGACACATAGCTGACAAAACTGACAATTGTTGCGTATTTTTAATCCCAATAATACTATTGCTGCTATTATTGTTCTGGTGGCTAGTTTTTAAATTCATATTTTATCTATGGCATAAGGTTAAAGACTTTTTCTGCTCTGTAAATAAAAAGGCTTTTAAGAAATTAAAAATCCAAGAAGGTAAGGCATTGGAAGCAAAGTTTGACTTCGATATTTCAGGTTTGATATACTTGTCATATATTATTGCGACAGACAATACTCCAAATGACAAAGTATTACTTGAATATAATAAGAGTGAGGCCCTCTTCTATATAGATCGTGCATTAAACAAACTACGCACTGTATTTGTTAGCAATGTAACCTTTAAGCCCAAAATCAGTGAGTATCGAATTAAAAAAGCAATGGATCTACTATTATCTGCCATTCAATCATTACTGGCAAGTACGGATAATAAGGATGATGATATCTATGATCATATCAGTAATGCCGCTACTACATATAACAATATTGCCGATAAAATAAATGAGAAATACAAGGGAATAAATATTACCAAGGCCTAATCTATTAGTTTGGCAATATCGACAAACTGAAACTTTTCCCAGCCCCTGAAAGATTTTTCTTTCAGGGGCTGTCTTAATTCATTGACTCTCAAATATGCTAAAGAAACTTTTGAAAGATTGATATTTTTGCAGATGAAATTTATACTGTTTACCTTTGTTGTAATGAATTATGGAAAGAATACCGATTATGAAATATCTCTTACCAATACTTTTCGCGTTTTGTTTCTTCTCTTGCCAGCGTCATTCAGACAACTGGGAAAAGATTTGCGGCATTGAGAACTATATAGAGTCGCGTCCGGACAGTGCTCTCATTGTACTGGAGGCAATTGATGTAAAAAGTCTGTCTTCAGATGAAGAAAGAGCAAAGTATGCTCTATATATGTCAATGGCATTGGATAAGAATTATATTGATAAGACTGACTTTGAAGTCTTGCAGCCAGCTATTGACTATTATGAAGATCACGGATCCGATACAGATAAACTAAGAACTTTTTATTATCAGGGACGAATTTATCAGAATGGAGGAGATGATGAATCCGCTATGATGGCATTTGTTAAAGCAACAGAGTACAAGAATAGAGCTTACGATTCTTATACAATTGCAAGATGTTATTACGCACAAGCAACTTTGTACTATAAGTTATATGACCATAAAGCCATCATAGAGACTAGCAAACAGGCATTTGAATATTACACGCAAGCAAATTCATTTAATAATCAAATGAAGTGCTTGCTTCGAATAATAAATGCATATTGCCATTTAAAAGAGAAATCTCAGGCAGATATTTATATATATAAGTGTCAATCACTTTTAGGAAAAGTTGACAAAACTATTGAGGGAAGTTATTATGCAACGATGCTTTCATATTGCATAAATTTCTCATTAGACAATTTACTAAGTAAAATCTTAGATGATTATATCTCATCAATTGACAAAACGCTTATTGATTGGGCCTCTGTGTCATATGCTTACCTTATTCTTAAAGATTATGATAATGCACAGATGGCAATGGAAAGATACCATAAACCAGATGGTGATAGTATCAAAGAAGCCAAATATTATTCTATGTGGGCAGACATTTACAAATCTCAAAAAGACTACAAGAATGCTCTGGCGGCTTATGAACATTATTTGGCTCTCTCCGACTCACTTGACCTTATCATCTTTGAACAAGATACACAATTTATAGAAGAACGCCATCAATTAGAAATGGCTACAATAAAAGAACAGGAAAAGAAGAAACAATTAATTGCAATCTTTGCAACAATTGTTTCTATCCTAATTCTTATTGCAATCTGGATTAATAGCCGCTTACGTCTCTCAAGAATGGAGAAAATCGTTGCAGAAAAAGAAACCGAGAGGTATAAACTCTTATACGCACAAATGGAAGACGAGCGTGACAACCTCAATGCTCTTTTAAAACAAAATGAAGAATTAGATCCTAAAGCACTCAATGCTGTTGCCAGAAGACTTGAACTTTTAAACAAATTCTTCACTGCATATATTACAGACAATAGTGATATAGACAGAAAAGCAAGTAAAGAAATGGAGGAACTGCTTGAAGATAAAGAGAAGTTTATGGATTCAAATCGCCTTGCTTATGCCGGTAGTCATCCTAAATTTATAAAGTATCTTGAAGATAAAGGACTTACGGAATGGGAAATTAACTACTGCTGTCTATATGCCCTCGGCTTAAAAGGTAAAGAAGTCGGAGCATATATTAAGATGCGAAGCCATTATAATAATAGTAGCGAGGTCAGAGAAAAACTTGGCATCTCCGAACACGACACCAACCTTGGCATATACATTCGTAAACTTGTCAAATCACTCAGCGAATAATCGTTTATATGAAACTTTGTGCGATTCTGCTCCAAAGTTTCTCTTGTTGTAATTGACAATCAATCAAATAGAGTTTCAAATCTGAAACTCTATTTTTTTTGTTGAAACTCTTGCTAAATAATTTTGCATTAACAAAACGCAAACATCATGAGCAAGACAGACCAGCAAACATTCATCTTAGAACTGAAAATCTTATCTAAAATCCTTCGGTCTTCGTGGATAATGGATCGTTCTACACTCGCGCTTCTAGGTGAGCGGCACCTGATGCTCGAGAAAACTATCATCCCTCTTATTCCGGACAGCACTTTCATTACTCCTGAAGTTGCACAAAAGCTTAAACAAGCTGAATCAACTCGCAACGATTTCATCATTGACGTCCAAGAGGCGTTTCTTACCAATAATACCAAGTTTGCTGACTATCTGAAATCATTTGGACTGACCCGTAGTGAACTTAATTACTGCTGTCTTCTGACTCTTGGGCTCCGCGGTAACGAAATCGGCATTATAACCAACAATCGTAATCATTACAACCATAGTAGTATGATCCGCCAGAAATTGAAACTTGCTCCCAATGATACAAATCTTGGAAACTACCTGCGATATCAGTACGAAACAATCCAATCTGAAACTACTGAAAGTGTTGTGCCAAAATAATTATTGCAAGCACTGATTATCAAGTATTTATAAATCATCAAACTGAAACTTTATATTTTTTACTGAAACTATGCATGCGTAATTTTGCAACATCAAACAATCAAAACAACTACCATTATGAAAAGATTTATTTATTTAACGATGTTGCTAATCTTTAGCTTTGGCAATGCAATGGGTAACAATGCTATTATTAACGAAGTTACCAAGACTCGAATCCCTATCGACCACACTACCCACGACGCATTGAAAGATCATGGCAGATCCGTAGACCACTTTATTGATGCATATCTTTATACCGAAACTGGCGTTGTCGAGGTTAACATTTCAGATATGGGTATAACTGAGGTATATATAATCGATTCATCAAATCAGTTGGTTGACTATATCTCAGTCAATACAGACACTGTGCCAACTGTCTATCTTTCGACCAGTGGTTCAGGATACTATTCCATCGTTATTATGTCCGTCGCTTGTTATGCAGAAGGATATTTTTTCAGATAATAAGAATAATGTCAATATGACTTTATAAAGCCGGCAATATATAAGTTCAGACCATACTGATAAAAGGAGCGAATGCCGAAAAGCTTATAGAGTAGGTACTACACAAAACAACAAAACAATGAAAGAGCAATTTGAAGAAATTAGCTTAATGCTTGACAAAGTCATTGGAGGTCAAAATCTCTTTGCTATTGACACGGAAACTGAAGAGAAAGAGATTTGTATATCAACCTGTCCTAAAGTTTGCCCTAACGGAGTTGGCACATTGGATGGAGTAAAGAAAGGTACTGTTATATCAGGTCCAGAGATGCAGCCAGTTAGGTAATCAGCTAATGTTCAATGGTCAAGGAGGACAATCCCCTCCTTGACTTCAATCTATTTACCTATGAAATATTTATTAGAAAGTAACCCAGCATTTATTATCCTAGAAGTTGACAATGATGAATATGTATTCTATAACTCTTTGCAGCATGTAGGCGCAAGGCTCACAAGATTAGAATTGAGCCTCTTGGATCTTGTGTATACATATCAAGATACAGAGTATCTAGTTTCCAAATTCCCTGAAAATCAACGCAAAACAATTCACAATGCTATATTGGGGATTGAAAATCATAATCTTTTAAATTGTGAGGGAATAAAATATACAAAAAAAGAAACAAATAGTTTCCCGACGGAATACTATATACATTTAACATATCGTTGTAATCTACAATGTCAATATTGTTATAATAAATCCATTAGGCGCAACTATCAACAAGATATGACTACTGAGGAATGGATACAGATTATAGACAAAGTATTACCATATGCAAAACGTATCATTTTTACAGGTGGGGAATGTTTCCTGCATAATGGTTTTGCGAGAATAGCAACATATATTAAATCCCAAAAGCCGTCAGTTGTACTCTCGGCTATTTCCAATGGAACACTTGACTATAAAGCTATTGCTGAACCAAACATTTTCAATTATCTATCAGAACTTTCCCTCAGTTGTGATAGTCTTGACTCTGAAGGTAAACGAGTGGGGTTTAAACCAGAGATATTTAAGAATAATATAGAATGGGTAAAGAGGCATTATCCTCATATTGCATTAACATTGGCTTCTGTTTATACTTGTGAAAACAGTAAAGAAATAGAAAAGACGGAAAGATATTGTTTAGAGAATCATATGTCATTTGATAAAACAATACTAATACCCGAGTCAGCGGAAGAAATAGAACTTATGCCATCAATTAATGAAATTTATGAAAATAACAAGTTCATACATAAAAATTCAGAAATAAGAAGGCTGGATTCTCCACGCATAAGGTGTGGTGCGGGAAAGACAACATGCAGCATAGATCCAATGGGCAATGTCTTTCCTTGTCAAAGTCTCCACTATGATGAACTTTCAATGGGCAATTTGTTAACAACCGCAATAGAATCTCTAAATTATAACAGTAAGATGTTAACTGTTGATGATATCCCTGTTTGTTCTAAATGTAATGTAAAATATATTTGTGGAGGTGGATGCTTTGCTACTGGATATTCTTTTTATAAGCACAAGCAAGATAGGAATCACCTCACTTGCCATTTAAACCGTCATAATGCTATAGAAATTCTGAAATCGCTTAACAATAGATTAAAATAAATTCGATTTATGAGAGGGGTGATTATCATATTGCTGCTTTGTCTTAGGATCGGTGTCCAGGCACAAGAAATCAAAGGAGTTGTTATAGACGATACAACTAAAGAGGTAGTGCCATCGGCCACTATTATCATAGAGTACTCGGACAAAATGGATTGGACATTTTGCAATGACAAAGGCGAATTCTGCTTTGAGCCTCATAAATTCCCATTAAATATCAAAGCCACAATATGGGATATAGTTTCTGACTGTATCTATTTACAAACATACCCAACGGATGATACTATTGCAGTGTTTATCCCGACTAATGCTATTAAGTTGGATGACGCAATGGTTACTGCGCATACGCGATTAACATCAATCACAGATAATGGATTTATCTATAAGATGTCTGCAAATGAAAGAGCTCAAGAGGAAAACACATTGCAATCATTAAACTATGTGCCTTTTGTTAAGGTGGATGTTAATGGTGGAATTACAGTACAAGGATCGTCCTCATATAGCCTATATCTTAATGGACGTCCTTACGAGATGGCTCAAACATCACCGAAGGCTTTCTTAGAGACTTTGCCAGCATCAGAAATATCAAAGGTAGAAGTAATAACGACTCCAACTGATATGATGGGGCCTTCTGTAAAACGTTACATCATCAATATTATTACTAAAAGGGAGTTAGTGGATGGTTATGTCGTAAATTTAGGAAATGGCGCTAATACGCAACCAACTGCGAATGGATATCTTCTGGGCATGCTTAAAAAGGGGGATGTAGATGCATCCGTCACATATGACTATGGACTGAATGGTCAAAGAGACCAACCTGTAGTGATTGATTATTTTATACCAGCTAGAGAGAATAATATAGATCAACATTGGACTACACACATGCTGAGTAACGGTAATTGGCATACGCACACAGTAAGAGCTATGATTAAATGGCAGATTGATAGTCTCAACACTCTGTATGCGGACGCTCATGGCCGAATAAAAGAGACAAATACAATAGGACGTGAGTGGAATAATTCATATGAAATATTACCGAATATGGAGCATATAGACAACATCAGTAAACTTACTGCAGGAACAGCTGAAGCTAACATCGTGTATAGAAATTATTCAGCTGATGATCTCAATAACGAGCGCATTACTGTAGGATACCATTTTACTTATAATCCAGACAGAAGACATTTATTGCAGCGGCACTATTTAGAAGATATGACCATACCTGAAACATACCAAAAAACGGATGGAGGTATGCAAGAACATTACGGTCTATTTTCTCATTTGTGGAAAATTAACGACAGGAACTACGCAAGGTTTACGCTGAAGGACATATATCGTATTGGAGATACTCGCTCTGTGAATATGTCGGAGATGGAGACACTGTCATCAATGAACTATCATAACAATATTGTCAATGGAACAGTTAGTTATTCTGGAACTATAGGACAACGTTTGATGATACAGGCGGCATTGCAATTTAACTATGATTTTTTTAAGATGCATTTACCACAAGATAGCACATATGATTTTAATAATCATGATTTCTATCTTATGCCATCTGCATCAGTATATTGGATACCAGATAATAAAAACACTTTATACCTGACATACTCAACAAACATAACAAGGCCTACTGTGCAAATGCTAAATCCATTTGTCAGCAATCCGAACAGCAACACTATTAGCAAAGGAAATCCAAACCTTAAAGCACAATACTCTAACGACATTGCATTATGTTATTTTTTTAATGGCTCTAATAATTTGTCATTTAGCACAAACATATCATATACACATACAAATAATATAATTCACAGTTATAACGATTGGGGGGATGATAATAAAATTATTTACACCTATGGAAATATGAGTACAGGACAAAATGTGGGAGTAACAATGAATATGGAATGGAATGCGAGAGAGTGGCTGATGCTATCAGTGAATGGAGGATTTGGTGTCAATCAGATTAAAGATAGGTCCATGGATGTTGATCTAAATCAGATCGACTGCTATTATAGTTTTGCACCATCATTAGATCTTCTACTCCCAAAACATTTTCGGATAGGCATGAATGGTGGCATATATAAAACTGCTCCTGGTCCTTGGTCTAAGGACAGTCCTACATATATGTATTCTTTTTATGCGAACAAAAGTTTCTTGAAAGGAAGATTAAATGTTACAATAATAGCAAATTCACCATTTAACAAATACGTAAAGAGTGAAACAATAACTACTTTGGCAGATATTATAACTACACAAAACAATTACATTACAGCACGAGCTTTCGGGATAGGTTTATCATACTCGTTTGGAGCAGGAAATAAGGTGAATGTAAAACGAGATAGAACTTTAAGTGTTACTGACCAAACAACAGGAGTAAATTAAAACTGCTATTATGGGATTTAAATTAATTAGGCAAAAAGATTCTATGCAATGTGGTATTGCTTGTCTAGCTTCAATCTGTTTGCACTATGGGAAAAAGTACTCTTTAGCTTTTCTTGATGAGTTGTGCCATTCAACATCTGAAGGAATATCTTTAAAAGCTATTAGTGATGGAGCAAATAAATTAGGACTATACACTCGGACTGGCCTAGTTACAAAAGATTATTTTAATAAGAGTAATATGCCGTGTATATTACATTGGGATCAAAAGCATTTTGTTGTACTATATAGAATCTGTAAGTCAAAGAAACAGTTTTATATTGCAGATCCAGGAAAAGGGCATGTAAAATATACGGAACAAGAATTTTCTCACCATTGGATTTGTACAAGATCAAATGGTGAGGATAAAGGAATAGCTATGCTCCTAAATCCAATGGAAAATTTCAGTATGATATCATTTCAAGATGAGAATAAAGAGAACCGCTCGTTTAGTTTTTTTGCGAAATATGTCACAAAGTATCGTGGATATTTTCTGCAAATTACACTTGGTCTATTACTAGGTTGTATCGTACAGCTTATAATGCCGTTTTTGACTCAATCTATTGTAGATGTTGGAATAGCTCATAAAAATATAAACTTTATTTGGTTGGTTCTTATAGGTGAGTTGATAATTGTTGCTGCAAGAACTCTAACCGATTTCATTCGAAGATGGCTCCTACTGCACATATCAATGCGAATTAATGTATCGTTAATTAGTGACTTTTTCATAAAGTTACTAAAACTACCAATGTCATTCTTTGATACTAAGTTGATGGGAGATTTAATGCAAAGAATGAATGATCATAGACGAATACAAACATTTCTCACTTCACAAATTCTAAGTACAATATTCAGTATATTGAGTTTTGTGGTATTCAGCATTGTATTGTTAATATACAATAAACTAATATTTGTTGTATTTATAATTGGTAGTGTTTTGTATGGTATTTGGATAGCAATATTTCTATCGAAACGAAAGGTGCTGGATTATCAGATTTTTGAATTACAAGCTATTAATCAAAATCAAACCTATCAATTTATAACTACAATGCAAGAAATCAAGCTACAGGATTGCGAAAAAAGGAGACGATGGGAGTGGGAAGATGTTCAAGTGGATTTATTTAACGTTCAAATGAAATCTATGAAATTACAGCAAACTCAAGAAGCAGGTAGTATATTTATCAACGAGCTTAAAAATATTATAGTTACCGTTATGGCGGCGGCATCTGTAATTGAAGGAAATATTACTCTGGGAACAATGCTTGCTATTCAGTATATTGTTGGACAACTAAACTCTCCATTAGAGCAATTGATGGCATTTATATATTCGTTACAGGATGTAAAAATATCCTTAGAACGTATTAATGAAATACATGGACGTAATAATGAGGACGCCTCCGAAAACAAATTGTTGAGTTTCTGTAATAAAGATGTACTTTCAATTATTTTACAGAATGTCGATTTTAAGTATAATCCTCATTCTGAAGATTATACGCTAACGGACATATCATTTTCTATCCCTGATGGTAAAGTGACTGCTATTGTAGGTGCATCCGGGAGTGGTAAAACTACTCTAATAAAATTACTTTTAGGCTTTTACCCAATAGAGGCTGGGGAAATTATAATAGCAGGGGCAAGTAGTGATAAATACAATTTGAAGTGGTGGAGAAGACAGTGTGGCGTTGTTATGCAAGATGGAGTGATCTTTTCAGAATCGATTGCACGAAATATTGCAGTGAATGATAGTGACATTGACGAAGAACGATTAGTCCGCGCATCTGAGATTGCTAATATTAAGGATTTTATATTAAGTTTACCATCGAAGTATAATACAAAAATTGGTCGTGATGGCATTGGCTTGAGTCAAGGTCAGAAGCAGCGTATTCTTATTGCGCGTGCAGTGTATAAGAACCCTCAGTTCATCTTCTTAGATGAAGCAACAAACGCTCTTGATGCAAAGAATGAGCGTGTCATTGTGGAAAACTTACATGAGTTTTACAAAGGCAGAACGGTTGTTGTTGTCGCTCACCGTCTCAGTACAGTAAAAAACGCTGATCAGATAGTTGTTTTAGATTCAGGGAAGGTCGTAGAGATAGGAGATCACAATCAATTGATAGCGAAACATGGTACATATTATAATCTAGTTAAGAACCAACTTGAATTAGGAAATTAGTTATGGATGAGATTGACAACATTGAAATCCGCAGCGAGAAAACAAGGAAGATAATAGATATGAATCCTTCTGTAATCATTAGGTATGGGACTCTAATTATAACTATTATCATGACTGCTTTATTTTGTGGCTCATATTTATTTCCATTCCCCGAGAATCTTCAAACTGATGCTACTGTGATAATAGACTCTGATGGAGAAATGAAGGTATGTACATATATTCCTTATTCATATTTAAATACCATACACGAATTCATGACTGCTCAAATTGAATTTGAGGGGTATCCTGCTTCAGATTATGGGTATGCATCTGCAATTATTTATCATATAGAGCAAGATGTATATAATATCAATGGACAAAACTACTTTGTTGCCTATATGAATATTAGTGAGAGTGATGGTATTATTATTACTCCAAAAATGAATGGTCGAGGCAATCTATTAATTTCAAACAAGACTATTTTGCAACAAATACTAAAATTATAGTCGATTTCATCGGTTTAGGGTTAGTTCCCTACTCAAGGGGCCGATTCCAATGATTGGTAGAATGCTTTAAAAGAATCCGGCTTAGAGATAAACTCATAACAAGGAAAAGAATGACACTTTGGGAACCAAGATACAAATCAATTGCACTTATTGAGAAGTCATTCCTATATAACGATTGCAAGAAGCAGTATGTCACAGCATATAAGTATCGGCACCGGATGCTTGACTTTTAAGTTCTCCGAAGTATTCTCCTATTATAAGATAAAGACATCCAATGATTGTAGTCAAGAGAACGAATAAGTCTTTCGGTCATAATCAAGAATACTCCAAACAGTGTGCATCCGATATATAGAATTAAGTTCCACAGTAGGACAAGTTCAAACAGATAAGATATTATGATATATCTATCATAATCGCACCACTTCTTGATTTTACACGGCGCGTTAGTAATTCCCAACCCACTGGTATTATCCCAAAATACACCACCTCGCAGTGCCCAATCTCGATAAAATTCCCAACCCATTACGATTTTCTTGTATTTCTCATCTAATAGCACTACTTTTGCTTAAAATTACCAGTGTATTGGGAATATGAAAACTTTAGGAACACAGATCAAGGAGCGCAGGAAAGCTCTTAAGATCACTCAACAGGAACTGGCTGACCTTGCGGGAATCAGCATAAACACTGTTGTAGCAGCAGAACGCGGGCAGGGAGATCCGAAGATCTCGACCTATCTGGCAATATGTAACGTCCTTGGACTTAAACTGACAGCAGAGCTATGAGACAATGTGAAATCTATCTGCACGGAATAAGATGCGGCTTGCTAACTGAAGATGACAACAGGACCTTCACATTCACTTATGACAAGGCATATCTCATTGGAGACAATGCAGAGCCGGTCAGTCTTACTTTGCCACTACAGAGCGAGCCACATACCTCTCCATATCTGTTCCCTGCATTCGCAAATATGCTCTCCGAAGGCGAGAACCGCCAGGTTCAGTCACAGCTATTGAGGATTGATCCGGATGATGACTTCGGCATTCTCCTGGCAACCTGTGGAACAGATACTATCGGGGCAATAACAGTCAAACCAATCGAGCGATGAAGACATTGAATATATGTCCGTCCACTTTAAAGGATGGATTCAATACATATTCCCCAGTAGCAGTGAAAGCGCTTTTCGACGGTGTTCAGGTCTCTCACATATTTCCCGGTCTGAGTCCTGAAGACGAGGCCGGCAGATCAAGTGAGCCTATAAAGAACATCGGTCGTATCTCCCTTTCAGGAGCTCAGCCGAAGTTTTCCGTTATCATCGGAGAAGATAACAAGTTGAGATACACACGCGACGGAGAACAAGGTACCTATCTACTGAAGCCGCGTCCGACTGGCTATCAGATCATCAACAGGGATTACTGCGCGGCAAATGAACACGTCACAATGCAGATTGCATCTCAAGTCTACGGCATAGAGACCGCCCCTAATGCTCTGTGTTTCTTCGAGGATGACAAGCCCGCATATATCACCCGACGCTTTGATGTTCATCCGGAAGGCAAATACAAGCAGGAGGACTTTGCTGCGCTACTCGGCTGGAGCAAAGACAATGGAGGAAAGAACTTCAAATATGAGAAGGCCAGCTACGAGGAATGTGCCGAGGTCATACATAAATATGTAAAGGCAGCGCTGATCGACATCAGACGATTCTATAGGATCATACTGTTCAACTTCGTAACCCTTAACGACGACGCACACCTGAAGAACTTCTCCCTCATAGAGAGAAACGGAGAATACCGTCTTTCACCGGCCTACGACCTTGTAAACACATCACTCCAACTTTACGAGCCACGCATATTCGCCCTTGACAAAGGTTTGTTCAAGGAGGGAATGAGCAAAGCAGACACCCATAGCATCAGTTATGATGACTTCGTGGAGTTCGGCAGAAGAATCGGCCTAACCGACAGAGTGATCAAACAGGAGATAAAGATGTTCCAGGAGCCAAGCCCTGAGGCTATAGAACTTATCGAGAAGTCATTCCTGTCAGACGATCTCAAGAAGCAGTATATTACGGCATATAAGTATAGATGTAGGATGCTTAATTTTTAAGAACTATATAGTCATCCCCAACTTGAACATCGGCATATACATAGCAATCAGAACGAAAGCGACAATGATGCCTATGGCAAGAATGAGGAATGGTTCGACGATGTTATTCAATTGTTTGATCTCGTGTTCGAGCTCGGCATTTGTGTCATTTGCCTGTGTCAGAAGCATCTGTTCAATGGAATTAGTCTCCTCACCAACTTTCAGCAATACAAGGAAACGCTTTCCGTACAGATTCTCATATTTGTCCATACCGCCTGTCAATGTCTGGCCCTTCTCTATCATCCGGCAGACTTCTTCGATTGATTGTCGATATGGGTAAAAGGTTATGATTCCACGCATCAGATATAGAGCATGAAGAATAGGGACATCCGAAGAGACCAGAAGATGCATTATTCTGCTGAAACGGGACACTTGATATTTTCTTATCAGTCCCGACACCATAGGTAACCTCATAACAATCCCTGAAGTAATGCTCTGATACTTATCTGAAGATCCGAACATATGCCAGACTCCATACATTGACAGACCCAAAAGAACCATTATGCCAAGTACGGCAGGGGCTGACTCAGACATCCCGATTATCTGTCGTGTTATTGCCGGCAATTCTCCTCCCATCCTTGCATATACCTGTTCAAACATCGGGACCACAACCAGAAGCATAAATACAAGGACAATAACTGCAATCGACAAGGTTATTATCGGATAACTGAGAGCACTTGTCACCATCCTTTTCTGTTCTTCACGTTTCTGATAATAGTCCGTAAGAAACTCAAGGGCATCCACAAGGCGGCCTGTTTCCTCACCGATACGTACTACACTTCTGTCCAATTCAGTAAAAGCCTTGTCCGCTTCCAGGGAACGCCACAGTTCCTTGCCGGAAACGACTTCATCAAATATGCGGACATACAATGCCTTTTCCTTGGTCTTTGCGCCTTCTATTATCAATTCAAAAGCACGCGAGAAACTCAGCCCTGAACGGATCAGAGTCTGCAACTGAGAGAAGAATGTTCTTTTAAAATCCATAAATCACAAGCGTATCTATCGGTTCACCACAGAGATAAAACACATTTGCATTCCCGACTCTCTTTACACTGTCACAACGGAACTCCAGAATCTCAAAATGTTCCAACCAATCCAGACGTTCATAATCATCGGAATCATCAATCCTGTTGATGCCACTATTGAGAATCTCCAATCCGTCATATACGGCAAGCAGAAGAATACCGGCCAAAGCCATTGTGACAAGCACTTCGACAAGAGTGCTGGCCTTCAACCATACATTCAGTCTAATCCTCATTTC
>JAZRNQ010000025.1:0-2821 GCA_045648285.1 Bacteroidales bacterium | reverse complement strand
GTGTATGAAAAGTAATAATAATATTATCAGATTGAGGCAATTGGTGGAGAACTCTATTCCTCGTAAGATAAAGACTCCTACTGATTTTACATATCTTTCAGGAATTATATATGAAAGATGCAGAGAGACTATTTCGGAAAGTACGTTGAAACGAATTTGGGGGTACATCGATGGCTACGATACAGTTCGCTTTCATACTTTGTCAATTTTAGCGAGATTTGTTGGATATAACGATTGGGATGATTTTGTGAATTGTAACAACGGAGAACCTAATGAGCAGTCGGAGGAGATTCTGCAGAAATGTATTCATAGTAAGAATTTAAAAGTAGGGGAGAAGGTTTATTTCACCTGGAATCCAGATAGAGAGTGTATTGCTGAATATCTTGGAGGTGATACCTTTAAGATATTAGATTGTATAAATACCAAGTTGCAGAAAAACAGTACTTTCATATGCTCGTTTTTTATAGAAGGTCAGTCGTTATATCTCGATGAGCTGACTGTTGACGGACAGACATTCGCTATGTTTGTCGCTGGAAAGAATGGCGGCTTGAAGATATTGGAGAAAACGGAGAGGGAGAGTTTGTAAAGACACATAACTACAAGACAACAAGTTAAAGATTAAAATAAAACACGCGTCGATGTAATAAGCATCGACGCGTGTTTTTATATATAGTAATAGCTTTAAAAGAACCAAAAAGAACTTTTGAATATGGGAGTGTAATACTTTTCTTTGCAAACCTAAAAGATGTAAAATACAATTAAAATTTAAAGTTATGGAACAGTCAAAAAACAAGGTTACATACCATTTCAACGGTGTAGAATATACCATGAAAAATCGTTTCTGTCAGGCAGTCGTAAGATATTATGCTGACCAGCATCCAGAAGCAAAGCTCGAAGACCTACAAAAAGTTTTCGATATTAATAAAAAGGTTCCTATGGTTGCATCACGCGAACAGGCCTTGGCTATTCTTGACTATGAAGGCAAAGCAGGCGGTGACTTCTTCCTCGGCGAAGGCGACGACATCGACGTAAGAGGAAGCAAAGTGTTCGTGTGGAAATATTTCCCAAAGACTTACTTCGATCCATTCATGGCAAAAGTAAAAGAACTTGGTTATGAGTTTGAAGTTGTTGGTGAATCCGAAGCAACGCAATCTGAAACAGCAAATACAGAGAAAAAGAAAAAAACAGTTACCATTACTATCAATAGTCCGAAGGTGGGTAATTTGTATCGTTTTTTTGATTGTAGTGATGAAAAGTATGTGGATTTATTTGATGACGATGCTGATGCTGAAGAAGTAATTGATGCTTTATGGGATAATGATGCAGAACCATTTGCAGAAGATGTTATCGTTTATCTAAGTGATGATGAAGAAGTGAATGTGAGAGTTGAAGACGAGGACGGTGAAGAGTTATTCGATGGCGAGGTGTCACCTGTCAATGAATTTTGCGCTGACCCACGACAATTGGATACAAGTCTCTTACCAAAGGACGTTAAAAAAATAATAGATGAAGATATTCAAAACGAGTTGAACAACTGGGAATCGGAAGATTTCGAAGAATACGAGAACGAACATAGAGATGAAGATGGACAGGTTGACTGGAGTGAATTTGAATGTTCTTCCATCAGTCCTGGTATTGTTACAGATATTATAATGAGTCGTAAATGTAATGCATGTGCAGGTAAGTTGATATTCACTGATACATCTACCATTTATGGCGCAAGTTATGATGGCGTAATTGAATTGGACGAAGATGAAGAGTTTGACATTGATAAACTTGAATTGTACATTACGGATCATGATGTGACAACCTGCTGGGAAGATTGTGTGTCGCCGATGGTTAAATATGGAAATAAGTTTTATCTCTTTGACATTGGAGCTTGGGATCGTGATGAGGCTGAAGGTGAGTGGAAAGATTTGAGAGATGAATAATCTTATTGATTGATAGTAAGAAAGATGTCTTTCCTGACATCATTTTTTTACTAAGGCAATTGAACTAAGAACTTTTTACTCTCACTTTCCAGCTTTCAAATTCTTTTGGGCGTTCCGGTTTCGCCATCGGGCTTTCCGCTATATCTTTTCCGCTGCGCTCAAAAGGCTGCCGCTCTAATCCCTAACGCATCGATAATGTACTGCGAACATTGAACAAAATTACTCATAGTAAAAAGTTCTTGGTCTGTTGACATAAAAATAAATGAAAATCGAATCTGAAGAAAAAATAACTGAAGTGTCAAAATATATTCTCGACAACTTCCATTATGAATACAAGTGTTATGGATGAATCACGAAATTTTATAAACGATTATAAAGATACTTTTAACAATGCACCGCTTGTAAGCATGAACGATAATATGGCGAAAAGTGTCTTCGATAAATATTCTGCAAATGGTTTCATAATCGTAAGTCCGTGTGAGAGTTATGAAGATAACGAATTGAATATTGAAAGAATCCGTGAAATGATTTCCCAGATTAAGTCTTTGAAATATGCATATATGCCTGTTTATGCTCTTATGGAGACTGATAAGGAAGATTATATGTATGAAAAGAGTTTTGTCATATTTAATTGCATACATCATTTTAACAAAAATGACGAAGTCGGTGATTTGCATAAATTGTTTGAACTAGGTGTTGAACTGTCGGAGAAGTATAATCAAACTAATTTTATATTTCAAGAACTTAACGGAAAACCTAAGTGTTTCAAGAAAGACGGAACCTTGGAGTCAGAATGTGATGGCGTGGAATTCAATGATTTTACAAAAAAATATTGGAACGACTTGCATCATAACACTATGAAATGTAAAGATGATGAATATGCATTCATG
>JAZRNQ010000024.1:0-8079 GCA_045648285.1 Bacteroidales bacterium | reverse complement strand
TTTCTTGTAACTCGAATGTCGCGGTTTGTGGAATAATAATGCAGTCTTCGTGGTTAGAAGGTATTATGACAGTTCCACTGCCGCCGTCGCGTAGAAGGCGGTCCCGGTTTGGGAATACGGCGCGGAAACTGACGGCGCCTGTGCTTGCGCTGATGGTGCCGCTAACCGCATTAATCTTGCCTTTGTGCTTGTATGTCTTGCCGTTGCTCATGACGAGTTCAACAGCAGGCATGTCTTTGATAGCAGCCTTCAAAGAACCGTATTCTTGTATGAGGTCGAGCATCTGATTTTCTGCCATAGAGAAATATGCGAAAATCTTGCTGTCGTCGGAAACGGTAACCAAAGGTTGGCTGATGTTACTGTTGACCAATGCTCCTACACGATAAGGAATCATTGAAGCGACACCGTTAACAGGTGACTTCACCATCGTGTATGAAAGGTTGTTATATGCGCTGTTCATCTCTGCTTTCGCCAATGCGAGTTTAGCTTCTGCTTCAGCGAGGTTGTTTTGCGCTGTCATAAGTTCGAACTCAGAGACGACATCTTGTTCGAAAAGTTCCTTGCTACTTTCTAAAACGAGCTGTGCTGTCGAGAGGTTAGCTTCGGCACTCATCACGTTGGCTGATGCGATTTCGTATGCAGCCTTATATGGAGTCTGGTCTATGACGAAAAGGGTTGAGTCCTTACGTACGAAGTCACCTTCGTTGATGCGGATGTCGGTAATCATACCACTGACTTGTGGACGAACCTCGACGGTCTGGCAACCGTTGATGGTAGCTGCAAAACCGCTTTTTAAAACTTGATTGCTTTTTTCTACAGTGAGAGTCTTGTAAATAGTCTCTGCTTTTTTCTGTGGTACGATTTTCTCTTGGCAAGATGTCAACGACAAACCGATAACACCTATTAATAATGTCTTCTTAAAAATACCTAAATTATTCATTTTCATATTCAACGCTAAATATATAATGTAACGACAAATTTAAGAAATATTTTGCGAAGAATATAAAAAAAGATAGAATGAAATTTGCCCCGAAAAAATAAAAAAAACTCTTGACTTTTGCTTTTTGAATCATTATATTCGCAAAAGAAACCAAACGAAAAAATATGTTAATTAGAACCGGGTGGGAAATTCCACCCGATATATATAGTGTTTTAATTTTATATCATTTCTATTCTATGAAAAAGTCATCAATATTATTAATTCTTATTTTGATTGTGCTCAATGCAAATGCTCAATGGTGGAAACCTCAGCATCATATACATGATACTGTTAAATATATAGTGATGTATGAACTTACGTTGAGAGAAGATACCACTCATATGGAATATTATCGAACTGATGATTATATGTTGTCAATAGGAAAAGATAACAATATCAGTTCTTTTAGAGGGTACAATGCTTTTAAAAATGATATGGAGCGAAAAAAATTAGGAGATGAGGGCTTGTTGTTGGAGCTAATGCAGACAGGACAGTATCGTTCTAAATATATGCCATCAGTTCATAAATTCGATATATTTAAGGAATATGAAAAAAGAATTGTTACCACTATAGATCATATATTTTCTTATGGAATGTATGAATATGAAGAACCTTTCGACAATTTCAATTGGCAGATAACTTCCGAAACAGATACCATTCACAATTATGCTTGTCAGAAAGCGATATGTGATTTCGGAGGTCGTATCTGGGAAGCCTGGTTCACTATGGAGATTCCTATCAGTGACGGTCCTTATAAATTCTGTGGACTTCCCGGTCTCATCTTAAATATTGCAGATACACAAGACCATTATTCATACAAATTCATTTCGATAGAGAAGCCATCTGAACTAATGATGATATACGAAGTCATTGAAGAAAAAATTCCAACAACAAAAAAAGAATTCTTCAAGTTGCAAGATAAAAACAAAATATCACATAGCATAACTACCATGTCATCCAATGATAAGGCTATTCAAAAAGCTATCGAATATGAAAAGTCCAAAAATAATCCGATAGAATTGGATAGGAAATAAATGTATAGACGCGTCAATGATTCCTATAAAATAAACAAACATTGACACATCTGAATTAGGAATAAAAATAATCTTGGACAAAGCCTTTAGTCTTTAGTCCTTAGACATAGAAAACATGAAAAAATCAACGTTGATATTATTCCTCATATTGATTTTAGTCAGTATGAAAGTTCAGTCGCAGACTGTAATCAGCGGTCGTCTTGCTGATACTGCCGGCGAGCCTATTCCAAATGTCAGCGTTTTAGTTCATAATATTGGTAGCGACTTGATAATGGCTTACGGCTTTTCCGACATCGACGGCTACTATGAAATAAGTTTCAACCTTCCGGCAGACAGCTTAGACATAAAGACTAATTCTTCTTTTTATGAAAAAATAACAAAACGTATTACAAACACTTCTCAAACAATCGACTTCGTTTTGAAAGAAGAAGTCTATGAGTTGAAAGGCGTTACCGTGATGGCACGACCTATAGAAAAGACCAACGACACTGTGGAATATTTCGTTGATTCTTTTGTAGGTCTTGAAGATAAAAGCATTGAAGATGTGCTGAGGAAAATGCCTGGAATAGAAGTGGAAGGCAACGGTCAGATTTTATATCAAGGACTGCCGATACAGAAATTCTATGTGGAAGGCATGGACTTGATGGACGGGCAATATGCTACCATCAGTAAGAACCTGCCGCATCAGTCGGTGGCGTCGGTGGAGATTTACGAAAACCATCAGCCCATCGCTTTACTACAAGACCGCGTTGAAACAGAACGTGCTTCTCTTAATATAAAACTTTCTAAAAACGTGACTGTCACAGGTTCCGGAGAACTTGGAATAGGAGCTTATCCTTTGCTGTGGAACGCCAATGTCACGCCGATGCTTTTCTCTGAAAAAGTGCAGATGGTGGCTTCTCTTCAAAGTAATAATATCGGTAAAGATCTTCTGAATAACAATATGATAAGCTATTATCAAGATGCGGACGAAGAGGCCCCCGATGCAGATGAAGAACTTTCGATAATAAGCTCGCCGATTCCTTTAATAGAGAAAAGCAGATATTTGGACAATACTTCGCATCTCGCAAATTTCAACATACTCGCTCCGATAAGCAAGACGACACAGATGAGAGTCAATCTCTCTTATATCAATGATTTGCAAAAACAAAATTCGTCACAACAAAACACATATTTCCTTCCAAATGATACGATTTCATATACGGAAACGATAAATAACAAAATCTATGACTCTTACCTGAAAGGCGATGTGGCTATCGACAGAAACGACAAGAAGGCTTATGTGAAAGATAAAATCGAATTTTCAAAACGATGGAACAAATCATACGGATATGTTTTGAATAATGACGAAAACATAAATCAGATTCTTAACAATCAGGCGATGTCAGTGGCGAATGACCTGCGCGTGTTGTTTCCTGTAGGCAAACATCTTTTGGATTTCGTGTCGTATAATTCTTACGACAATCTGCCTGAATCTCTGAATGTAGAGCCTGGAGTCTTTGAAGAGATTTTCAATGTAGGAAAACCTTATCAGAAAACAAGTCAGCATTTCGACAAAGAGCGATTTTTTACAAATGAAGCGTTGAGCGGAATATTTACATTCGGGAGTATAGTCATGAGCAGCAAGTTGGGAATCAGTCATTATCAGAATAAGGTCAAGACAAATCTTGCAGTATTTCCTCATGAAAACTTACTTGGTCACATTTCGTTAATAAACGATGTGAATCATACATATACAAAACCATATTTCAGTTCAAGACTTGAATACAAACTGAGAAGAGCGACATTTGTCTTAAACCTTCCTCTTTCTTTGAATCATGCCACGACGAACAATCGCGAAGAAAAGCAGGAACTTACGAAGGTCTTCCTCAATCCGAAGCTCTCTTTTAAATATGAATTTAATAATATGTTCAAGATAAATGCCAGCGGTCAGTATGAGCAGAATATCGACAACTTTGAAAATTATTACGACAATCCTGTCCTGAGTGATTATCAGAGTCTTTTTACGATGATAGCCCCGATGTCGGTTTCCGATTTGACAAGAGCCAACGTGCGGTTTACTTTCAACCAGCCGTTCTATGCGATAAACAGTTCCTTGTCGTACACATATCAGCACAGAAATTCCGACATAATTTATAAATACGACATCGACGAAAACGGAGCTTCATATCTTCAGATGATTGAAAGTCCGAACACTTCAGATTATCATGTGATAAATCTTAACGTCAAGAAATTCATCTCAGTGATAAAGACGACGATAGGATTGAAAGCCAATCTTCTTCACAACACGCGGCATAACATCTTGAACGGAAGTCTTGTCGAGAACAAGAATATTTCAGCGAGCATAATGCCGAATATGATGGTGACGATTAAACACTGGGCGCATTTCAATTATTCATTTAATTTCAATAACATACAGACATTTAGCGAAGATGTCAAGAAAAGCGATGTTAATTATCTGCGACATTATTGCAAGCTGAACATCTTTCCTCACAGAGACCATCTCATCACTTTGAACTCGGAGATTTATTCGCATCTTGGAGAGAATTATGTCTATTTCGATGCGTCATATCAATATTCCATTCCGAAATACAAACTCGATTTTGAGTTAAAATGCAATAACATTTTCAACAATAAATTGTACGTCTCATATTATTCGGGAGCGTTTTCTATCGTGGAATCTATCTATGAGATACGACCGATGGAAATCTTTCTTTCAGTAAAATTCAGGTTTTAAGGAATGATACATTCAATGTGTCTCTACATTGTTCATTATCAACTTAATTACCGTAATTTCCGGTTTCGTTCCAATCCTCGTCTTCATCAGTGTCTCTCCTAATCCGATATTTACATATAAATATTGATTTTTATGTTGAAACAATCCTGCTACTTCATCGAAGATAAACGACGACGGTGACCAACCTAAGATTGAAAACTGCATCGCATGGGTGTGACCCGAGAGCATCAAGTCGATTTCTGGCGTGTCTTTGACTTCTAATTCCCAATGTGTTGGGTCGTGGCTTAACAGAATTTTGTAATCGCCAGAAGAATCTTTCGTCGCATTTTTAAGATTTCCGAAAGAAAGAAAGGCTCTGTGTGTCGAGATGTTTTCTACTCCGATTAAAGATATTGTGTCGTTGCCGCGAATTAGGTTTACGCTTTCGTCTAAAAGTAAATTCCATCCCATTTTGAACTGTCTGTCTTTCAATTCCTCGACAAATTTCCATTGAACTGCATCCGGGAAATTGCTGTACGCGCTGTAGTCGTGGTTGCCTAAAATAGAATATACGCCGTCTTTGGATTTTATCTTGGAAAGGATTGTGTCTAAACCGTCTAATTCCCACGGACCATACGAAACCAAGTCGCCAGTAAAAACCACAACGTCGGCATTTTGCTCGTTGATTTCGTTAACGAATTTTTGCAAAGTCTTTGCTCTGTTTTTAAAAGAATGAAGATGAAGGTCGGAAATCTGGACTATTTTGTAATCATTGAATGACGCTGGAATTTCATCGCTTTCTATTTCAATTTTCTTGACTTGACATTGGTTTCTCTCTATGAAAAATCCGTAGCAGAACAGGATAGGAGCAAGGAGTGTGAACCATAATGATTTCCTGAAAAACGATTTGAAGTTAACACCGAAGAGATGAGCGATGCCTGAAATTATTAAAGCTATTAAACCGATGATAATCATCATGAATGCGATGATTATGAGGTTTGCTATTATTTCTATAAATGTTACCATTTGAATAATTTTAAATAAATTGTAAAAAATATAACGACAAAATTAAGATTTATTCCGCTATTGTTTTAAAAAAAATCTTTGCAAATTTTATTGCAAAAGGAAAATATTTTTAGATGTTTTTCAAAATTATTTTAACGTAATTTATTGTAATTAAATGAAAATTAACAGGAATAGTTAAAAATATGGAAAAACTGTGAAATTTTAAAAAAATATTTATTCTTTTTCTTTTAAATCAAATTGTATTTGAAATTATTTATATAATTTTGGCATCATAATCAAAATTATATGAAACTTTAAAAATACATTTATATGCCAGAAATTTGCAGATTTTATGGAATTTTTATATTGATGAACTTTTCAGACCATCAGCCTCCGCATTTTCATGCATGGTATGGAGATTATAAAATAATAGTCAATATAAAAGATGGTGTTGTTAAAGGCGAAATGCCTGGTAGAGCAGTGAAATTGATATTAGAGTGGTTGGAAATACATCGTGATGATTTGATGGAAAATTGGTGTCGCTCGCAAAATGGAAAGATTCTTGAAAAAATTGAACCTTTAAAATGAAATAATATGTTTTTGGAAGTAGTAAAAGCTGAGTATTTGAATGAATATAAAATCAAATTATGGTTTAATAATGACGTCGTTAAGATTGTTGACTTATCATCATTATTAAATGGTGAAGCTTTTGTTCCATTGAAAAATACAGATTATTTTAAAAGTTTCAGTATAAGATTTAATACAATAGAGTGGGAGAATGGAGCCGATTTCGCACCAGAATATCTTTATGAAATAGGTGAGGTTGTTTGTTAATATGAACTTCAACGTTTTCGGAAATAAAAATGCCCCGACTTTAATGATGATTCCAGGATTGGGTGTTTAAAATGAATTGTGATGAAAAATAATTTGTTTTTACAAGCTTTGAAGAAAGTTATTGCTGGTTTTGTAGCAATAGGAGTATTGTTGTTTTTACCAGCCGGCACTTTTCATTATTGGAACGCTTGGTTGTTTGTGGCGGTTTTGTTTGTCCCGATGCTTTTCTTGGGGATAGTGATGTTGTTTAAAAGTCCTAAGCTTTTAGAGAAACGCCTCGATGCCAAAGAGAAAGTCAATGAGCAGAAATGGGTCGTTGCATTGTCGGGAATAATGTTCATAGCGGCATTTGTTGTAGCAGGATTGAATTTCCGTTTTTCATGGCATTCCTTGCCTGATTATGTGATATGTATTGGTGTTGCTGCTTTTCTTCTTTCATATCTGATATATGCTGAAGTCATGAGAGAGAATGCTTTTCTTTCCAGAACTATTGAAATTCAAGAAAATCAGAAAGTAATCGACACTGGATTGTATGGTGTCGTTCGTCATCCGATGTATTCAGCGACACTCATTATGTTTTTGTCGATACCATTGATTCTAGGTTCAATTATTTCATTTGCAATAATGTTAGCATATATTCCAATAATTGCAGTCAGAATGAATAACGAAGAGAAAGTCTTGGAAGAAGGATTAATAGGATATAAGGAATACAAGCAAAAAGTAAGATATAAAGTGATACCTTTTATTTGGTAGTTTTTTGTTAGAAATTCAAAATTTCAAAACCTCAAAATCTCAAAATATTTTTCTGAGATTCTGAGGTTTTATTAATTCTGAGGCTTTATTTTTAATTATGCATTATGCATTGTGAATTATGAATTGAATTAGGGCGTTCCACCCTCAGCTCCTCAACTCCTCATACCCTCAATTCCTCAATCACTAACTCAATTTTCCTGATGTTTGTCTCTCAACAAATCATTGACGGTCTTGACAGGATTGAAAGTTATGATAGGAACTTCGACGAAAATGTTAATCCAGTCGGCCATTGCTCCGTTCCATAATCCTGGAAGTTCTAACGCTTTCAGTTCTTTACCGTCTTTAGATTTCTGTGAGATAAATCCTGTGTTATAATCAATGTAGTCATTCAAGTCGAATGGCTCGCCTCTGAAGTCGTATGTTGCGCAAACCAAATCGACAGGGTTGAAGTGTGTGGCTGATTGGAATACAGCTTCTTGTTTCTCGTTCTTATGGTCGATTTGTGATGACTCGACGATTTGTAACGACACTTCATCATTGCTGTTTCTTGTCCAGTAAGGACCGCCGCCAGGCTCGCCTTCGTTTTTCACCATGCCGCATATTCTCATCGGACGGTTCATCTTGCTGTAAAGGAAGTCTATCTTCTCAATTTCGTTGTATGTCTTGAAGAAATTAGGAATATCAATCATTAGTTTTTCCTTTGCGAACTTTGCAATCTCTTCTATTTCATCATTTGTCAGACAGCCTTCGTCTAATAA
>JAZRNQ010000023.1:0-4398 GCA_045648285.1 Bacteroidales bacterium | reverse complement strand
ACACATATCTGCGCTTTCTAAAAAGTCTTCTTCCGTCTCGCCTGGAAATCCTACAATCAAGTCTGTTGTGATATTGAAATCAGGAATCACAGTCTTGATTCTGTCGCACATCTTTCTGAATTCTGCCGCGGTATAATGACGGCGCATCGCTTTTAATGTGTTCTCTGCTCCGCTTTGTAGGCAGATGTGCATGTGTGGCGCAAGCTTTTCGTTTTCAAAAAGATGAAGGAAACTGTCGCTGAAGTTGTCTGGCTCAATAGATGAAATTCTTAGTCTGAAATCACCATCTATTTTTAAAATGTTTTCTATCAATGTTTCAAAATTGACATCTTGATATTGATAGCGACCCATATTCACTCCTGTCAAAACAATTTCCTTAAATCCATGGTCAACGACTTTGCGGATGTTGTCGTAAATGTCTTTGTCGTTACGACTGGTAGCTCTGCCTCTTACCATAGGAATCAAGCAGTAGGAACAGAAATTGTTACATCCGTCATGGATTTTTATTAGGCTTCTTGTGTGGAATGTATCGAACGCTGGCTGGTAACCAAACAAATCGATGTCGAGTCCTTCGGGATCGACATTCTCACCTTTGAAGTGATTGTTTATGATTGTAAATAGTGCGTATTTTCTTTCGTTGTCAATGGCATAATCAACAGTCTTCTTTTCTAGTAACTCGTGTTTTCTGTGATTTACCATACATCCTGTTGCAACGATAAGGCTATTAGGATGCTGTCTTCTTATCTGATGTAAAGCCTGACGACATTTTTGATCGCTTTGGTTTGTAACTGTACAGGTGTTGACAACGAAGACATCAGCGTCTTCAGTTGTCTCCACAATGTCGTAACCTGCTTCTTTGAAACGTGATGCAAGTGCATCTGTTTCATATAGGTTCACTCTGCATCCTAATGTCTTAAACGCTATCTTCATTCTGTGACGAGATTTCCTTCTATTGATAATGGTGTTGCTGATGTTACTTCAACTTTGACAATCTTGCCAATGAGGCTCTTGTCGTTCGATTTGAAACGAATCACAATCTTACCTTCTGTATAGCCTGTAAGATATGCTTTGTTTCTGTCGGTGCCATTGACTATGACTTTCAATGTTTTTCCAACAAGTCCTTGATTATAAACCAGAGAGTGTTTCATTAACTCATCAGTGAGTATGTGGTAGCGTTTTTTCTTTGTTGCTTTAGGCACGTCGTCTGCCCATGTTGATGCTACTGCTCCTGGACGTACGCTGTATTGTGCGATGTAAGCCATGTTGTATTTGAATTCTTCCATGGCTTTTCTTGAGTTTTCAAATTCTTCTTCTGTCTCGCCAGTGAAGCCTACAATAATGTCAGTGAAGATTGTTGCTTCAGGAAGCAGTCTTCTGATTGTATGAATGATGTGACGATAGTCATCGATGGTGTGTTTTCTATTCATACGGTCGAGCATGGCATTGTCGCCAGACTGTATCGGAAGATGTATTTGTTTTGCGAGACATTTGTATTGTGAGATGACTTCAATCACTTCGTCGCTCATGTCGCGTGGGTGAGGGGAGGTGAAGTAAACCCAGAATTCCTTGTCAACGCTGTTGCCATATTCGCCTATTCTACGCAATAACTCGGCGAAGTTTATCTCTTCACCTTTTTTGTCTAATCCGTATGAATTGACGTTCTGGCCGAGCAGTGTGATTATTTTGTAGTCTTTTTGTACTAGTTCTTTTAATTCAGTTATGATGTCTTCCGACTTACGTGATACTTCACGACCTCTAGTGTAAGGAACAGCACAGTAGGTGCAGAATTTGTTACATCCGTTTTGAATAGGAATGAAAGCTTCGAATTCAGAGATGTGGTCAGGTTCGATAACCCAGAATCTGTCCATATTGGCAGATGGGTTTATCTTGTCCTTCTTGTTGAAAAGAGGAACCAGTGGTCGTTGAATATTGACTATTGGCTGTTGGCTGTTAGCTATTGGCTGTTGGTTTGTTGGAATGACGATTCCGTATTGACGAATCATATCGGGAAGGTCAGGAAGGTCATTCATAGTGAACACTAAGTCGAAGAGTTTCAAGAAACGTTCTCTGTCGGCTGGAAGAATACATCCTGAAACGAAAGTGATGCAGTTTTTGCGTTCTTTCATTTCATTCCACTTCATGATGCGGCTATAAACCTTATCGATACCTTTTTGTCGAACGGAACAGGCGATGATACCTAATATCGTTGCTTCGTCTTCGTTTTCTGTTGGCATAAATCCCATGCCTTGTAATATTGTTTTAACACGTTCGGTGTCGCTTTGATTCATCTGACATCCTAATGGAAGGAGGAAGTATTTCATCTATTTCTGAATTTAAAATTAAGATTGCAAAGATAAGAAAAAAGTCTAAAAGTCAACAAGACTACAAGTCAACAAGTTTGCTGATTTTTCACTTGTAGTCTTGTAGTCCTGTAGTCTTGTGGTCTTAATATATAAGGCTTATAATATCGTTTATGATTGGATTTTCTGAAGAAGGAACTTCTTTTATGTTAGCGCCTTTTAGCAGTTCTATTGCAGCTTCTATCGATTTAGGTTCCAAGCTGTCTGAAGCTATGTTTATATTTTTTATTATTCCGTTTTCTTCATCAATGTCAATGTCGAGGTCTACGTTGCCCCAGTCGAATGATTCGCTTTTCTGTGTGTGGAATTCTTTCCATTTACCAAAAAGGTATTCTTCGCTGCCTATGTGTTGGCTGAGTTTTACTGTTTCTTCGTTACATAAATCGTCAAAGTTAATTATCGTTGCAGTGCCTTGATAGACTTCTTCGAATGCTTTGATGAGATAAGGGATGATGTTTTCTGATGTAATGTCAGCTACTTCTGAGAGGTTGATAACTCTGCTTGCCACAGACTTTACACCATGTTTATGGAGTTTTGCAGGTCTTACCTTAAGATATTTCTGCAAGCGTTCTGAGTCGGTCTTTATCAGAATTGTTCCGTGGTGCAAGCCTTGGTTTTTTGTCTTGGCGAAAGCGTTGCCTGAGAATTTGCGTCCTTGGTATGTGATATCGTTTCTGCCGCTGACTTCTGTCTCTAGATTAAAATTTAGTAATGCTTTTTGTATTACTTGCATTTGTCTTTTAACATCGTAGATGTTGTTGTCTGCTACGAATGAGAAGTTGAGGTTGCCTAAGTCGTGATATACTGCGCCGCCGCCTGTTCTTCTTCTTGACAAGTAGCCGCCTTCTTCTATCAGTGAGGTGACGTCACATTCGCTATATGGATTTTGGTTTGTGCCGATAACGACTGTTTGTTTGTTTTTCCAGAGGAAAAGGCTTACTGTGTTAGGTAGGAAATTGTCGAGGAGATTGCTTTCGACTGCAAGGTTTAGATAAGGATTGTATTGGTTTCCAAGAATGATTTGTAGTTTGATATTGTTTTGCATTGTAGTTTGGATTATTTTTTTAATGGATTCTCTATGATGTAACAAATGTTTACGAAAGCTCCAGTGTTGAAATTACGTCCTTGATTCTTTAATACATTTGTTAATCCGATTACGTATCTGAATTCTATGAATATATTATTAAAAGAACTCTGTCCAAGGTCGCTGGTAAATATACCAAATGCTATGCCTAATTCAAATGGGTTGAATGTCCCTTTCTCATACTTGATGGTTTTAGGACTCATATTGCCGATTTTAGATTTGTCTTTCCCGCCAAGACAGAAATTGAATGTAGGTCCTATTTCTACACCGATTAGTTTTTTGATAGAATATTGGTACAAAAAGGGGATGTCAATGTAATATAATGAAGTTGTGTGGTATATTTTGTGATAGTCGTTTTGTGTATCTATAGTTTTTGAATATTGTTGTCCTTTGAAGGATAATTTTATGTTGGTGACGATACTGGAATTTTGATCAATTTTGTACTGTGCGAGTCCGCCGATGTTGAAGCCGACTTTAAGACCACCATCGTCGCTTTTTGTTGAAATGGTGTTCATGTTTAATCCGCCAGTAAATCCGTATGAAAAGTCTTGTGCTTGTATGCTTATGTTGGAAAAGATTGTTATCAAAAGCACAATTAAAAAAGAGAAGAATCTCTTTTTTTTAGGAATGTGTTTTATTGATAAAAGGTTTACCATAAGCACTAAAAAAGCCACTTGTATTTGAAGTGGCTCTGAGATTTTTATTTGTAGTCTCTAGGGGATTTGAACCCCTGTTACCAGGATGAAAACCTGACGTCCTGACCAGACTAGACGAAGAGACCGCCCATTAAATGCCACTTTTTAAAGTAGTGGTGAACTTTTGTAGTCTCTAGGGGATTTGAACCCCTGTTACCAGGATGAAAACCTGACGTCCTGACCAGACTAGACGAAGAGACCGCCGTGTTTTGTGATTGCAAAAGTACAAAAAAAAATATTACGCGCAAGAAAAAAATAA
>JAZRNQ010000022.1:0-7623 GCA_045648285.1 Bacteroidales bacterium | reverse complement strand
TATCCGTATCAATGCCGCAGCACATGAATACGGCATGACATACAGCACATTCATGGGTAAACTTCACGCAGCTAACATCGACCTTAATCGTAAGGTTTTAGCCGACTTAGCTTTGAATAATCCAGAAGCATTTAAAGCTATCGTTGAAAAAATAAAGTAATAATCACTGAATGAGTGTAAAAGGAGCCGCTGTGAAGCGGCTTTTTTTTATATCCTCAATTTTAAAGATTACAACAATATTAGTCCCGTTAGGGACGATAGTTCCCAGGCAGGCGGTGGAGTGCGTAGCACGGAACCCCTGCTTAAAATGGTTGATTTACAATCCTAGTCCTGTAAGGACGACAGAGATTACATCTGTCGTACCTTCGGCACTTTGATTTATTTGTGACCTGTTTTGCAGGGATTTCGCGCTTTGCGCTTCATCACCTGCCTATGAACTGCCGCTCCTACGGAGCTGATTTGGGTATTTATTTATCTCATTATTTTTACAAAAAAATAACTTTGACGAAAACGTTTTTATTAAAGTTAGTATATTCAATTGGTAAACATTAATTTATAATAATTTTACTAACTATTTTTCTATATTATACCTTAAATTTTTGAATTTCTGAGATTTTTTTAAATTTTCCTCTTGACATATAAAAAATAATACATATCTTTGCAGTGTACTAGTTAACTAATACAGTATACTAAAATGGACAAAGTCTGTTCTCTGTTGACTGTTGTCCGTTGACCTTAAAAATAAATTAAAATGATAACAATAAACAACCTAGACTTCAGCTACAAGAATGTGGCGGTCTTCAAAAACATCAGCCTTGAATTTAAAGAAGGCAACGTCTATGGTCTCCTCGGCGAAAACGGTGTGGGAAAGACAACTCTCTTGAAAATTATTAGCGGTCTTCAATTTCCAAATAACGGAACTTGTACAGTTGATGATTTTATTCCTTCAGAAAGAAATCCTTATTTCTTGCAGAATATTTTTTACCTTCCGGAAGAAGTCATAACAGAAGATACCACGCCTGAGAAATTCATTAATAAATTAGGTGTGTTTTATCCTCGCTACGACCATTCTTATTTCTTAAATCTCATGAAAGAATTGGAAGTCGATGCCAATAATAAATTCAATGCGATGTCGTACGGACAGAAGAAGAAATCATTGTTAGCATGTGCGTTGTCGCTTCGTACTGATTATCTGCTTCTCGATGAACCAACTAACGGACTCGATATTCCATCAAAAGCCTTGTTTAGAAAAGTGATATTGCAGCATAGTACGGACTCGATTAATCGCGTCCCTACAATAATAATTTCTACTCATCAGGTGAAAGACGTGGAAAATCTTATCGACCCGATAGTGATTTTAGATCGTGATGAGGTTCTTCTCAACGCGACATTTGAAGAGATTTCTCAACGACTTTATTTTGAATATGGTGCGGAGAAATCAGATGAGGCTCTCTATTCTGAAATGATGCCTGGCGGTTATATCAACGTGCTTCCAAATACTTTTAACATGGAAAGCAAAGTCAATGTTGAGGCACTGTTTAATGCTGTAAGATGTAATAAGAAGAAGATTAGAGAAATCTTTGTAAAAGTTGAAAATTGAAATTTGAAATTTGAAAATTAGCGGTCAGCTATCAGCAAGTATACCCAAAATCTGTTGTCTGTTGACTGTTGTCCGTTGACCTTAAAAAATAAACATTATGAACAATACATTTGATATAAAAAGATTCGGTAATGTCGTGAGACGCGATGGAATGAATTATTTCCAAAACTTCGGATGGACCTTGGTGGTATTGTGGTCGATACCTGTCATTTTCTGGATAATGACATACGTTTCTGATGGAGTATATACTAATCGCGATATATTGATTTCAGTGCTGATGTGGCTGTCGTTGATTATCGTTCCATCAAGACTTTATAAAGATGCTAACGACTCTAGAAAAGGAATGTTATATGCAATGACACCTGCGTCTTCTTTGGAGAAATTTCTCAGTATGTTTCTCTATTGTGTGCTTGTTACACCTATTGTATATATGTTTGGTGCAATAGCGATTGATACACTTCTTGCATTAAAACCAGGAAATAATCCTTACGATGGATTTATATTTGGAGATTATGAAGGTCTACGACCTTATGATATCGTTAAACTTGGAAGTGGAGAAATGAATTTGGTTATGAACAATTATTTAGATACTAAAAGATTGTTTGTTTATCACTGTGTTCTTATTTTAAGTGTTTCTTCTGTTTTTATGTTTGCCAATATGCTGTTCAAAAAACGTAAGCTTAGCAAGACTATAGGGATATTAACACTTATCGGAATAATTTTTTCAATTTTGATGGTAAGACTGGTAACAAATATAGACTTAACTTATTTGGATGATTATACTGAGAGTGAAATGGTGGATTATCTAAAGCTGATAATTGATAATTTTTATGCTATTACGTTCATTAGTGGATTGACAATATCGTTAATATTCTTTTATCTCACATATCATAGAATCAAGAAACAAACTTATTGATTATGGAATTCAAGTCGCACCAGCCTATATATCTGCAAATATATTTTCACATTTGCGAGATGATTTTGAACGATAAGTTCAAGGTAGGCGAGAAGATAATGTCTGTCAGGGAGATGGCGATAGAAGTCGGAGTGAATCCTAACACTGTGATGCGTTCGTACGAACTGCTTCAGAATAAGAATATCATCATCAACCAAAGAGGAATTGGTTTCAACGTAAGTGAAAATGCCAAGGAAATTATTTTGGAAGAACAGAAGAAGCAATTCATTGAAGAGGAACTTCCAGAGATAATTAAGAAAATCAAGATGTTTGGAATTTCGATTGAAGACATTTTGAAGAATTCATAATGCATAATGCATAATTCATAATTATGTAGAGATGTTTCAACGTTTACTAAAATATAAATACATGAAGAAGCGTCTAATTAAGAATAATGTATAGATGTGTCGATGACACAAAAAATTAACAATATGTATAACCCTTTAAAAAATACGACTATGAAAAAGCTAATCTTATTATTTACAGTGGCATTGATTATGCAATCTTGCAACATAACGGTAGAAGTTTCAGCGTATACCGATTATGATCTAACACTTGAACAAAAAAATAATATTTGTTGGACTTCTGATACAACTTCATTAATCGGTTTAACTAATGACGGTCGCATCTATGCCGTTAATCCAAATCAGATGAAAGATTTACTTGTTGCTAAAGAAAAAGCTCTCGTTTATAGATGGTCACCGTATGAAATGGAAAACGTTATTCCAATATATTTTGTACAGTCATATTGCAATGAAAATAATATCGAATTATATGTCATTACGGATGAATATAAATCTGCATTTACAGAAATAAATAATGTTAAGAATCCGATGTTTTCAATGAATATTGATGATTATATAACAGACATCTCATATAAAAGTGAAAATAAATTTTATAAACAACTTTTAGGCAACAAGTACAAGAAAAAGTATCATCTTTATTATTTTGAAAATGGCAAATGTGTAAGAACTGAAGATAAAATCGTGAATGATAAATGGAAAAAGAAATGGGAATAGTTTCGACACCATGCAGCGGAATAAAAAATATTTCGTTTGATGATTGAGGAATTATCTCGCGCAAAGACGCACAAAGTACGCAAAGCAGTGTAATAACTCTGCTATTCTACTGGAAGAATGAAAATTGAAAATAATGTGGACAAAGTTTGTTGTCTGTTGACTTTAAAAATTACTACTATGAAACGAATTTTTACATTATTACTAAGCTTTTTAGCTATGACATCATTCGCGCAGAATGAAACTAAAGAATTGAAAGCTCGTCTCGTTGACGAAGAAAAAAATCCTGTTCAATTCGCTAACGTCTCTCTGAAGATGGCTGACAACGACAGTATCATAGCTGGTACTTCTTCCGATGAAAACGGTAACTTTATCCTGAATGTTGAAGACGGTAAATACATTCTCATGACTTCCGCTGTCGGTTACGAACGTCTTTCGATATATTGCCGTCCTGCCGACCTCGGAGAGTTGAAGATGCCTCGTACCTCTGAGATGTTGGATGCGGTTACAATAGAAGGTTCTCGCATTGAAGAAACTCCACTGCATTATGTGGTGCTTCCAGATCCGACAGAGGCAGAGAGTTCTGGAAGAGGGTTGAACTTCCTTAATATGCAGCAGCTTCCGGGATTGGAAGTCAATGTTGCTAAAGAGACAATCACAATTGACGGCGGTACTCCTATATATCAAATCAATGGCAAAGAGGTATCATATCAGAGATTTATAAATGTCAGTTCCGATAAAATCAAACGTATTGAATACAGCAATAATCCTGGAGTGCGTTATATGGATCGTGGAGCTTCTGGTGTTATCAATATAGTCTTGAAAGAGGTTGAAGACGGAGGTTCTATCGTCGCTAATGGAAAGACGGCTTTCACAACAGGTTTTGCTGACGGTTATCTGATGGGAACTTACAACAGAGGTAAGTCGGAGATTCTGGTACAGTATAATATCAGTCATCGTAACTATGACGATGTTCCTTACGAGATGACTGACAAATACATAAGTGAAAATAGAATGGTGGAACGTAAGCAGAGCATGAACTTTCCTTTCTATTACACTACCCACAATATTATGGCGGATTATACTTATCGTGCCAACGACAGTACGTTTCTTATTGTGTCGTTACGCGATAATATCGACAACAACAATTGGACTGGAACAGGAATGATGATAGAAATTGACAATGGAATTCACGATACGATGAATGTGAATCTGATAAGAAAACGTAGAATCAATATGCCGACACTTGATTTGTATTTCAGTCGTCAGATGAAGAATAATCAGACTATTGAATTGAATGTCGTTGGCCAGTATGCAATGTCATCATACGACAATAAGTTGATATATAAAAGTGACACTATCATCGAAGAATATCCGACTTATACAGAAAATCATGGATATTCTATCAGCGGAGAAGCAATGTATACCAAAGCATTCGATATATCAGAGCTGCAGTTTGGACTTCAATATCAACATAATTTCGCTTATAACGATTATGTGGTTTATGATGAAACAACATCTATGAGCAAGGATAACATTTATGCATACGCGCAATATGTTACAATGTTAGGTGATAAGGCGAGTCTAGTACTTGGAACAGGAGCGAAGGTGTTTGTCGTGAACGATGGTTTAAATACGTTAAGTTATGTTAAGAATCTGAGTACGTTAAGATTGAACTATAAGATTAACAAGAAAATGTTGTTATCGGCAGTGGCGAGCTTGTCTCCAAGTCTTCCATCTTTGGGTAGTCTTTCAACGGTTATGCAACGTACCGATGACGTTTCTGCGAATGTCGGTAATGCTGATTTGAAACCATATAATACCTTATCTGGAAGATTGCAATTCAACTATAACGCACCGAAGATTTTCTACGCTACAGCGACAGCAGGATATAGTCATTCTTTCAATCCAATAGTGTATACCTATTATTATAATCCTGAATTAAATTTGTTTGTCAATTCGCCTCATAACAGCGATTATTATAAGACTATGTATTTTAACACAAAGATTGGTGCGAAAAAACTGTTTGAGTTCCTTTACATTTCACTTACTGGAAATTTGAGGAAACAGGAATCTAAAGGCATTGGTTTCCATCATGAAAACCTTAATTTTTATAGCAGTGTTGAAGTGCAGGCTGTTTTGGAAAAATTCACTATGGGTTGTGATTTTGACATTACACCTGCTATTACGTTGTATGGTGAGAATTTGACTTATAACGAGATGTCGCAGGATATTTACGTGCAATATAAATGGAAAGATTTGTATGTGGCTTTGATATGGTTATGTCCGTTCAATAAGGAAGGTTACAGATATGAATCAGAAGGACTTTCGGAAGTACATTCTTATAAGCATACAAACTGGACAGCAAATAATGGCAATATGCTCACGCTTGGTCTGACATGGAGCATTAACTACGGTAAATCATTCAAGAAAGTTCATAAGTCGCTCAGCAACGGAGGTTATGACGACGGAATGGTTAAATAGTTAGGAGTTAGGAGTTAGGAGTTAGGAGTGGTTTGTAGAGACGTTTCAACGTTTCCTAAAATATAAATATATGTAGTTGAAAACGGAAAACTGAAAATTGAAAATTAACTTTCCATTTTCAGTTTTCTATTTTCAATTTAAAAAATCTTTGCGTTTTTTTGTGACTTTGCGAGAGAAAAAAAGGACACATTCAATGTGTCCCTACTTTTTTGAGATTTTGAATTTTTAAAATTCTGAAGTTCTATTATTCCAATCCTCCGCCAAGTGCATGATACAACGTGATTACGCTTTGTATCTCTATGTATTTGTCGTTGGTCTCGGTAAGCTCTGCCTGTAAGAGATTCTTCTGAGCGGTGAGCACTTCGATGTAGGTGGCTTGTCCGTTTTTCATTAGTAGCTGTGTGTTGAAGACGGCTCCTTTCAAATACATGATTTGCACTTTGTCACTATCTAATCTCTTGCGTGCAGTCTGCCACGATACCAATGCGTTGTTTGCTTCTGTTCCTGCGTCTAACAGTGTCTGCTTGAAGTTGAGCAGCGCTTCTTGTCGTTGCGCCTCGCTGATTTTCACTCGCGCTTTATTTTTTCCTTGATTGAATATTGGCTGTACCAAACCTGCTACTGCGTTGAAAATCCAGTCTCCTGGGTCGCCTATGACTCCCGACCATCCAGCATTGCCGCTTAAGGTGATGCTAGGGTAGAAGTAGGAACGCGCTACATTGGTGGCGTAAAATGCTTCGACTAACTTATATTCAGCTTGTCTTACGTCAGGACGATTGACGAGACTCGATAATGGAAGTCCCATCAATAATGTATCTGGAAATACTTGCTGTGACAATTCGTTACGTTCAAATTCCTGTGGCACGAGACCTAATAGTGCTGCCAATGAATTTTCTTGTTCAATGATTTGTTTCTTTAATGTCAAGATAGATGCCTCGACATTTACTTTGTTGGCCTTTGCTTGTAAAACAGCAGCCTCGTTGGTCTTGCCGGCTCTCTTCAATGCTGATAATGTCCTGATGTTTTCTTCCCATGTGTTGAGTGTTCTCTTGCTGATTTCCAGCTGCTCGTCGAGCATGAGAAGTGTGTAATATGAATTGGCTATGGTAGCGATGAGTTGTGTCTGCACTGCTTGTTGGAATGCTTCTGTGGCTGACAGTGCGGCTTCAGAACCTTTTTGGGTGTTATACAATCTTCCGAAAGCGTCTATCTCCCAAGAGGCGTTAGGAGCGAGGCTGTAAGCACCGCTTGTATTGACTTGTGCTGAAAACGACACATTAGGATAAAACGCTAGTTTTGAAGTTTGTAATGTAGCCTCTGCTTGTTCCACCTTCAAGCGTGCTATCTCTAAATCGCTGTTGTTTTTCAATCCTATTTCGATTAAATCTTGAAGAAGCGTATCGGCGAACAGTTCTTTCCATGTGAGAGAAGCTATTGATTCATAGTCGTCAGCTGTTGGTATTCTGTTATATAAGCTGTCGACGAAAGTAATGTCAGGACGCTCTGGTTTTTTATACAGAGCGCAGCTGTTCATCGTGACTAATAATACTATTATAGGAATTAATATC
>JAZRNQ010000021.1:0-15425 GCA_045648285.1 Bacteroidales bacterium | reverse complement strand
TTTTTAGCACCTTCCATGACTAATTTACCTTTGTAGTATAAGTCACCGTCAACGTAGTAAGCTCTGTGATAAACGTGGATTGTACCAGTTTCTTTGCATACTGCTAATGTTGGAGCTTCTGCTTTGTAATGTGTTCTTCTTTTAGCGCCTCTTGTGTGAGACTGTCTTCTCTTAGGATGTGCCATTTTACACTATTTTTTATTGTTAATTAATATCTTTTTCTTTCAATTCTTCTAAACATTTCCAGCGAGGATCTATTTCATCAGACTCTTCTACAACTTGATTTGCTGTGCTTTCAAGATATTCTATCACTTCCTGATTGCAATCGTTGATGTCTTGATGAACTCTATGAATTGGCAGCGACAAGATGATGTATTCGTAAATCAATGAAGAGATATCGAATTCGCCTTCTTCTGAAGGGATGACGATAACATCATCAGACTCCTCTTCATATTCGTGACCATATTTCAAATATATGACAACTTCGTTTTCTATTGGTTGTTCATACTCGTCATTACATCTGTCACATGCGATAATCACGCTACCTGCAAAATTAAACGTCAAAACTGACTCTCTTTCGTGCTTCTCGACGTTCAAATTTACTTTCACACAGCCTTTTTGCACTTCTGAGAACTCAAAATTCTCGAAGAATTTATTATCAATTTCGTACTCAAAATCATGGTAACCTATTGATAATCCTGCTATTGGTAATATGTAATCGCTTCCTGCTTTCATAGTATACCCCTAAAACGGGGTGCAAAGATAACAAATTAATTTCATTTTTTAAACGAAATCTTGTTATTTTTTTGAATTTAAGACTGCTAAGGGCTAATGGATAATGGCTAAAGACTAAGGGGTAATGAGTAAAGTTCAAAACCCAACAGCCTTAGTTCAAAGTTCTTAGCTCAAAGTTCAGATTCTTCCTTTAAACACGAAGCCCAAATCTTCAACAGTTTTCTTAACGACTTCGTCTGATGGTTTTCCTGTCACGATTGCCTCGTTCTTTCCCAAGATGATTTCTACGTTTTCTACATCTTCCAATCCTCTGAGAGCTTTCTCTACAGAAGCCTTGCAATGATTGCATGACATTCCTTCAATGATATATATCACTTGATTTTCTGCCAATGTAACAATATCCTGAGATGCCATTGGTTCGACTTTTTTACCAAAAAGATTAAATTTCAACATAAATGCATTTATTAAAAGTAAGACCAAAATAATTCCTGAAACCATTTCAAACCATGAAGCTGTAAATCCACTGCCATCCATAGCGCAATGATCACCAGCTTCACATAAGGATGTTATAGCAAACCATTCTCTCGGCAAGAAATAATCGACGAACAAACCACCGACTATCGAACCAATGATGATAGAACCTAAGTAGAACAACAGTTGTTTCTTTCCTAATGCTTTTCCAACGACTAATAAAGACGCTACACTCACGCCAGGACCTGCTATCAACAACACAAGCGCTGCTCCAGGAGAGAGGCCTTTCATTATCAAGGCTGCTGCGATAGGGATGCTACCAGTAGAACAGACATACATCGGGACAGCTATAGCAAGGACTATCAGCATCGTCACTATCGATGGTAGATTCATATTGGCAAAGAACGAATCTGGAATCAGGACTGTTATCAATGTTCCTATTATCAGACCTATCACCAGCCACTTGCCGATGTTTTGTACCAAGTCGATGAAGCTGTATCTCAGCAACTCGACGAATTTGTTTTTATGGTTCGATTCTGCTTCACAGCAGCAATTCTGTCGCACCACGATTTCGTCTTTCGAGAAGAATGTCGTCACAGCACCGCCTGCTATAGAGGTCAGCAATGCCACCAAAGGTCGTACTATCGCAAAAGGAAGTCCCATCATAGAATATGTAGCGATGATTGAATCAACGCCAATCTGTGGAGTGGAAATCATAAAGGCGACAGTAGCTCCACGCGAAGCTCCGTCTTTTCTCAATGATATCGCTGTCGGGATAACACCACAAGAACATAAAGGCAACGGAATCCCTATCAATCCTGCCAACAAGACAGATTTGAAATTTTCCTTTGCTAAATGTCGTTCAAAGAAATTTGACGGCACAAAAACATGTAACACCCCTGCCATCAAAAATCCTAACAAAAGATATGGCGCCATTTGGCACAACATATTTATAAAAGTCAACAGAGCATTTGTCAATTCATAATTCATAATGTATAATGTTTAATGTTTAATGTTTAATGTTTAATGGCTAATTCTTCATTGTTCATTGTTCATTCTTCATTCTACATCCAGATTTTTTTACGCAGCAACTGCAGTCGGAACAGGAACTCTTATCTTTGCTGTTCCTCAATTTCTTCACAACGGAATATATCGTATATCCTACCGCTGCAGCTATTATTGTATATGCTATTATAGTTTGAGTCATTTTAGTTGAGAGTTGAGAGTTGAGAGTGTAGAGTTGAGAGTTGAGAGTATTTAACACACAACTACTCTAAACTCTAAACTTTACACTCTACACTAATTAAAACAATGATCCTATTTGATATACCAAGAATGAAACAATCCAGGCGAGTCCGGTGTTGTAGAAGACTGTAAATAAAACGCCTTTCCAGCCTGCTTCGCGGCGTACTGCTGCTATCGTTGCGAAACATGGTGTCGACAACAAGACGAACAACATAAATCCGAATGCCACCAATGGAGTGAACAGCATCTCGCCTTTCTTTGCTCCGTCGGTCCAAACTTGTGTCCTCACTTTATTAACGAGTTTGCCTTCCTCTTCTTCTGATGTCTGGAACAATACTGCGAGTGTCGAGACGACTACTTCTTTAGCAGCGATACCTGTCGTCAAGCTGACGCCCATTCTCCAGTCGAAGCCACAAGGACGAACGAGAGGTTCTATGGCATGACCGAAACGTCCGATGTAAGAATTCTCGTTCAAGACAGCGCCTTGTTCATATTCCAACTGTTCTATGACGGCAGCTTTCTCTTCTTCAGTGATGTCGGTCTGTGCCTCTACGAGTTCTATCTCTTGAGCGATAAGCTCAGCTTTTTCACATGTTCTTGGGAAATATTCCAAAGCCCAGATGATGACAGAAGCAACCAAAATGACAGTAGCCATCTTCTGTAAATATTGCATACTCTTATCCCACATGTGAATCAAAGTGTTACGAGTGGTTGGAACACGATAAGGAGGAAGTTCCATCACGAATTGTTCCGACAATCCTTTGAAAGATGTCTTGTTCAGCAACAAAGCTGTCAATATTGCGAAGATAACACCGATAGCATAAACGCTCATCAATATCAAGCCTTGATGTTTCTCGAAGAATGCTGCCACGAAAAGAAGATAGACAGGCAGACGTGCTGAACACGACATGAAAGGCGTGACTAATATTGTGAGCAATCTGTCTTTTCTGTTTTCCAAAGTACGTGTCGCCATGATAGCTGGCACGGAACATCCGAAGCCGATGATGAAAGGAATGAACGACTTACCATGAAGTCCGATTTTGTGCATGAGTCGGTCTACGATAAAGGCTGCACGTGCCATATAACCGGTGTCTTCTAATATAGAGATAAAGAAGAATAATATCAAGATGTTAGGCAAGAACACCAGCACTCCGCCCACGCCAGCGATGATACCATCGACGATGAGGTCTTTTAAGATTCCGTCATTCATCCATGAACCAACGAGTTCGCCAAACCATGCCACGGCAGACTCTATCCATTCTTGAGGATAAGCACCGAGTGTGAATGTTGCTTGGAACATAAGCCATACGAAGAATATCAAGATTGGGAATCCCAGCCATTTGTTTGTCAGGAAATCGTCGGCTCTATAAGCATGGTTTTTTATTTTCTTCGCGCCTTTCTGATATGTCTCTTTCAAAGCACCTCTGATGAAAGCATAACGCGCGTTGGTAATCAGAGTCTGCGCATCTTCATCGTAAGCCTTCTCTAAATCAGAACGTTTTTCTTTTGCTTCCGCAATAATCTCATCGCCGTTAGGAAGGTCTTTGATTTCTTCTATCGTCGACTGAGAATTTTCCAACACGTTGATAGCAATATATCTAGCAGGATAAATATTGATGATGTCTTTGTTAAGCTCTATCTTTTTCTTGATAGGAACGATAGCATCTTCAATGTCGCGACCGTAGTTGATATGGATATGTTTATTAAGATTTTTCTTCTCTTCATAAACATCAACGATTGTTTCAAGTACGTCGGAGATACCTATTCCTCTCACCGCTGTGGTAGGCACAATAGGAAAACCGAGCATCTTGCCGAGGCTCTTATAATCGAAGATATCGCCTTTGGCTTCCATCTCGTCATACATATTAAGAGCCATGACGAGACGCACGTTCATATCGATGAGTTGTGTGGTAAGGAAGAAGTTACGTTCCAGATTCGAAGCATCGACAATATTAAGTACTATGTCTGGATTTTGTTTGGTGAGATATTCTCTCACGTAACGTTCTTCAGGAGAATATTCTGTTATGGAATATGTTCCAGGCAAGTCGACGAGGTTGATGGTATAGCCTTTATGATAGAAAGTTCCTATCTTCAAGTCGACGGTGACGCCGCCGTAGTTACCCACTTTCTCATGAAGTCCGGTGGCGTGGTTGAAGAAAGATGTCTTTCCTGCGTTAGGGTTACCCACCAAAGCCACAGTGATATTATTGGTTTTTTCCTTGATGACATCAGAGATGACCTCATCTGCCATAGTGCCGTTGAAATCTGAAGAATGAGCATTCACCTCATCCAAGGCAACGACTTCTATTTTATCAGCCTCACTTCTGCGCAATGAGATATGAGCCTGAAGCACCTGATATTCCACTGGGTCCATCAGAGGCGCATTCTTTATGACCGTGACAGTCTCACCTTTCACGAAGCCCAGCTCCATGAGTCGGTGACGAAGTCCACCATGACCATTCACCTTCACAATGACACATTTAGTACCCGTTGTCATTTCCGCTAAAGAAGTGGATGTCGTCTGTTGTCCGTTGTCCGTTGTCTGTTGTCTATAGTTATATTCCATAATTCTTAATTAATATTTGCAAAAATACTAAATTCTAAAATATTTTCTAATTTGTTTGAAAGGACGCGATAAATCGCATCCCTACAACCCCTCAATCCCTCAGTTCCTCAATTCCTTAATTCCTTAGTTCCTCAAACCCCTATCACAAATCTCAATGTTCCGACGAGTGCATTATCGACAGGAATATCTAATCCTGCAGGATTTATGATATATTGAACGTCAGGTTTTATCATAAGATTGTCTGTAAGTTGATATTGATAGAAAAGTTCTATCGCTGTCTCAGTTTTTTTATCAGAGAGGAATGCCGATGTGAAAGCGAGTCCTGCCATGTCGAGGCTTTCTTCTGAGAACACGCCTTCGAGGTTGATACCAGCTGCGAGGTGGAAGTAGTTTTGAGTTGCTGTGTTGCTGAGTTGCTGGGTTTCTGAGATGTTGTTTGCGTAGCCTATTTGAGCGAAAGGTTTCAAGCTGCGAGTTCCGTTGTTCCACACTTCCTGTTCAGCATTAGCATAGAAGCCATAATTCTTTGCAGCTGTATGATAGAAAGCACCGAATTTGTATGTGCCGTTATCTCTAACATAATGACCTTCGCCAATGAACAATGCGCCTTCGTCTCTACCGATTCTCCAGTTTAAGTTATAAAGGTTGTCATCTTCAAAAGATGGAATCTCTCCGTCATATACAGCAGCTTGTACATGCCAGTTGTCGTTAATCTCATAGTGAATTTCTGCGCCGAGTCCAGTGAGAGGGAATATCGCCACGCTAAGATTTGTCGAGAAAACAGGATGAATGCCGAAAGAGCTGTTGATATATTCGCCTGCAGCATCAAGAGCAGCGAAGTTCTCGTTCATATCCTGAAGTCCGACTTTGATGCTGAACTTACCGAAAGATTGTTGCAAAGAGAAATGTTCCATGAAAGCATAGTTACCAACTTCTATGTTATTAGCTACCTGAAAGTCGCCGATGAACATCTCTGAAGGAGTGATACCGTGCGTCGTTCCGCCACCTACATACAAAGACGCGCCTTTCCATAAGTCGGCACCCATTCCAATTTTTGCGTAGCCGAGATAGCCGCCGCCATTCTTCAAACCTCCGATGTTATACAAGAAGTCACCTGTATATTCAGCATTGAAGTTCAATCTCTCTTGTGAATAAGCTTTGTTTGTTCCTAGTAAAAATAATACAGCAAGTAATAATAGTGATAATGTTTTTTTCATGAAATAATAGTATTAAATTTTTATGATGCAAAAATATCAACTGTTAATGAAATGCTAATTCCCACTTTTTGGGTAAAATCAAAATAATATCTAATCATAAATAGTTAAAAAAAATTCACATACATTGAAAATGTATTCATATAAATACTAAATTTGGCTACTCATTTTTAAATAATATTCTTATGAAGACAATTTTACGATTGATGCTAACTTATGTGATACTAATAAGTTGCTATAATATCTATGCACAATCAAGGCCAGAAGTAACAGTAATTACAGAAGAAGGTTATGAATTAATTAAAATAGCTAACGAATACTTATGTCCTTACGACATTTCCGACAATAAGAAACATGTCGTGATTCAAGCTTGGGGTGAAGGTTTAAGTTATTATTGGTCGGAAGAGACCGGCATCATTGAATTTTCTGGCAATGGTTACGGCATATCTGATGAAGGTGTAGTTGCTGGCTGGTTTCCCAACGACGAGCTATACAATGTAGCAGGATTATGGCATCCCGACACACAAAAATGGGAGTTCTTAGGTATGAATCCTGACATTCCTAATTATGCAGATTTCGATTACAATGGCGCATGGACAATGTCTAATGACGGCAATAAATTAGGCATCATGCAGTTCGACGCCGCATGGAATACTTACACATACGTATGGTCAGAAAGAGATGGTTATGTCAAATTGTCGAACGGACAATCTACAGTGACAAGACCACAAGCTATGAACAATGACGGAAGCATTGTTGCTGGTTTCTACGTCGACGACATGGGATACAGAGCACCTTGCTATTGGGAGGATGGTAGCTTATTCCCTATATCAAGTTATCTGGGTGAATCATGGGGTGTCTCTCCTAACGGAAGATTCGTCTGTGGCAATTTGAAAAACAGTCAAAACAACGCGTTTATTTACGACATTACCGAAGAAGAACTCATACTGATTCCAAAAACATTAGCAGGCATATCAGGTCCGATGACAGCTTTATGTGTCACCGACAATGGCGACGCATTCGGTTATGCTAGTCCAGACAACCCAGCTGATTATTTTGCAAGAAGAGGTTTCGCATACATCGATGGCGAGCTTATGTTTTTTGAAGATTACTTGATGATAAACGGAGTAGCTGAAGCTGACAGCTGGTCGACATACTGTGTCAACAACGTGACACCTGACGGAAAGACTTTCATCGGCGCAGCAAACATGAAAGGTCAGGATTATAGTTTTGTTGTAACAATCGGCGAACCTGATTGCGCAGCACCAGAAAATCTCACCTACTCTATCGATGAAGACAACTACAACTCCATAACTCTCAGCTGGGACGCTCCTGAAAATGCAGACAACGTGACATACGAAATATATACAAGCTACACAGAAATAGACCCTATCTATCAAGGTATCACAGAAACATCATTCACAATAGATAATATGGAAGCTGGTTATTATAAGTTTGTGGTAAAAGCCAACTGGAATGGCGAATGTCTGTCTAATCCTTCAAATGCAGTAGACCCAATTATCTATCCTTGCGATACAAAAGACATGTGCGAGATTACATTTGAAATGCTCGACGGTTACGGTGACGGATGGAACGGAGCTTATATCGATATAATTGGCAACAACGATTTCTCATATTCAGTAGGTCTTGAGAAAGAAGGTCTCGAAACTGTCACAAAGACAATCACATTATGTCCAGACAATTATACATTTGTATGGAATTGGGGTGAATTCGATGAAGAAATAAGCTTCTCTATCATCTTCGACGGAGCAGAAATATATAGAGTAGACACTGGCGAAATAGATTATATGTTCCCAGTAAGTTTTCTTGAATATGAAATAAATTGCGGCGAAGGCATCTTCGAAACAGAACAAGCTTCATCTCTAGATTTATACCCTAACCCTGTTCAAGATAAACTCTATATTGAAGCAGAAACTGAGATTGAAGAAGTGGTGGTTTATGATGTTTATGGAAGAGTTCAAAATCTCAAAATCTCAGAATCTCAGAAACTCAGAAACTCAATTGATGTGACTGACTTGAACAGCGGAGTTTACTTCGTGAAAGTTGTTACAGAAAACGGAGAAACTGTGAAGAGAATCATAAAGAACTAAGGCTATTGGCTGTTGGTCACTGAGCTTGTCGAAGTGCCGAAGCTCCGAGCTTTGCCTTCGACAGGCTCAGGCACCGCGAAACCATAAACTATGACTCTGACTTATAGACTCAGAAACTCAGAACTTCAGAGTCTCAGAATCTCAAAATTTTCTGATTTTCTGAAGTTTTGAAATTCTGAGTTTCAAAAAAAAAAGAGCCTCGCGGCTCTTTTTTTATTACATCATACCTGGCATGCCTCCCATTTGTGGGTTCATTGCTGGCATTGGGTTTTCTTCTTTATGATTTGAGATAACACATTCTGTTGTGAGGAGCATGCTTGCGATAGAAGCTGCATTTTCCAAAGCTACTCTTGAAACCTTAACTGGGTCGATGACACCTGTCTTCAAGAGGTTTTCGTATGTCTCTGTGCGAGCGTTGAAACCGAAGTCGCCTTCGCCTTCTCTAACTTTGTTAACAACGACAGAACCTTCTAAACCTGCGTTAGCAACGATTTGACGTAATGGTTCTTCCAAAGCGCGTTTGATGATAGCGATACCTGTTGTTTGGTCGTCGTTTTCGCCTTTGAGGTTTTCTATTGAGCTGATAGCGCGGATGAAGCCAACGCCACCACCTGGGATGATACCTTCTTCAATAGCAGCTCTTGTTGCGTTCAAAGCGTCTTCAACGCGGTCTTTCTTTTCTTTCATTTCAACTTCGCTTGCAGCGCCAACGTAGATAACAGCTACACCACCAGCAATCTTAGCCAAACGTTCTTGTAATTTTTCGCGGTCGTAATCTGATGTTGTCGTAGCGATTTGAGCTTTGATTTGGTTTGCGCGTGCTTCGATATTTTCTTTTGCACCTTGACCGTTAACGATAGTTGTGTTGTCTTTTGTGACAGTGATTTTGTCTGCTGTACCGAGTTCTGCCAATGTAGCGTCTTCTAAACGGTAGCCTTTTTCTTCTGTGATAACAGTGCCGCCTGTCAAGATAGCGATGTCTTCTAACATTTCTTTTCTTCTGTCGCCGAAGCCAGGAGCTTTAACAGCAACAACTTTCAAAGAACCACGTAAGCGGTTAACAACTAATGTTGCCAATGCTTCGCTGTCGATGTCTTCTGCGATGATTAAGAGAGGACGACCTGTTTGTAATGATTTTTCAAGGATTGGAAGTAAGTCTTTCATGACAGAGATCTTCTTGTCATAAATCAAGATGAAAGGATTTTCATAGACTGCTTCCATTTTTTCTGTGTTGGTTACGAAATAAGGAGAGATGTAACCGCGGTCGAATTGCATACCTTCAACAACGTCGACGTGTGTTTCGATACCTTTAGCATCTTCAACAGTGATAACGCCTTCTTTCTTAACTTTTGCCATTGCTTCAGCGATAAGAGTACCGATAGTGTTATCGTTGTTAGCTGAGATACTTGCAACTTGTTGGATTTTTTCGATGCTGTCGCCTACTTGTTGTGACTGAGCTTTCAATGATTCGACTACTGTAGCGACAGCCTTGTCGATACCTCTTTTGAGGTCCATTGGGTTAGCGCCAGCGATAACGTTTTTCAAGCCTGCTGCTACGATAGCTTGTGCCAAAACTGTAGCTGTTGTTGTACCGTCGCCAGCGAGGTCGTTAGTTTTAGAAGCAACTTCTTTAACTAATTGTGCGCCCATGTTTTCAACTGGGTCTTGTAATTCGATTTCTTTTGCTACAGAAACGCCGTCCTTTGTGATGTGAGGAGCGCCGTATGATTTTTCGATGATAACGTTACGACCTTTAGGTCCGAGTGTAACTTTTACTGCATTTGATAAAGCGTCAACGCCTTTTTTCAAGCTGTCGCGTGCGTCGAGGTTGAATAATATGTCTTTTGCCATTGTGTTTACTTATTAGATATTATTAAAAAAATGAAATAAAAAATAATGAGAAATCAGATGATTGCGATAACATCGTTTTCTCTCATTATCATATAATCTTTACCTTCTAAATGGATTTCTGTGCCAGCGTATTTGCCATAAATAACTACGTCGCCAACTTTCAATGTCATAGGATTGTCTTTTGTACCAGGACCAACTGCCACTACAACGCCTTTTTGTGGTTTTTCTTTTGCTGTGTCAGGAATGATGATTCCGCTTGCTGTCTTTTGTTCTGCGAGAGCTGGTTCGATAACGACTCTGTCTGCCAATGGTTTAATTGATAATTGTGCCATAATTGATTATTTATTTTGTGTTGTTATTATTTTCTGTCCCTCGTTTTGTCAAATTGTTTGCCAAAAATTAAGGTTTTATAAAAATAAAAAAAAATGTCAGAAATATGACATTCTGACATTTTTTTATCTTATTGCATCTGCTTTTTTATTCAGCTTCTGCTTCTGTAGCAGCTGGCATTTGATAATCTGAAGGTGCTACTGTGTTTTCAATTTGTTGACGCATTGCTGAATCAACGTTTACGCCTGTTCCAACACCATTCTTAGGAATTGACAAACTTGAAACAAGACATAAAAGAACTAAAACAACAGCTAAAGTCCATGTAGCTTTTTCCAAGAAATCGGTAGTCTTACGAACACCTAAAATTTGATTTGAAGATGATAAGTTAGATACCAATCCACCACCTTTTGAATTCTGAACTAAAACAACCAACATCATCAAAGCACTGACGATAAGGATGAATACTGAAATTGCTACGTACATTTTGTTAATTTATTTAATTGTTAAACTTATTTTTTGCTTTCTCAATTAATTCTGCAAAGTAAACACTTTTTTCTGGATTTTTCAAACTTAATTTTTGATATACTGAAATTGCTTTTTCAACATATCCTTGATTAAGATAAATCGTTGCTAATGTTTCACTTATGATATTTTCTTTATCAATAACACTTGTCTGTGCCACTGTCATAGGATTATAAAACTCCTGCTTAGGTCGTGAGATTTGAGGATTTTCTGCGATAAATTTATCAATAATCTCAGTTTTTGACAACACCTTATCTTCCTTTGAAATCTCTTCTTTTTCTCGCTCTAATTCAATAATTCTCTGCTCAATAAGATTCTTCAACTCATCTAACGACTTGCGTTTTTCTTCCAACAGAGCCATCTCCTTCGACAACTCTTCCTGCGATTTATTCAAGTCGATTTCTGGAATCACAATAGAATCTAATGACTGTTGTCCGTTGTCCGTTATCTGTTGACTATCATTACCAAACTCATCTGGTAAGTCACAAGTGTTCTTTTTCTCTTTCGTATCTGCCAAGAGGTGTCTCAACGAATTTCTGTCTGGCGACATCGCCGCTGCTAGACGTAGCTGCTTGTTCAACTTCTTGTCTTCTTTCAAATCGTAACCTACTGCAAGAAGCACCTGAGCTATAGTAAAATACGGATACGAAGCGACAAGCGACGACAACATCTCAATGTCGTCATCATTTATCGACTGCGGATTTTTTATAATATATTGAAATCTCTCCTTATCCATAAAATTACCAGTTAACAACAGCTTTATTAAAAATATCTTGACATAAATCTTCCACAATCTGTTCTACCAAAACATCTTGAACTGCACTCAAGTCTTGTCCACTAGGATAGTCCTGATACTGTGAAAATCTCTGTTCAAAATCTTTAGACTCGTCATATTTATTCGTAAACCTCACATTTACAGTCACCGTCAGCCTGTTCATAGCAGCAGTCTGATTACCTGTAATGGCTATTGGTGCAGTGCTATATCCTGTTATCTCTCCTTCCAAAGCCAAGTCACCGTTCTGTGCTACAGATTGTAATATCGTCTGATTGACAAACATATCATTCAAGGCATTAGTGAGAGCATCGCTCAACAAAGGATTGACAAGCTGCGCATTGTTAGGGAAATACTGCACAGAAACAGTCTTTGCCTCAGCTGGAATAGAAGCACCTGAGAAGGTATATATTCCGCAACCACTGAAAAGACAACAAGACAACAAGACTACGAGACAACAAGCTTTTTTTAAGAGTCGTAAAGTCGCAAAGTCGCAAAGTCGCAAAGCAAAATGTCTCTGCGTCTCTGCGTCTCTGTATCTCTGTGTCTTTATTTCTTTAAAGCTTCTCATCAAAGATTGATTTTATATTCTTTAATTTTTCTGTACAATGTTCTCTCGCTGATGCATAATTCCATGGCAGCGTCTTTTCTCTTACCCTTATGTTTTTCCAATGCCTTACATATCAGCTCTTTCTCTGTCTGCACCAACGACAATGTCTCTGTCTCTGTCTCTCTCACCACAGTCTTCTCTTCTTCGTCGTTATCTTGCACATAAATGAAAGCGTCTTCCTCCTCTTCCACCGGCGTGATGACGGTAGCATTTATAGGTGTAATATTCGTTGGTTCAGGAAGATGTTGCATAGCTCCGCTGTTTCTTTGCTCCGACAACTCCTTGACAGTACGGCGCAGTTCGAGAATATCATTTTTCATATCGAACAACACCTTATATAATATGTCGCGTTCCGAGAGCGGGTCTTCTTCTTTGCCGCCTTTGTAAAGCGTTGGCAATGAAGTGACATTATTATTTGGAAGATAGTTCTTAAGAATATCCGGTGTTATCACTCTCTCCTCTTCTATGATAGAAATCTGCTCTGTGATATTTTTCAACTGTCTGATGTTTCCGTCCCAGCGATAGTTTTCCATCATGACGACGGCTTCAGGAGTGAGCTGCACCGCTGGCATACGATATTTCTCTGCGAAGTCGGCAGCGAACTTTCTGAACAATAACTTGATGTCTTCCTTACGTTCGCGCAAAGCTGGTATTCTGATAGGCACTGTGTTGAGACGATAGTAAAGGTCTTCTCTAAACTTGCCTTTTTCTATTGCCAAAGGAATATTGAGGTTAGTAGCAGCCACAATTCTTACGTCAGTCTTCTGAACCTTTGATGAACCTACTTTGATGAACTCGCCGTTTTCCAAGACTCTAAGAAGTCGAGCCTGTGTTGCAAGTGGAAGTTCTCCCACTTCGTCGAGGAAGATTGTTCCGCCGTCTGCCACTTCAAAATAACCTTTTCTAGTGTCGATAGCTCCAGTGAAAGAGCCTTTCTCATGACCGAATAACTCTGAGTCGATGGTGCCTTCTGGAATTGCGCCGCAGTTGATGGCAAAATAGTTCTTGTGTTTTCTCGAACTATTCTGATGTATTATCTGAGGGATAACATCTTTACCAGTACCACTCTCACCATTAATCAACACGGTAAGGTCGGTACTAGCAACTTGCACCGCAATCTCAATCGCACGATTGAGTTGCGGGCTGTTACCTATTATCTTAAATCGTTGTTTTATTGATTGGATGTCTTGAATGTCCATTTTATCTTAATGTCGCTTTAAGTTGTTGTTCTATTGCAGATTGAATCTTAGCCATTGTCTTTTCAATAACCTTATCTGTCAATGTCTTCTGTGTATCAAGCAAAACAAAACTCAAAGCATATTGTTTCTTACCTTCTGGAATCTTGTCTCCAGTGTAGATGTCAAACAAACCTACAGATTTCAAGATTTTGTTCTCTGCTGTTAAAGCAACATTCTTAATTTGTTCAAATGTTACATTCTTGTCGAGAATCAATGCTAAGTCACGACGTACTGCTGGGAATTTTGGCAATGGCTCATAACGAACAGCCTTAGCTTCTTTATTAGCTTTCAATAAATTATCCCAGTTCATTGTTGCATGATAGACTTCTCTCTTCAAATCGAACAACTTCAATGTCTTTTGGTTAATCTTGCCGAGAGTGCATAACTCCATGCCGTTAAGAGTGTAGACTAATGAATATTCATAATGTTTCACGTTACCTTCTGTCATCTCGAGTTTTTCAACATCTATATTGAGTTTATGTAAAACTCCCAAGACATATTTCTTAAGTTCGTAGAAGTCGACGTTCTGTGGTTTGTTGCTCCATAATTCTTCTTTATCTTTACCTGTGATGAACAAGTCTAAGTTGTAAATCTCGGTATAAGGTGATAATGAAACGCCTTCTTGTTTTTTGTCAGCGTCGTAGAAATATGTGTTACCGAATTCGAAGAACTTGATGTCGAAGATTTTGTGGTTGTGGTTGTTTTCGATGCTCTTCAAACCGCCGAATAACAATGACTGACGAAGTACGTTTAAGTCGGAGCTTAATGGATTTAATATCTTGACATTTCTATTTTCATCGAAGCTGTCCATGTCTCTAGCGTATGACTCTTTTGTCAAAGAGTTGTTCATGATTTCATAGAAACCATTAGATGCTAACATGATAGAAATGTTTCTCTTCAATTTTTCTGGATCTGGCTTAGCCACTACGTTGAGAGTAGCGTTGATCTTTTCTGGAATAGCGATGTTGTCGTAGCCGTAGATACGTAAGATTTCTTCTACTAAGTCAGCTGGACGATAAACGTCAACTTTACATGTTGGAACGTCGACTGTCACTGCTTCATCGTTAAGTTCAACGACTTTGCAATCTAAGTTCTTCAAGATATTGACAGCTATTTCTTTTTCAATCTCTTGACCAGCGATTTTGTTGAGGTAAGCGAATTTAAGTTCTACGCGTACTGGTGTAAAATCACCGTTGACTATATCTTTAACTTCTGAAGACACTGTTCCGCCTGCTAATTCTTTAACCAACAAAGCTGCGCGTTTCAATGCGTAGATTGTCATGTTAGGGTCGCAGCCACGTTCAAAACGGAAGCTGGCGTCTGTTTGCAATCCATGATATTTTGAAGTCTTTCTTACTGATGTTGGGTTGAAGTAAGCACTTTCAATGAAGATGTTTGTTGTGTTTTCTGTCACGCCTGACTCTGCGCCACCGAATACGCCAGCGATACACATTGGTTCTTCTGCGTTGCAAATCATAAGGTTTGTTGCGCTGAGCTTACGTTCTACGCCGTCTAATGTCACGAAAGGTGTTCCTTCAGCGAGACATTTCACAACGACTTTCTTACCTTTAATCTTGTCAGCATCGAAGATATGAAGAGGCTGACCTGTCTCCATCAAGACGTAGTTAGAGATGTCGACGATGTTATTGATAGAACGAAGTCCGATAGCTTCGAGGCGATGTTTTAACCATTTTGGTGAAGGACCTACTTTCACTCCGCTGATAGTAACGCCAGAGTAACGAGGACAAGCCTTAGTATCT
>JAZRNQ010000020.1:0-28701 GCA_045648285.1 Bacteroidales bacterium | reverse complement strand
ATCACTGCCAGAGAATAGGAAGATGATTCTGTCGTGGCTATGCATGAAAATAGCTCCAGCAATGATGTTGTTGTCTAAGTCGCTGACACCAGTGGTGAAACAATTTTCTTGCGACATCGCAGTGTTAATAAGTTCGAGAAGCCTGTCGTATTCTTTGTCTTTCCAATGTGTGATGTCCTTCCCTCTATTATTTCTGAAAAGATTGATGATGATTTCAGGATTGATGTTGTGGTTGATGGAAAGTCCAGCGGCTTCTGCTTTTGCGAGATTACGCTTGGTGTTGTTATTATAATTATTATAAAGATATTGATAGTCATATATCAAGTCGAGTTCTACATTACGATGTTTTACAATGATGTCTGATTCGTAATCGACTTTGTTATATGAGTTGAGTCTGTATTGCGTCAGAAGATATTGTTTGGGAATGGCATTGATGAATCTTTCCACGTCTTCTTGTGATAGCTGCGATGTGGAGAAAATGCCAAGTTGTTGTGCGAAGAATGGTTGAAACATATAAGACAGTCCGAATTTCCTGCTGCTTGTCAGTGGCATGACACGTTCGTAGTTGTTTTCCACCAGAGCATCCCATTCAGGATGTATGATGTCGAGATACCACGACAATGCATACACGTTGCCGTTGAACGATTTGTTGATGCAGTCGTCCCAACGTGTTTTGTCTATCTTATTATGTTTTAATACTTTTATCATAACTGACTAATAACGTAATCGAGAATTTTTCTGTATAATGTAATCCAACCTTCCCAACGTTTTTCTCCCGATAATGTTTCATTATGCCATAAAAGAATAAATGTTCCGTTGACTTTTTTTACCTCATCGACAAGTTTTTTCGCTTTGTCGAACGACTCATGCACGTCGAGGTCGAGGTAGTCGCGCATTGTTCCGTCCATCAGGGCGAAAGGATGTATGTTGAGTTTTGTCTTGGTGTCGTTTTCTAAGTCGAAGAAAGCGAAGGTGTCGGCGTAGCCCGCTCTGAAACCAGCTTGTGAAGCGTAGCCCATAGTGTAGTCATCGGTGATGTCTAATTCGTTGAGAATCTGATAACTCTTAGGTAGACTTAATCTGAGGAAATGCTGACGACTCATGGTGACATCTCTATTCAACACTTCGGAGAGACGTTTTATTTCATCTTTGATGACGTCTTTTTGCAGATATGAAGAGAAAGAAGGGTGAATACCGACAAGAGCGTAATCACCTATATGTTTTATAAGTTCTTGAAACTCTTTGTTTCTTATGGAGATATTTTTGTCGTTGGTGTTATAATCTCCGCAGAGGATAAAATATAAAGGCTTGAGTTTTAACTCTTTCTGTAATTCAATCTGATAGTCGAAAGTGTCGAACGGGTCGATTTTCTTTTTTGTTAAAACCTCGTATCTTCTTTTTATTTCATCGGTGTTAAAAACCAGTGCATCTCTGAGAAACGCAGCTGTCGTCCTGAAAAGACCTTTGTTACGATAAGCCCACGCAGCGTCGATGTCGTATGTAGGGATGAACTTGAATGTCTTTTTCTTCAGTTGAATATCAGGATATTTCGTTCTTATGATTTCGCCTAGTTCTTTCGCCCATACGTTGATGATAGGTGTCTCAAAAGCTTCCATCTTATAAAGGATAGAATCTTGAGGTTGGAATCTGTTATATTGATCGCTTACGTGAGGGAGATATTCCTCGTAACGTGTTATGATATAGAATGATGCGGCAAGGACATCGAACGGCAGGATTGAATTGTCGTTGAATACAGGAAATATAGCTTTAGTATCATTATATTTACATAACTTAACATCTTGGTCAGCGATGTCTCTCTCGAAAAGCAGATTAACAGATTGCAAGAATAATCCGTTATCGTTTTCAAGAGGTGATTTTCCGTAATGCATTTTAGGACCTTCGTGAGACAGATACTTCTCCTGGTCGGTGGTGAATTTAAAACTGATGCCAAGTTCCTCTTTGAGAATCAACTCGATGATGTAAAATAATCGGTTGGTTATCTTCGATACATATATTAATATTTCCATAATCTTTTCTTTTTAAAATAATGAAGGCCTTACACTGCAAATTTAACATTAAAAATCATAGAAAAAAAGTTAAAAAAAGTTAAAAATAATTAACTCGTGAACAATAGTGACAAGCCTTTGTTTTTCGGTAAAATTTATACTATGAAAACATACGATTTATACGAACGTGCCATGGAGCCTGTAAAACATTGGTGGATGTATTTAATGATAGGCATATTGGCTTTTATCTTAGGTGTGTTTATGCTGATAAATCCAGCTATCACTTATGAAATGATGACATTGCTGTTAGGACTTGCATTGTTGATTTTCGGTGTTATTGAGATGATTGTCGGTATCTTCAGCAGAAATATCTTTGTGTCGCGAGCTGCCGTGATAATAGGGGCGGTGCTTAATATCGTATTAGGTATCTTGCTCGCTGCTAATCCTGGAATTGCTGCTCTTACCTTGCCGCTAATCCTTGGAATGTGGATGCTTTATCAAAGCTTCATGACAATCAGTTATGCCGGTGACCTTAAGAATTTCAAGGTGAAAGGTTACGGATTGACACTCTTCTGCGGTATTGTCTTGCTAGTGTTGGCAATGCTTATCTTATTGCGTCCTATGACATTAGGAGTGGTGACTATCGCAGTTTATATCGCGCTCTCATTCATAATCTATGGCTTGTCTGAAATAGTGTCAGCATTCAGATTGAAAGCTATACATCATGTATTAGATGAATAGTTTTTTAAACCTCAAAAATTCATAAATTCAAAATCTCAAAAAGTCTGAAGTTTTGAGGTCCTAAATTAAACTCTTTTTTTCTCAAAGAAACCTTTCAATACTTTAAGGCATTCTTCTTCAAGTATGCCTTTTTGTATTTTTGCTTTTGGGTGAAGCAGATTGCCGTGTTTGTTGAATCCGTTTTTAGCGTCGTCGCAAGCCCATACCACTCTGCTGACGTGTGCGTGTGCCAATGCTCCTGCGCACATGACACATGGCTCTAATGTGACGTATAAGGTGCAGTCGTCTAGATATTTAGCACCCATGGCGTTGAATGCTGATGTCAGAGCTAGCATCTCGGCATGTGCTGTTACGTCGTTAAGCTGTTCCACCTGGTTGTGGGCGCGAGCTATGATTTTATCGTTGCAAACAATGACAGCACCAACAGGCACTTCATCGTTCTCTTCTGCTATAAGAGCTTCGTTAAGTGCCTGTTGCATGTAATATTCGTCAGAAAATACGGATAACTTCATTCTAAATCTCTATTGACTTCGTTATACAAGTTGCCTTCTTCGTCGTAGAATTTCCATATTCCACATTCTCTGCCGTTCTTGTAAAAACCTTCGTAGTTGACTTTGCCGTTTTCGTAGTAGACTGTAGCCTTACCTTCTCTTTTGCCATCTACGAAATTGCCTTCGCTCAAAACATTTCCTGATTTGTAGTATGATTTGAAATCGCCATTACGTTTGCCGTCGACGATAGGTCCTTCAAGATGTTTCATGCCTTCCTTGTAGAACCAAGTTTCTCTAATCCATACTCTTTCGCCATTTTTCTTTTCTTGATAATAATGAACGACTTTGCTTCCGCCTTCTTCATATTGCTCAATGATATCTTCTACGATAGTATATCTTGAACATGAAAATATTGCAAGAAATAATGAAGCTGCTAAAAATATTTTTTTAATCATAATTTATCTGTTGAATGTCAATCGTTTGCCTCTATAATCTTCTTTGAAACTACCGTTGTGATATACTAATTCGCCATTGACGAAGGTGTGTGTGACGCTACAGCTGAGTTTCATGCCTTCGTATGCAGTCCAGCCACATTTGTAATATACGTTTTCGTTGCTGACAGTTTGTTCTTTTTTAGGGTCTATCAACACTAAGTCGGCGTAGTAACCTTCTCTGATGTAGCCTCTCTTGTTGATTCTGAATAATGTAGCAGGATTATGTGATAGAAGTTCTACCACTTTTTCTATTGATAACTGCTGTTGTCCGTTGACTGTTGACTGTTGTCCTTTTAATGCAAGTTCTAAAGCACCTAACAAAAGATGTTGTACTGATGTGCCGCCAGAAGGTGCTGCGAAATAAGGCTTGTTTTTCTCTTCGAAAGTATGAGGAGCGTGGTCTGTTGCCAAGATGTCAATATGATTGTCAATACATCCTTGTATCAAGGCTAATTTGTCGCTTTCGGTCTTGACAGCAGGGTTGCATTTAAGGAATGTCTTTTTGCTTGCATAATCTCTGTCGTCGAAGAGTAGGTAATGTAAACATGTCTCTGCTGTTATCTTCTTGTCTTTCAAAGGAATATTGTTGCTGAATAATTCTATTTCCTTAGCTGTTGAAAGATGAAGTATGTGAAGCTGTGTTCCGAATTTTGAAGCTAGTTCTGCTGCGTATGACGATGTCTTGTAGCAAGCCTCTGCACTGCGTACGAGTGGGTGTATCGAAGCAGGAGCATCATCGCCATATTTAGCTTTGAAAGTCTCGATATTATTACGTATGATGGCTTCGTCTTCGCAGTGTGTAGCGACGAGACATGGAGCTTCTCTGAAGAGTCGTTCCAGTGTTGACTCGTTGTTTACCAGCATGTTTCCAGTGCTTGATCCCATGAAGGCTTTGATGCCGCAAACATTTTTAGGGTCTGTCTTCAAAACCTCGTCTATATTGTCGTTAGAGACGCCCATGTAGAAGGAATAGTTTGCCATTGACTTTTCTGCGGCAATGTCGTATTTGTCTTGCAAGAGCTGCTGTGTCAATGTGTTAGGCACGGTGTTAGGCATATCCATGAATGATGTCACGCCACCAGCTACAGCGGCGCGGCTCTCTGAAGCGATGTCGCCTTTGTGTGTCAGACCTGGGTCTCTGAAATGCACTTGGTCGTCGATAGCACCTGGAACTAATAATAGTCCTTCTGCCTCAATGACTTCATAACCAGAATAGTCAAAGTCAGCGTCGATAGTCTGAGTTATCTTTTCAATTTTATCTCCTGAAATGACAACACTTGCCATGAAGGATTTGCCTTCGTTGACAAGTGTCGCGTTTTTTATTATGTAATTCATATTTTTTTAGGTTTAATTTTTCCAATCATTCCTCTCCATCTTAAATTGATAACGCCGAAGATGGCTTCTTTGAAGATGCCACCCGACATCTTCGATGTTCCTTCAGCGCGGTCAGTAAAGATGATAGGTACTTCTTTGACGTTGAAGCCGAGTTTCCATGCTGTGTATTTCATCTCGATTTGGAATGCGTAACCGATGAATTTGATTTTATCCAAGTCAATGGTCTGCAATACTTTTCTTGTGTAACATACGAAACCAGCGGTCGTGTCTCTTGTCTTCATTCTTGTAATGAAACGTACGTATGCCGATGCGTAATAAGACATCAAGACTCTGCCCATAGGCCAGTTGACGACGTTAACGCCGGTGATATAACGTGAGCCTATTGACAAGTCAGCGCCTTGATTTGCACATGCATCATGCAACTTGATAAGGTCGTCAGGATTGTGTGAGAAGTCGGCATCCATCTCGTAGATGTATTGATAGTCACGAGCTAAAGCCCACTTAAATCCGTGGATGTACGCTGTGCCGAGACCTAGCTTGCCTTTTCTTTCTTCAATGAAAAGACGTTCTGGGAATTCCTGCATCAATCTTTTGACGATGTCGGCTGTTCCATCAGGACTGTTGTCTTCAATAATAAGAATGTCAAACGACATTGGCATCTGGAAAACATATCGTATGATTTTCTCAATGTTTTCCTTCTCGTTATATGTCGGTATTATTACAAGATTTTCTGACATAAATATCTGATTTTTCTCTGTTTATGTTTTTAATTATCAAGAACACAAATTTAATAAATATTGCATATCAATATACTATTTAACAAAATAAAAATCAAAAATATTATTCTTGATAATAAATTCTTTTCACACGTTGGGAAATACTTGTCAATATTTCGTAAGGTATTGTGTGGCAGGCTTCTGCTATTCTTTCCACTGGGTAATCCTCGTTGAATAGAATCGCAGTGTCGTCTTCTTTGCAGTCTATTCCTGTAAGGTCTATCATGCACATATCCATGCAGATGTTGCCGATGATAGGTGCAGCTTTCCCGTTGACATAGAAACAAGCGTTGCCATTGCCGAGTTCTCTTTTCAAGCCGTCGGCATAACCGATAGGTACGACGCCGATGCGTGACTTTCTCTCAATCTTGCCTTTTCTGCTGTATCCAATCGTTTCCCCGACTTCGTATTCTTTTATCTGTACGATAGTGGTTTTAAGGGAGACAACGGTCTTTAGCTTGCCTTTGTCTTCTTCGCATGGTGCGATGCCGTAGATGCCGATGCCCAATCGTACCATGTCGTACTGATAATCGGTGAAACGGCTGATACCTGCGCTGTTTAATATGTGTCTTAATATTTTATAAGGTAAGGCTTCGACGATTTTAGAACTCATAGCTTCAAAATTATCAATCTGTTTCATGGTGAAGTCGTTGAATTCTTGACTGTCGCTGCCGGCGAGGTGAGAGAACACACTCTTGACAATAATCTTGTCATTTGATTTTATTCTTTCCAAAAGCTCATCAATATCGTTAGGCAAGAATCCAAGTCGATGCATGCCCGTGTCGAGTTTGATGTGAATGCCTATAGGAGCGTGGAGTGGTGTCTCGAGATTGTCTATCGCTTCTTCCAACAGACTTAGACTTCTGAAGCTGTATATGTCTGGTTCTAAGTTATTTTTGATGATGCTTTCGAAAGTGTTGATTTCTGGAGTCATCACTACTATAGGAAGGGTGATGCCTTTACGTCTTAGCTCGATGCCTTCATCGGCATATGCCACAGTGAGGTAATCGGCACGATGGAATTCCAGTACGTTAGACACTTCAAAGTTGCCGCTTCCGTATGCAAATGCTTTTACCATGACCATTAACTTGGTGTCGCTCTTTAATTTAGAACGGTAGTAGTTCATATTCTTGACCAAGTTATTGAGGTTTATCTCCATAATGGTCTCGTGTGCTTTTTCCTGTAAAGCCTTGCTAATCTTCTCGAAACCAAAATCGCGGGCTCCTTTGATTAATATCAGCTGGTTATGAAAACTCTCGATTGGGTGATTGGCAAGGAATTCTTTTACGTCGCGGTAAAAAACTTTTTCTATATCGAATTTGCTCTTTTGTCGCATCATCGCTTCGCCAATGCCTATAATTAAATCAACGCCTTTGTTTTTAAGTAGTTGCGCTATTTTTTCATATAAGTCGTTTTCTGTCAGCTCGCTTTGTAAGATATCGGATAATATCACGACGCGTTTCTTTCCGTGATGCTGCTGGTTCATGAAATCGAGTGCTATCGTAAGTGCGTTGATGTCGGAATTGTAGCTGTCGTTGATGACTTCGCAATTGTTAATACCAGACTTCAGTTCCATGCGCATCGCGATAGGAGAGAGCTGTGTCATCTTCTTCTCTATGATGTCTTCTGCAATGTTGAATTTCAATGCTGTGACCCAGCAATGTATAGCGTTTTCAATAGAAGCATCATCAGTGAAAGGGATGCTTATTTTGAGTTGCTGAGTTGCTGAGTTTTTGAGTTTTTGAGTTTCTGAGTTTCTGAGTTTCTGAGATTTAAAAAATGCCGCGATGTTGGTGTGGTCTTCTTTTTTCTCGATGGAGGAAATAAAGACATCGGCATTTTCATCGTTTCTGCTCCATGTGAAAGTGTTGATATTTAATTTGCTTACAGCTTCTCTGATTTCTTTATGGTCGAGGCAATATATTAATGTGTCGACATTACGAAATAGCTTTAGCTTTTCTTCAACTTTATTATTGATGTTCTCGAAGTTTTTGCCGTGTGCTTCGCCGATATTGGCAAAGATTCCTATAGTAGGTTTTATTATCTCTTCAAGATTCTGCATCTCGTTAGGACGAGAAATGCCTGCTTCGAAAAATCCTATCTGGTGAGTCTCGTTGAGCTGCCACACCGACAAAGGAACGCCTATCTGTGAGTTGTAGCTCTTAGGACTTCTGATGGCTGATGTCTCTGGACTGAAGATTTGGTAAAGCCATTCCTTGATGATGGTTTTGCCGTTGCTGCCTGTTATTCCAACAATCGGAATGTTGAAATTATTTCTGTGAGAAGCCGCTACTCTCTGAAGAGCTTGTAGTGTATTGTTGATCAAGATGAAAACAGCGTCATTGACGGTTTCGGCTAAGTCGGGAAGAGTTTCCACGACGAATGCTCTAACGCCTTTGCTGTATAATTCTTTTATATATTTATTGCCATCGTTGCGCTGGCTTTTTAAAGCAAAAAACAATGTGTTTTCTGGTAATATAATAAGTCTGCTATCGAAGAGCAATTCTTTGATAACAAGAGAATTGTTGCTGTTACCTATGATTCTGCCTTCTACTATTGACGCTATTTTATCTACTGTATAATTCATACAGCAAACATACGAAAAAATCAGAGATTCAGAACCTCTAAAACTCAAAAGTTTTTACGTAAAATCCACTCAGCGACTTAGTGACTCAGTAACTTAGTAACTCAGTAACTTAGTAACTCAAAAAGTCTCTTCTCTGTTTTTAAGCACATCGATTGCTAGATAGATTGCATGACGGAATGAATTGGCGTCAGCAACGTTTTTGTTTGCGATGTCGTAGCCAGTTCCGTGGTCGGGACCTGTTCTTACGACAGGAAGACCTGCGGTGAAGTTAACGCCGCCGTCAACAGCTAAAATCTTAAACGATATCATGGCTTGGTCGTGGAACATGCACAACACTCCGTCGTATTTCGTCCATGCGGCGGAGCCGAAGAAACCGTCGGCAGAGAACGGACCGAAGACAAGCTGGTCTTTCTCTTTAGCTTCTTTTATGGCAGGTATTATTATCTCAAGTTCTTCCTTGCCATAGAGTCCGCCGTCACCGATGTGTGGGTTCAGACCCATGACAGCGATGCGTGGATATTTGATGCCGAAGTCTTGTTTCAAAGTCTTAACGAAGACATCGAGTTTAGCTGTTATAAGTTCTTTCGTGATGGCGTCGGGTGTTTCTCTCAATGAGACGTGGTTTGTCACACTTCCTATTATCAGCTTGCTTGAAGCCATCAGCATGAGAGGAGTACAGTCTTTATACAAAGAACTTATATATTCTTTTTGACTCGAGAAGTGAAACTGCTCCGACTGTATGGTGTTGTTGTTGACAGGTGCTGTCACCAATGCGTCGATGTAACCATTGTGTAGGTCATCGACTGCGAGTTTAAGTGCGTCGAAGGATGCCTTGCCAGCTATGTCTGTCGCGATGCCAGGTTCTATTTTCAGTTCTTCATCGGTGTGGTTTATGAAGTTGATTCTTCCTGCCTGTGCTTGATGCGGGTCGCGAATCAGAGTGTACGAAAGATCTTCCATGTTGAAGTTTTTCTTGTAATAAGAGAAAACTTTCGATTGCCCATATACAATTGGCACAAATGAATCAAAAATTCTGCTGTCGCAAAGAGTTTTCAGGATAATCTCATAACCAATGCCATTTATATCACCTTGTGTGATTCCTATAATGGGCAGCTTTTTGGAGTCTTTCTGTATTAGCATGGCGCATTATTTTTTAGAGAGACACCAAAGGTATGATAAAAAAAATAAAAAATCAAGAATTATTTTATTTTTGATAGTGTATTTTACAATCCTTTGTAAATCATGAGATTTATATTCTTGTCGTCGAATATTTCATTTGCTACTTCAAGAATGTCATCAGATGTGAGATTGCGTATTTTTCTCACGGTTTCAGACAATGGTTCTATCTTTTCTTTGGATAATCCTGCGCGTGTCATCGACAGCAGTTCACCCATACCTGACTCGCAGCTTAAGGCTAGCTGTCCTACTAATTGATTTTTGGCATTAGATAACTGAATGCTGCCGAGTTTGTTGTCTTTCAATTTATTCATTTCCTTGAAAACCAAGTCGACGGCTTTATCTAAAGAATGTGGGTCGACGCCCATATATATCGAGAAGTTGCCGGTGTCGGAATAGGCATTGTATTGTGATTCGATAGTATATGCGAAACCGTATTTCTCTCGTATGTTGAGGTTGAGTCTAGAATTCATGCCTGGACCGCCCAAGATGTTGTTCAGCAAAACCATCGGCATTTTCTGTTGGCTATCGATATGATAAGCTATTCCGCCGATGATGCAGTGTGAAAGGTGATTGTTTCTTTCCTCGATTTTGGTGAACTTTTGTAGGCCTTCGAATTTCTTCCTGCGACATTCGGTGCTTGTTTGCTGGTAGTCGCCGAAGTGTGATATTATCTTATTCTTGAACTTGGTAAAAGGAATATCGCCTATTGTCGCGACGACCATTTTGTCTGTCGAATAATTGTTCTTGATGAAATTACATAAGTCGTTGCGTGTGTAGTTGCTGACGAGTTCGGTAGTGCCTAATATGTTACGACCCATCTCATGACCCTTGTATAGGTTGTTTTCGAACTCGTCGAATATCTCTTCTGCTGGAGTGTCGCGGTAGGAGTTTATCTCATCGATGATGACTTCTTTTTCCTTCTCGACTTCATTGACGGGATATGTGCTGTTGAAAGCCACGTCAGCGATAAGCTCGATGGCTTTGTTATAATGTTCTTTAAGGAAAGATGCGTGGATGCAGGTTTCTTCTTTGGTTGTATAAGCGTTAAGCTCACCACCTACGTTTTCGAGACAACTCAGTACGTGGTAAGCTTTACGTTTTTTAGTTCCTTTAAATAACATGTGTTCTACGAAATGTGCCAGACCGTTCTCATTGTCCAGCTCATCGCGCATGCCTGTATTCACCATCAACGCCAGATGCGCTATGGCTCCAGGTCTATGTTTGTGAAGTATCTTTATACCGTTAGGCAGTATGAATTCGGAAATAATACTTTCTTCAGACATGTTATTTGTGATGTTATAGATTCAGATATTTTATTTCATCCAAATGTCGAAGGCATTGTTTCCTCTTGTTGATGTTGTGGCGGCACTTCTGCCAGAAAGCCAGTTGTTCTTTTCTGCCAAGCCGTCGTAATCTTTCAATACTCTGTAAGAATGTTTTTCATACATATTTGGATTGCCGCTGGTTTCCAACAATACAACTGCTGTGTGGAAATCTTCAAGTCCGGCATCTGTTTTCTTACCGCTGAAGATGAAAGCTTGTTGTGCGTAATAACCTTGTACGTAACCGTCAACAATATAATAGCATGTGAATTGGTCGTTGCTACCAGTTATCTTGACATTGTATTGAATTTCTTCTATGTATTTGCGTTCTATAGAATCGTATTGTTTTCCATAGAAGTTCATTTGTTTGTTGGTATAAATGAATCCCATGTAACGATCTGAGTAGAATTGTAATGAGTCTGGTTTTGCTCCGTATGATTCATATATGAGAGCATGAGGTGATGAGACGTATTCGCCTTTCATGTCAGGAGGTGTTGTGCCTGAATATACTGGGATAAGGTCGATGACTTCGTCATATATTTCGTTAGGAAGAACGTATTCAGGGAGTTTTTTGACCAAATTGTTCTCGTCTATTGCTGTCAATCCGCCTTTGTAGCGACCTTCTACTTTATTGCTATATTGGTCGACACATTCTATCTCGATGGAATATCCATCTGAAGATCTGCTTATCACAACTTTGCCTGTGTTTATGCTGCCGATGCTAGTGTAGTTGCCATCTTTATAACCTAAAACCCATGAACCTTCATAGTCGGTATATGTTGAGCTAGGGATGTTTTCGGCTTGTGGTGATACAATGACAAAGCTTAAGAAGTTCTCCTTGCTTTCGTCATAAAGACGTAAGTCTAGACTGAAGCCGTTGCTGCTTTCGCCATTGTTGATGATTTCTCCAGATTTTATTTCGTATCTGGTGTCTTCTACTATGAAGTAATTTTTGGCTTTGTTTCTCTCTCTGCATGAAGCTAGAAATGTTATTACCAAGATTAATGTACTGATTTTAATTAAGTTTGAGGCAAATGATTTCATATTCGAATTATTTTTGCAAAGTTAATAAAATATTTTTTTTATTACATGTTTAGTAGGAAATTAATTACATTTATAATAACATAAATAACGAAACGTTTATTATATTTGCAATGCGTAAAATTTAAGAGATGAAATTGAAATTACTTCCTTTATTACTGGTTTTTATATTTCCTTTTGTAGCTGAAGCACAAAAAGATATAAAAAAAGAGTGTGTGCCTACTACTATGTTCAGTGCTACGTATTCATATCAGTTTCCAGGTGCTGATACTAAAATTTTATATTGTAACAATTCTACTATTGGAGCCAGTGTTCTTTACAAGACGGATAAAAACTGGATGTGGACTGTCAATGCTAACTTTATTTTTGGAGATAAGATAAGAGCTTCACGAGAAGACATATTAGGTGTCATTTTAGACAATAGCGGCGAGTTGGTGACTGGTGATGGTATTTGGGCTAGTTACGCGATGTTTGAACGAGGCTTTCATTTACAAGGCAAGTTTGGTAAAATTATCAATGTTTGCGCACCAAATCCTAACTGTGGTTTCTTCGTCAGTGGCGGCTTAGGTTATCTTATGAATAGAATAAGAATAGAATTTTCATCTTATGCTTCGCCACCTGCAAATCTTGATGGAGATTATCGTTATGGCTACGACAGAATGCGTGGTGGTTTTGCTTATTCAGGCGAAATAGGTTATATGTATATGAGTAACTCCAAAGTGTTGAACTTCTCGGTATCACTCGAATTCACTCAGGCTCATACCAAGTCGTTGCGTCAGTGGGATTTCAATCTTATGGGCCCTGACCTTAAAAATTACCTCGACAGATATTATGGAATACGTCTCTCTGTATATATTCCAACATATAAAAGAATGCCTGCTGAATATTATTACTTCTAATCATGAATTTCTTTTACTCTCTGGCTATAAGATTGTATAGCGGCTTGGTCGCTACTGCTTCTTTATTTGGAAACAAAAAGGCTCAGCAGTGGTGGAAGGGAAGGAACAAGCAGTGGGAAAATCTCGTACCTGAAAACAAAGAAGACGAATGGTTCTGGATGCATGTGTCTTCCTTGGGCGAATTTGAACAGGGACTGCCTGTCATAGAGAGTCTGAAAAAGAATTTTCCGAAGTATAAAATATTGCTTACATTTTTCTCTCCATCGGGATATGAGCCGAGGAGGAATTTTCCACTCGCAGATAAGGTGGCGTATATGCCGTCGGATACTTTGCAGAACGCAAAGAGACTGGTGAGGAATTTTAACATCAAGGCGGCTTTCTTCGTTAAATATGACTTCTGGTTTAATTACATGAAGGTCTTGAAGAAAAACGATATACCTTTATATTATATATCGGCACTGCTTCATCCTAATCATTATTTCTTTAAGTTTTATTCTTTCTGGTTTAGAAAACAGCTGTTTAATGTGTCGCATTATTTCGTGCAAAACGATGAGACAGCAAAACTATTGAAGTCTATTGGAATAGAAAACGCTACTGTGACAGGCGACACTCGTTTCGACAGAGTTTATGATATTGCAAAGCAGTCGAAGTCATTCCCTGAAATAGAAGAGTTTATTGCAGGAAGACATTGTATTATCGCTGGCAGCTCTTGGCCTACAGATGAGAAGTTTATCATTCCATTCTCTAAAAAAATGCCTGACGATTACTGTCTTATCATCGCGCCACATGATGTCTCAGAATATCATATAAAACAGATAACATCCCAACTTGATAGTTATGTTTTGTACAGCCAGCTGACTTTGCCAATATCTCAGCAACTCAGCAACTCGGAAACTCAGCAACTTAAAAAAGTCTTAGTCGTTGATACTATTGGGATTTTAAAACAAATCTACAAATACGCTCGTTTTGCATACGTCGGCGGTGGCTTCATGAGTAGCATACACAACACCCAAGAAGCTCTCGTCTTCGGATGTCCTGTTGTGGTAGGACCTAAATATACCAAGTTCGTCGAAGCTGTCGACCTCGTGAGAGACGGCGGTATGTTCTCTGTTAACAACCAGCAGGAATTTGAAGATATCTTTGAACAACTCATGAATGATGAGGAATTCTATAACAAAGCCTCAGGCATCTGCCAAGATTATATCCAACTCAGCATCGGAGCAACAGAGAAGATTATGAGGACTCTGAACTTTGAACTTTGAACTCTGAACTCTGAACTTTGAACTCTGACTTGTAGTCTTGTAGTCTTGTTGACTTTAAAAAAAACTCCTAACTAACATCAATCGTTCTCAACACTTTCAATGCTTCCCCTACGTTGGTGACTGCGTCGATGTAGACGATGTTCTTTCCGTTGAGTTCCTTAACCTTGCAGCGTCTCTGATTTGCGCCAGCATATCTGATGATTTTCATAAAGGTGTCGGTCTGATAATATTCCGACTCTTGGTTTGAGACCAGATAAGCTGTCATGATTTTATGTTTCAGCGTAATCTTCTCGAATCCTAAGTCTCTAGCCAGCCAGCGTAGTCTCATGGTGTTGAGCAGGTCTTCTGTCTGTGGCGGTATCTGTCCGAAACGGTCGGTGATGTTGTTTGTGAATCTTACGAGACCTTCTTCGTTTTGTATGTGGTCGAGTTCGGTGTAGAGACTGATACGTTCTGCCGACGACTCTACATATTCATTAGGTATCAATATCTCGAGGTCTGATTCGAACACACATTCGCTGACGTATTTCTTGTCGTTGAGTTCGCTCTCGAATATGTCTTTGAACTCAGTCTCTTTTAGTTCTAGTATTGCCTCGTCGAGGATTTTGTGATAAGTCTCAAATCCTATGTCGTTGATGAATCCGCTTTGCTCGGCACCTAACAAGTTACCAGCTCCGCGTATGTCGAGGTCACGCATTGCGATGTTGAATCCGCTGCCAAGGTCGGAGAAGTCCTCTATGGCACGAAGTCTCTTCTGCGACTCGTCGGATAGTGTCGACAATGGTGGTGCTAGCAAGTAGCAGAAAGCCTTCTTGTTGGAGCGTCCCACTCTTCCTCTCAGCTGATGCAAGTCGCTCAAGCCGAAGTTCTGAGCCTCATTGATGATGATGGTGTTGGCATTAGGTATGTCGAGTCCGGCTTCTATGATAGTGGTCGATAGCAAGACATCATATTTCTCGTCGATGAAGTCGAGCATGATTTGTTCCAGCTTGCTGCCTTCCATCTGTCCGTGTGCTACGCCTACTCTCACACCAGGGACGTAACTCGTTATCATGTCGCATACGTTCTGTATGTTCTGCACTCTGTTGTGAACGAAGAACACTTGTCCGTCGCGAGCTAGTTCATATTGTATAGCATCGCGTATTATCTCTGGGTTGAAAGTATGCAATTCTGTCTCCACCGGTTGTCTGTTCGGCGGTGCAGTTCTGATGATACTCATGTCGCGAGCTCCCATCATGGAGAATTGTAATGTTCTAGGAATTGGCGTCGCTGTCAGTGTGAGAGTGTCGACATTAGTCTGGAACTGTTTCAGTTTCTCTTTTGCAGAGACACCGAATTTTTGTTCCTCGTCGATGATGAGCAAGCCAAGGTCTTTGAAAGACACGTTTTTCCCGATGATGCTATGCGTTCCTATGATAATGTCGATGCGTCCGTTTTTCAGTTCTTCGAGAGTCTTCTTCTGTTCTTTAGCTGTCTTGAAGCGATTGATATAATCGATGTTGACAGGGAATCCTTTCAGACGTTTGCAGAAAGTCTGGTAATGTTGAAGAGCCAGCACCGTCGTTGGTACTAGCACTGCCACTTGTTTGGAGTCGCATACGGCTTTGAAGGCGGCACGTATCGCTATCTCTGTCTTTCCGAAACCTACGTCGCCGCAGATGAGACGGTCCATCGGTGTCTCTGATTCCATGTCGCGTTTCACGTCGACGGTGGCTTTGAGCTGGTCTGCCGTGTCTTCATACATGAAAGAGGCTTCAAGCTCGGTCTGCAGATAAGTGTCGGGCATATATTGGAAGCCCTTGCTGTTCTTACGTTCGGCATATAATTTAATGAGTTCGCGTGCTATGTCTTTGACGCGGCTCTTGGTTTTTTCTTTTAGCTTGTTCCAAGAATTAGAACCTAATTTACTCAGCGTAGGCTGTGCTCCGTCTTTGCTGGAATATTTGGAAATGCGATGTAAAGAGTGGATGCTGACATACAAAAGGTCGCCGTTTTGGTAGATGAGACGGATGGCTTCTTGTTGCTTGCCGTTGTTGTCTATTATCTCTAGTCCGTCAAAGCGTCCGATGCCATAGTTGATATGTGTGACGTAGTCGCCAGGTTTAAGGTCGTAAAGCTCTTTTATTGTCAGCGCCTGGCTGCTGGCGAAACCTTCGCGTAGTCGGAAACGATGATAGCGTTCGAAGATTTGATGGTCGGTGTAGCAGCAAATCTTAAGGTCTCTGTCGATGAAACCCGACTGTATGGAGTGGTTGACAGGAGTGAAGTTGCTGTGGTCTTCGTCATGATGCTGTATGTCGTTTAAGATACTCTGTATGCGTTCGAGCTGTTTCTTGCTTTCAGAGAAACAGAATATCTCATAGCCTTCCGATTTTAAAGTGTTGATGTCTTTTAACAGAATGTCGAAGTTTTTGTTAAAAGCTGGTTGAGGTGTAGTGTTGAAACTTATTGTGTTTCGTTCTTTCTTGTCGATGAAGTTACCGAAGGTGATGGTCTTCAGATGTTCTAGCTGTGAAATTATTTCCTCACCTTTTGTAAAGATGCTGTCAGGTTCTTCTTCTAAATCTTCTTTCTCATTAAAGATATTGACGGCTTTATCGTATTCGTTGTTGATTTTCTCTTCGAGAGAGTTTGCTTCTTCAATCCAGATTACAGACTTGTTTTTTAAATATTGGAATATCGATTCTCTTTCTTGTTTTATGTTGTAATCCTGGAGGTTAGGGATGAGTATGATGTCTTTTAGCTTTTCTATTGAAAGTTGGTCGATAGGGTTGAAGCTTCTTATCGAGTCGATTTCATCGCCGAAGAATTCTATTCTGTAGGGATAGTCGTTGGAGAAAGAGAAGACGTCGACTATGCCGCCTCTTATCGCGAATTGTCCTGGCTCTACCACGAAGTCGGCATGCTCGAAGTTGAGGTTTACCAACGAATCGGTGAGCTTGTCCATCGAGATGTTTTCTCCTACTGAGATTTTGAAGGTGTTTTTGTTCATTACCTTGCGAGTGATGACTTTCTCGCTGAGGGCTTCAGGATATGTCACGATGATAGTTTTTCTGTCGCTGGTTGATATGCGCTGAAGTACTTCTGTGCGTGACAGTATATATGTGTTGTCAGGCTTTTCTGGCTCGTAAGGTTTTTTGTATGAGGTAGGGTAGAAGAGTACGCGTTTCTTGCTGTAGTCTACATCCTTTTCTCCGAAGATGTTTTCGATGTCGTTATAGAAATAGGCTGCACGTTCCTTGTCGCTACATATAACGAAGCTAGTGCCACCTATTATGTCGGCACTTGATGCAACGACGTACGACCTTGCTGAGCCGACAAGTCCCAAGCAGGAAACATGCTCTTCTGCACCAAGAGCATCGGTGAGTTTCTTTACATTGGAGCTGTTGAGATAAAGCTGTTTTATCTGTTCTTTCACGTTTGAAAATTATTTCTGCGAATTTACGGATTTTTTTACAAAAAATGTAGAAGTAATGGATTAATGTATAAATTTGTAGGTGACAAACTAAAAAAATACAAGCCTATGAAAAGAATGTTGATATTATTAGCAGTAGTCTTTGCTTCTGTCGCAAGTTATGCACAAGAATCTACTACAACAGAAAGTTGGTCTGGTGTGCTTAGCGCAGGAATACAAAAACTCAATGTGTGTTTCGTGATTGAAACACAATCAGATGGAATGCAGACATGCACTATGGATGTTCCGGAACAGGGCGCAAAGGATATTCCAGTCGAACTGATAAAGAATGACGCAGATAGTTTGAATATATCTATTCCGATATTGAGGGCTTCATATAATGGACGTAAAGTGTCGTCAGAAAATATTGAAGGTGTATTTGCCCAATACGGTATCTCTCTTCCTCTTGATCTCAAATCAGGTGGTATTGAGTTGAAACGACCACAAACTCCTTTGGAACCATTCGCATATACAACAGAAGAAGTTGTCTTTAAAAATGAAGAAGAAGGCGCAGTGTTGTCGGGAACTCTGACATATCCCGTTGATTTCGAAAGTTATAAAAACAAATCGGTTCCTGTTGTTTTGATGGTTACTGGAAGCGGTGCTCAAGACCGCAATGAAGAAGTCTTCGGACATAAACCATTTCTTGTAATAGCTGATTTCTTGGCAAAGAATGGAATAGCATCTTTAAGATATGATGACAGAGGCGTCGGCAAGTCGACAGGCCCTGTAGAAGGAATGACAACTGAAAATAATCTTGCGGACGCAGAAGCAGGAGTCGCATATCTTCGTGGTTTGGATAAGTTTGGTAAGATTGGCGTTTTGGGACATAGCGAAGGCGGGACTGTCGCTTTTATGATGGGTGCTAATAAAAGTGTGGATTTCGTTATCTCACTTGCCGGTGGCGCAGCAAATGGCATAGATGTTATTGTCGGTCAAAATGAAGCGATAATGCAACAACAAGGCGTGCCACAAAATATAGCAAGTGACTATGCTACTGCTTTGAGAATTATTTACAAAGATAGGGCTGATGGAAAGGAAATCGTGAATAAGGCTGAATATGTCGAAGATATATGCAAAGCTAATGATTTGGTGTTGATTGATAATCTCAAAGCGAATCTTGTCGAAGTCATTACTGCTGGAGGAGAATGGTTTACTTGGTTTATTAGATATTCGCCAGCAGATGCTATCCGCAAGATAAAATGTCCAGTGATGGCATTAAACGGAAATCTTGATTTGCAAGTTTTGAGTAAAGATAATCTTCCTGTCATAAAGTCTAATCTTCCAAAAAACAAGAAAAGTTTGATAAAAGAGTATGATGCTCTGAATCATCTTTTCCAGCATTGCACAATTGTAACAGCCATGGATTATGGCGCAATTGATGAGACTATTTCAGAAGAGGTGCTTGTTGATATTGTAAATTGGGTTAATACCGTAAAATAGACTTTGTAGAGATACTCGTCAAGTCTAGTGTATGAGTGTCTTTGTCGATATGATAAATAACTTTGGTGAACTTTCTCAGAGTTATTTATTTAATGACTATATTTGCAAAACAAAAAATAAATAATGATGAGAAAGCTCGTTATATTTGACTTGGACGGCACATTGCTTTACACTTTAGAAGATTTAACACAAAGTGTTAATTTTACCTTAGATTTACTTGGATATGAAACTCGCACATTGGAAGAGATAACATCATTTGTTGGAAATGGAATTCAGCATCTGTTGAGACAGGCTTTGCCAGAAAATATAAGCGAGGAGAAGTTCGAATTGTGTTTTAATTGTTTCAAAGATCATTATTCAAAACATTGTTGCGACAAGACACGTCCTTACGATGGTATAATGGATGTTCTTAAGGTGTTGAAGAATAGAGGAATTAAGGTGGGTATTGTTTCCAATAAGTTTCAATCGGCAGCTGAAGAAGTGTGTGAACATTATTTTAAAGGACTCTATGATGCAGTGCTTGGCGAGAGTGAAACATGCAAACGTAAGCCGTCTCCTGATGGCATCAATATGATGTGCGAGAGATTTGGCATTGAAAAAGACGATGCTATATTCTTCGGCGACTCAGAAGTGGATGTTCAGACAGGTGACAATGCTGGCGTTTACTGTGTGTCAGTGTTATGGGGTTTCAGAGACAGAGAGTTCTTGGCAGAGAACGGAGCGAAACTGTTCGTAAGTAACCCACTCGATATTGTGGATATGATTAATTAAGTCACCGAGTCTATAAGTTGGTTTTTAGTTCAATAGCCAATAGCCAACAGCCAATAGCCAATAGCCAATAGCCAACAGCCTTAGTTCAAAGTTCTTAGTTCAAAATTCAGAGTTTTTCGAAGTTTTGAGACTCTGAATTTTTCTTTTTTTACACTTGTTAACGACTTGAAAAAATCAGTATATTTGTCCCAAATTTTTTAATTTGAGAAAAGTATGGAAACATTCCTTCCTATCGTAATTGCTTTTATTTTCGTATTGGCAGTTTTGGGTATTGTGGCAGGTGTGAGTAACGACGCAACTAACTTTATGTCAGCGGCTGTCGGCACCAAGTCAGCTTCTTATAGAGCAGTAACAATCATCGCTTCATTCGGTATCATCTTCGGTTCTCTCATGAGTAACGGCATGATGGAAATAGCACGAAACGGTGTCTTCTCTCCCCAATATTTCTTCGCCAACGAAATTATCTACATCTATCTGGCGGTGATGATCGCCAACCTTATTTTGCTTGATGTGTTTAACACATTGGGTCTTCCAACCTCAACATCAGTATCTCTCGTATTTGAATTGCTCGGCGCGACAGTAGCCATCGCGATGATAAAGATGCGCAGCGGCGTTCTCGATGTAGGAATGGGAGAACTCATCAACACCGACAAGGCATTGACAATGATAGTAGGTATCTTCTTGTCAGTAGCTATAGCCTTTATCTTCGGTATGATAGTTCAATACATCACGCGTCTCATCTTCTCTTTCAATTTTGAAAAGAATCTTAAATGGAAGATAGGTATCTTCAGCGGAATAGCGACAACAGCCTTGATTTATTTCATGCTCATCAAAGGTATGAAAGGCGCAGCTTTCATGACAGCAGATATAAAGAACTGGATTGATGATAATACCTTGATGCTGCTCGGAGCGAGCTTTGTCTTCTTCACAATATTGATGCAGATTTTATACTTCCTTAAAGTCAATGTGCTGAAACTCGTCGTTCTGATTGGAACATTCGCTCTCGCTATGGCATTCGCTGGTAACGACCTCGTTAACTTCATCGGCGTGCCTCTCGCTGGTCTCGACACTTATATCGATGTGAAAAATAGCGGCGTGGCAATGGATGCCCTCAATATGAATTCGCTTAACACAATGTCTGCTGCTAACACAGTATATATCATCTTAGCAGGTCTCGTTATGGTTGTCACTTTGTTGACATCTAAAAAAGCTAAAATCGTTCTTCAGACATCACTCGATTTATCAAAACAAAACGGCGGCAACGAGTCATTCGGTTCATCAGCTGTCGCTCGTGCTTTGGTAAGATTTTCAAATAATATGGTAAACGCTATCGACAGTATCCTTCCTGCAAAGGTAAAGGTATGGATTGAAAAACGTTTCGACAACAGAGAGATGATACTCGAAGAAAACGCAGCCTTCGACCTTATCAGAGGCTCGGTAAGTATCGTTCTCGCTTCAATGCTCATCGCATTAGGTACATCGTTAAAACTTCCTTTGTCAACAACATACGTTACATTCATGGTGACAATGGGTGCTTCTTTGTCTGACCGTGCTTGGTCTAGAGAGAGTGCTGTTTATCGCGTTACAGGTATGTTCTCCGTCATCGGCGGCTGGTTCATCACAGCGATAGTGGCATTCTTGATTTGTTTCCTCATAGCATTGTTGTTCTACTATGGTGGCGTGGTCGCAATGATAGCAATGATAGCTCTCGCAGTATATATCATCATCAAAAACAGAGCAAAGGCTAATAAGACAGAAGAAAACGACGACTTGTTTGAAAAGGCTTTGAACTCTAATGAACAAGATGTTATCTACGAGTCATTTATCCAACACAACAGAGAAAGCATGAACAAGATGCTTAATATGTCGAAAGATATTTATACAAATATCGTGGATGCTTTCGTGAAGGAAGACATCAAGACATTGAAAAAAGCATCTAATGACTGTAGAGATGCTAAGCAAATAATGAAGCAACTCAAGAGAAAGGAAATCATGATTATGCGTCGTTTGGACGATAAGATGAACAAGAACACTTGGTTCCACCTTTCTTACAACAGCATAGAACAGATACTTTATTCTTTGAGAAGAATTTGTGACCCATGTAAGGAATATGTCGACAACAGCTTCACTCCATTGGATAAGAAATATCTTCCAGAAGTGGAAAGCCTTAAGGAAAAAGTGTTGTGGTCTATCGATGCTGCCGACATCACTATTTACAGCTCAGAATATAAGGATGTAGATGCTATCATGGAACGCGTCAAACTCAGAGAAGACAATGTCACAGAGATGAGTCATGAGCAAATGAACAGAATCCAATATAATAAGGAGAATATCGACCTTGCTTTATTATACCTTAATATAATACAAGAGTCATCGGCAATCATCACAGAGATGCGTCATATTTTACGTAATGAAGCTAAAATGAATGAATAATAAAAATTAGATATGAAAAAAGTATTAAGAGTTTTTATCGTTGCTGTTTTGGCAATAATGTTTGCAAATGTTGCTACAGCACAAGAGAAAAAGAATTTTACTATCGACAAATTGTCAGCTGAAGGACGTGTCGACTTCGATTATTTCAATGAGAACAACGGCGTCTCTACTTCAGGTATCGACGGCAAGTTCTTTAACTTCGAGATGAAAGGTTCATTCCTTCAAGATTTCTCATATCGTATACGTCAAAGAATCGATATGTACGGCGGAAGCTCAAAGACCGACTTTATGATTCTTTCTTATCATGCAAATAAAAACTGGTCATTGACAGCAGGTAAGATGCCACTCGCAGTCGGCGGCTGGGAATACGACCTCGCTCCTATAGACGTTTATTTTGCATCTCTCTTCTGGAATAACTTCGCTTGCTACGACGTGGGCGGTCAAGTTGAATTCCATACTAATGACGGTAATCACGACATCATTTTCCAAGTTACTAACTCTCCTTTCACAACAAATAAGTTCCAAAGCATGTATGCTTACAACTTGATTTGGTACGGTAACATGGGTCCTTTGACAACATCATATTCTATCAATATGATTGCTCAAAACAGAGGTGAATATATCAACTACATCGCTTTGGGTAATTTGTTCGACTTCGGTAAATTCGATTTCTATATCGATTTCATGAACAGAGGTTTCTTGAATCAAAAAGATTTCTTACTCGGCGACTTCACTATCATCGGTGAATTCAAATATGCTTTCACAGATAAATTCACTGGTATAGTAAAAGGCGGTTATGACAGAAACAAGCATAGTTATTTAGATTATAGCGGTTGGGTTCCAACACCACAGCTTTTTGACTATGCAGTGACACCTGGCGCTGAATATACATTTGCAGGCTTAGGCTTTGAAGCATATCCTTATAAAGCAAACCAAAACATTCGTCTCCATGGATTCTTTGCTTTCAACTCAATGAACACTCCAGCTGATGACATGATAAATCCAAACTCAGCTCCTGATATTACATTGCAAGCACAAGTTGGTGTGACATGGAGAATCAACTTCGTAAAATAAAAACAATTAAATATTTTTGAAAATGAAAGGAATGAAATTTTTAACAAAACGCCGTATTGAAGCAGTAGTATTCTTACTCGTCTTCTTCGGTTTCTTTGGCTTTTTAGGAAGCAAAATGGGTTTGCCTAACATGATGAACACCATTATGCAGACAGCTTACAGCTTATTATTAGAGACAGTATTCTACATCATGGCTATCACAGTTGTATCTGGAGCTTTGGGTAATCTGTTAGTTGAATTTGGCGTAGTACGTTTGATTGAAGTCGTGCTTCGTCCTCTCATGAAACCTTTGTATAACCTCCCTGGTGTTGCAGCTCTCGGCGGCGTGATGACATTCTTGTCAGACAACCCAGCTATCATCAGTCTTTCAAAAGACGCTCATTTCGCACGTTATTTCAAAAAATATCAGCTTATTTCATTAACAAACTTCGGTACTGCTTTCGGCATGGGTCTCGTCGTAATCATGTTTATGATGGGTAAAGGTTATTTGCCAGCAGCATTGGTAGGTTTGCTCGGAGCTGTTATCGGAAGTATCATCTCAACACGTTTGATGCAACGTTTCATCTTGAAGTCAAATCCAGAACTTAATGTTGAAATCAGCGATAAAGAAGGTGATGAACAACAGATTTCTTTCAAGTCAGAAGGCAGCGCTTTCTTACGTTTCTTGAATGCTATCCTCGATGGTGGTAAGTCAGGCGTTGAAATAGGTCTCGCTATCATCCCTGGCGTTCTCATTATTTCAACAGTTGTTATGATGCTCACATTCGGCGCACCAGAAGGCGGTTATGCAGGTGGTGCTTACGAAGGCATTGCATTGTTACCATACCTCGCAGGTAAGATAGACTTCGTGTTTAATTGGTTATTCGGTTTCGAAAGTCCACAGTTAGTTGCGTTCCCAATCACAGCTCTCGGTGCTGTAGGTGCAGCTCTCGGTTTGATTCCTCGTTTCATCGCAGAAGGCATCATCAATGGTAATGCTATCGCAGTTTTCACAGCAATGGGTATGTGCTGGAGCGGTTATCTCAGCACACACACTGCAATGCTCGACTCACTCGGATTCCGTAGCCTCACATCAAAAGCTATCATGGCACACACTGTAGGCGGTCTCGTAGCAGGTGTCGCAGCACACTGGTTATACGTATTATTCTCATTGATATTCTAATTAAGAATTATGAAAAAGGTTACATTAGGTAAGACAGGTTTTGTCGTAAATAAAAATGGTTTCGGTGCATTGCCGATACAGCGTATCTCGAAAGAAGACGCTGCATATCTCCTTCGTAAGGCTTTCGATAACGGAATAACATATTTCGATACAGCTCGTTTTTATACCGATAGCGAAGAGAAAATGGGCTATGCGCTCAGCGATATCCGTGACAAAGTCATCATCGCGACAAAGACAGCAGCTACCAATGTGACTGACTTCTGGAAAGATTTAGAGACAAGTCTCGGATTGCTTAAGACAGACTATATCGACTTGTATCAATTTCATAATCCTGCATTCTGCCCTAAGCCAGGTGACAAAAGTGGCGTTTATGATGCGATGTTAGAGGCTAAAGAAAAAGGCCTTATTCGTCATATCGGTATCACCAACCACCGTCATCATATTGCTAAAGAGGCTATTGAATCAGGACTTTATGAGACATTGCAGTTTCCATTTTCATATATAAGCTCAGAGAAAGAATTGGAGCTTGTTCAGATGTGTGAAGAAAGAGAGATGGGATTCATCTGTATGAAGGCCATGTCTGGCGGACTCATCAACGACTCTGCATGTGCATACGCATTCTTGAATCAATATGAACATGTGCTTCCAATTTGGGGAATTCAAAGAGAGTCAGAACTCGATGAGTTCATCTCTTATCAAGAAAACCCTCCTGTTCTGACAGAAGAACGTTGGGAGAAAATAAAGAGAGACAGAGAAGAACTTGCAGGTGAATTTTGTAGAGGATGCGGTTATTGTATGCCATGTCCTGCTGGAATTCAAATCAATGATTGTGCGAGAATGAGTCTCTTTTTACGTCGTGCTCCTCATAGCGTGTATCTCTCCGAAGAATGGAAAATAAAAATGAAAATGATAGAAAACTGCTTGCATTGTAACTTATGTAAGAGTAGGTGCCCTTACGGTTTGGATACTCCTAACTTATTGAAAAAGAATTATGAAGATTTTAAGACCTTTATATAAAAGGTAATTTTCATACTTGAATTATATAGAAATCGATGGCAAAGAATTGAATTTGTCATCGATTTTTTTATTCCGTTAACTTTAAAAATTTACCGATAACTTTTAAAAAATTAACTTTTTTTAACTTTTTATTTCGGAAAAAACCTTATATTTTTGTGACGTCAAATTAATTATTAACCAAGCTTAAATTTATGAAAAAAGTCGCAACATTACTTTTGTTTGTTGTTGTGTCATTTTCAGTAATGGCCCAACAAAAGTCAGATTCATTCTTTAACTACGACACTTACGGCGAGTCTCGAATTGATAAGCGAGTATTGCCAGTAGAGACCTTAGGTACAAGTTTTTCCGACATGAATGTTATTGTCGATGCTCCAGTAGGAAATGGCTTGTATATATTGATATGTGTCGCTGCTCTTTATGCAATCTATAAAAATAAGGAGGTAGTGAGATGAAGAAGTTATCGGTATTTATTTCGTTTTTGTTATTATTTTCTAGTTGTAACAAAGAAAAGATGAATGAGGGTGTTAACGAGGAGCGAATGGTTCCAGTACGTTTTGAATTATCTATGAATTCTAAAACTAGGAGCGATTTTAGTAACTTGCTTCCCAAAGGAAACATCCAATGGGGAAATAGCAACAATGTGGAATATATATATGTATCTATACCATATAAATGTTCCTATTATGTTCAAGGTGTAGGAACAATAACTTTGGGTGAGTTGCTTGAGATGAAGGCAGAAATCGATGAGCCTACGGACAAGTTGGTGTTTACTGGAGAGGTGCCGAGTAACAACCTGCAAAATGCTCGACAGTACCACCTTTATTATTTTGGCAATAACGGACAAGGTGGTGAGGGAACTAATATTACCAATCATCATTCGAGTTATAAAAATATCTTGATAGGCAAGACTGTTTCTTTTGCGCGTCAGACGGGTAACATTGATGACTTGGGTAATTATCATTTGGCAAAGATTAAAGTCAAGGCGGTTCCTATCAAGGACGAGGAAGGCGTCGTACAAAGTTTTGAATTGGTGGCTGATGATTTGCAGAACATCAATTCTATAGCTAAGCTAGACCTTACGGGTGAGACGTCGTTAGGAGGTACTGCAGCAGAGCTTCAGAGTTTTACTCTTTTATGGAATACATCAACAAATACATTTGATGAGATCATAGAATGTGTTCCAGGAGCTACTATTGATGTAAGAGGTAATGCTGCGCATAATTCATACGTGTCGCTCTTGCCATGTGATTATGGTGTGTATCTAGAATGTTCTAAAGGTCGTTATGAATTTTTACGAGGCATAAGAAGCAATATGCTTTACGTAGGAAGTTATTCTGACGATATTGAAGATGCACGACCACTACATTGGGAATGACAGAGGCTTCTTGTAATCTTATAGTCTTGTTGACTCGTAGTCTTGTAGTCTTAAAGTGTGGAGGATACCGGACTCGAACCGGCCGCCTTCAGATTGCGAACCTGACGCTCTACCTGATGAGCTAAACCCCCATTGTTACAATGCGCAAAACTACAAAAAAAATGTTGCAAAAGAATATAATTATTTTACATATTTTTTTATTTTTGCGCGCAAAATCAAACTATTATATAATTAAATTACTAAACAATGGAAATAGAAGCTTATATCGTTAAAAGAGTTAACCTCTTAATGAATGCTACAGATGCTAAAATACTTAAACGCCTTGAAGGTGGTATGAGTAATTATACATACGTTGTAGAATGTCAAGGTATAAAATATACATACCGTGTTCCTGGTAAATACGCTGAACGTTTTGTAGACAGAAATGAAGAATGGGATAATATCCAAAAAGTAGAGAAGTTGGACGTCAACAACAAGACAGAGTACGTTGAGTTGAGAACTGGTGAGAAACTTGCATTATACGTTGAAGGAACAATTATGTCAAATACTGACATCGTTTCTTATAATGAAATGTCAGCTGCTGCATTGAAGAAATTACATAACAGTGACATTCAATTCAACGAATATAATGCATTCGAACGCCTCGATAACTACGAGAAATATTGCATCGACCTAGGCTTTACACACCCACAAGAATATCTCGACTTACGCAATCGCTTGGATGCTATGCGTGACACTTATAAAGATATTAAACATGTTCCTTGTCATTGCGATTACCAGCCAACAAACTTGGTTATCGACGGCGAGAAACTTTATATCCTCGACTGGGAATTCGCTGGCATGAATGACCCTTATTATGATATCGCTTGCTACGGCAACGCTGGTTTCGATAAGGCACTCAGCTTGTTAGAAGCATATCTCGGACATAAACCAACAAGTGAAGAGTTGAAACGCCTCCACTTCCACAGAGCATTCCAATGCTTGCAATGGTACAACGTCGCTATGTTCAAAGAAATGATTGGATTAAGCAAAGACCTCAATATGGACTTCACAGCAGTAGCTCAAATGTTCTACGGCTTCGCTAAAGACTTGATTGAAGCTTACGACACTTTATAAAAATTCAAAAATTCAGAAACTCAAAATCTCAGAATTGAGAGGTGTGACATACAAAAAAGTCCCGATTTAATACCGGGACTTTTTTATTCGTGTTTATTAGTGTTATTTCGCGGATGACAAATTTTTATATTCTATTCGTGTCAATTAGTGCCAATTCGTGGATGACCAATTTGCTATACTATTCGTGTATTATTCGTGTTTATTCGTGGATGACCAATTTGCTATACTATTCGTGTCAATTCGTGCAAATTCGTGGATGACCAATTTGCTATACTATTCGTGTTTATTCGTGGATGAAAATTTTGTCATACTATTCGTGTCAATTAGTGCCAATTCGTGGATGACAAAAATCGCGGACTAATAACCGAAACCATCATCGAATCCTAACTCAGCACGTGCTTCTTCTGTCATCATTGATGGATTCCATGCTGGCTCAAATGTCAACTCAACCTTGCATTTGTTTACTCCCATCATGGTGCTGACTTTCTCCTTGACTTGCATTGGAAGCTGGTCGGCAACAGGACAGTTAGGTGCTGTAACTGTCATCAAAATATGAACGTTAGCATCATCGTCAATGTTGATTTCGTAAATCAAACCTAATTGGTATATGTCGACAGGAATCTCAGGGTCGTAGACTGTACCTAAAACTGCAATGATTCTTTCCTTTAATAATTCTTTTTCTTCAGCTGTCATTGGTTCTTTCTTTTTAAAAATATTCCACAT
>JAZRNQ010000019.1:0-4599 GCA_045648285.1 Bacteroidales bacterium | reverse complement strand
TATTCCTAACTAATAAGGTGTTACCTTATCCCATATTTGTCTCGCCCTTTCTGGGTTCAAGTTCAAGAGCCAACAATCGCAAACACCCCAATCAAAAAATCTTTAGTCCTTAGCCTTTAGTCTTTAGTCTTTTATTATTTTTGCAAAAAAATAAAAATCATGTTATTAAATTACGTCGTTTGGGATGTTAATCCCTACATTTTTCACATAGGCAATCGCCCTATCGCATGGTACGGACTTTTATGGGTTTTGGTTTTCATCGTTGGTTACTACATCATGAGAAACATTTACAAGAAAGAAAGCATGAAAGAAGAACAACTAGATATGCTTTGGATGTATATGTTTATTTCCTCAATTCTTGGCGCACGTTTAGGACACTGTCTCTTCTACGAACCTTCTTACTATCTTTCAAACCCTATTGAGATTTTAAAAGTATGGGAAGGCGGACTTGCGAGTCACGGCGGTGCAATAGGAATATTGATAGGTCTGTTTATTTACGCTAAAAATATCAAGAAGCCTTATCTTTGGATTTTAGATAGAATCGTTGTTCCTGTTGCAATTGCTGGCGCATTCATCCGTTTCGGAAACCTCATGAACTCAGAGATTTATGGTGAGCCAACCACACTTCCTTGGGGATTCAAGTTCGTTAGAGATTATCCTATCGGAATGCCATTGGAAAACATACCAGCTTGTCACCCGACACAGATTTACGAGGCGATTTTCTGCATATTGGTTTTCATTTACCTTTTGTATGCATACTACAAACAAAACATGGCAGAGAAACGACCAGGCTTCATGTTCGGCATTTTCCTCATCGTGGTGTTCGGTTCAAGAATATTGATTGAATTCATCAAAAATCCACAAGTAGAATTCGAGACATCAATGACACTCGACATGGGACAATGGCTCAGCATTCCATTCTTAGTAGCAGGGATTTATTTTGTATTCAAAAGCTTTATTAAGAAATAGAAATTCAAAATCTCAGAATCTCAGAATTTCAGAATCTCAGAATCTCAGAACCTCAGAATCTCAGAACCTCAGAATCTCAGAACCTCAGAATCTCAGAACCTCAGAATCTCAGAATCTCAGAATCTCAGAATCCCATATAAAACTTTAAAGCTTTGTGTTTTTGAGATTTTGAGATTTTAACATTTTGAGGTTCAAATAAAAAAAGCTCAGAAGTTAGTTCTGAGCTTTTTTTATTGTCATCTTGCCAAGTACGGATAGAATTTACCATTTTCTTCTGTAAAGGTAGTTGCAATCCTTACTCTAAGATCATTACGTTTATATTTAGTTGCTATGGTTTTCATCTTATCCAAGATAGCCAAGTTTTCGTAAATATTTTCTGAGTAATACATCAAGAATGGAGTATCCAACTCATAATAATATCTAAGGTTATCTTTACAATTTTCGAGCATTGTATTCAAAAGAGCATCACCTTTATCTGTAGCGCCGCAAGTATAATATATTTCTGGATATGACATCATCATGATATCATAAGGAATCTTATCATTAGGGAAGAATTCCAAACATTTATCCAAAACTGCGACTGCATCTTCTTTTCTTTGGCTATTTGCCAATGTTTGAGCCAAACGCATATATGCCTGTTTAACAAACAGAACGCTACGACGGCTTTCTGGGTCTACTGCTACCTCTGGGTCATTAAGATTACCCCATCTTATATCGTCAGACATAAGCAATTCGTAGGAACCATCAACGAAAACACCACCTGCATCCTTGTAATAAGAGACAGCTTCTACTGGCATAAAACGGTGAGCAAGACCTTCTTGGTGCAAATATTTATCAATATCCAAAATATTCTTGATATCACTCAAGCTTGTAAAGTAAACTGCGCGTGTCCAATCGTTAGTTGCAAAAAAGTCGAGGAGCATCAAGTCATTCTTATAAAGATAATTGACACTTGTTGGAATTTCCCATACTATCTCATCAACGATTTTATCTTTCATATTTTCTGGAACGATACCATTACGGACAACAGCTTCTTTATCGACGGTTATCTTAAGACGACGTGCTGGAAGATAGTTGACTTTATCACCAGAGACCAAGCCAACCTTTGTTCTTGGATTGTCACTCTTAATAAAATCAATAGCATCTTTCAACTCTATTGGACCTTCAAATATCTCATTGATAAATATTGGTTCATTAACGCCATTATCATATTGCTCTGGTGTTAAAGACAATGGAAGTCTTTCTGATTCATACTGTTTACGTCCCATTTGATGAACATACCAATAACCAGAAGAAAGCATGTAGTTACATACACGCACGTCAGTGCGATAGCCTTCTACTTCCTGAACATACCAAAGTGGGAATGTATCATTATCACCACGAGTGAAGATAACTGCATTTTCTGGGAGATTCTTGAGATAATTCTTACCCCAGTCGAGAGCTGCAGTCTTGTTTGAACGATTGTGGCCTTCCCATCCTGAAGCTGCCATAACCGTTGGAACAGAGAGACATAAGACGAAGGCAACGACAGCAACAGCCATCTTGTTCTTGATAACTTTTTGCAAAAGTTCCATCACGCCCATAACACCTATACCTATCCAGATACAGAACGCATAGAAAGAACCTGCGTATGCATAGTCACGTTCACGAGGCTGATATGGAGTTTGGTTCAAGTAGATTACAATGGCGAGACCTGTCATGAAGAACAGCAAGAACACCACCCATGAATCTTTAATATCTTTCTTGATATGATAGAACAAACCTATCAAACCTAATATCAAAGGCAAGAAGAAGAATGTGGTACGACCAGAATTTGTCATTGAGTTAGGAAGATCTGTCTGTTTACCCAGACGAGCCTCATCGATGAATTTAATACCGCTCAACCAGTTACCATATTCCAATTCTCCGTGACCTTGAATATCATTCTGACGACCGACGAAATTCCACATGAAATAACGCCAGTACATGTGATTACATTGATAGCCCAAGAAGAACTTCAAGTTTTGTGCGAAAGTAGGACGCATCACTGTTTCAGTAGCATAACCGCCTGCACCGTTAGGCTTCTTTATTGTAACAGGCACCATCTTTGACTTATCGATATATTGTTCGTAAGTACTTGTGTACATACGTTTTGTACCATTCCACATACGTGGGAAGATAGTCATAAGATTTTCGTCATAAATTGGTTCTGTTCCTTTTCTATCGTCTGTGATGACGTATTTGCCTTTTTTCTCATCTCTCACATATACAGGGCTTCCGTCGTTAGCGTCGATAGGTTTAGCCATATAATAAGGACCATGGAGTAAAGGCCAGCTTCCGTATTGTTCACGTTTCAGATATGAAAGCATAGAAACAGCTTCGCTTGGGTCATTCTCATTAATAGGTGTGTTTGCATTAGCGCGAATAACGAGCATGAAGAATGAAGAGTAACCAATCATGATGAACATAAATGAAAGGACTACTACATTCAATATCACCTTTTTATATTTATTTGAGAAATAAATACCCAATACTATTATAGCGATGAGAAGCAAGAAATAAACTACTGTTCCAACATTGAAAGGAGTTCCTAATGTATTGACAAAGAACAATTCGAACTTACCGCATAATGAAACGATTGCTGGGATAAGCACAACTTGAATCAAACCTACGAGAGCTACTGAAATTACGCCAGCAACGACGAAGCCTTTGAAAGTAATATTCTTATACTTCTTGAAATAAACGACATAAACAACAGCTGGGATACATAATAAGTTAAGGAGGTGAACACCGATTGACAAACCTATGAGATAAGCTATAAATATAAGCCAGCGATAGTTATAAGGCTCATCAGCAACTTCTTCCCATTTCAATATTGCCCAGAATGTGATAGCTGTGAATAATGACGACATCGCATAAACCTCGCCTTCTACGGCTGAGAACCAGAAGGAATCTGAGAATGTATATGCCAAAGCTCCGATAACACCAGTTGCCAAGACCGCAACCTTATTTGATAATGAAGCTGCTTCGCCTTCTTTCATCCACATCTTTTTTGACAGATGTGTTATGGTCCAGAAGAGGAATAAAATCGTAAAACTGCTGCACAAAGCCGACATCAAATTTATCATTAATGCTACTTTTGTGACATCTCCGAAGGCAAAAAGTGAGAAAAATCTGCCTATCATCTGGAAAAGAGGTGCTCCAGGAGGGTGACCTACTTGCAATTTATAAGCTGTGGAGATATACTCACCACAATCCCACCAACTGACGGTAGTTTCTAATGTGAGTACATAAACGATGGTTGCGATAAGGAATACGAACCATCCTACAATGTTGTTTAACTTTTTGAAACTCATTAGTATTTGTTTTTAATTTCTTTCAACAATAAGAAAACTTGTAATTTGCAAAGATAAGATTTAATTCATAATGCATAATGCATAATGCATAATTTTTTAAAGTTTTTTGACATATTAATAAGGTATAAAAATAATTTTAAAAAAAATTAATTTTTTTTCATTTTTTTGTTGCGCGTATTAAAAAATGTTATATCTTTGCACTCACATTCAAGATACGAAATAATGATTGTCGAATGGTGTAATGGTAGCACTGCAGATTTTGGTTCTGCCTGTCAAGGTTCGAATCCTTGTTCGA
>JAZRNQ010000018.1:0-23534 GCA_045648285.1 Bacteroidales bacterium | reverse complement strand
GGTGTTGGTCTTAAGCCATTGAAAATATATACTTTGATACCATTAGCAGACATTACTTCAGCTGCTGTTTGAGCAAATTCTTTGCTGTTATTTCTACAGTCGTATGCAATTGCAATTTTAGGCTGTTCTATGTTAGAGAACATTTTTTTGATGTAGTTGGCAAATCCTTGTGTTGCCATTGCTACAGTGTAGGTGTTCATCCTGTTGCTGCCAACCCCCATGATGCCTCTTAAACCACCGGTTCCGAATTCAAGGTTTTTGTAAAAACTTTCTAATAATTCGTTAGGGTTGTTGTCAATTAATTCTTGGACTTGTTTTCTAGTATTGCTATCATATTTTTCTGATAACCATACCTTTGCTTTTTCAATGATTTCTGGTGAGATATTTTTCATAATAAAAGTTTTTGTTAGTTATTATTTTTGATTTCTTCTATGCATTTTATCAAGCTTTCTCTCCAAAATGGAATTTTAATACCTGTGAAAGTTTTTATTTTCGTTTTGTCCAATGCACTGAAAGCAGGACGATTAGCTTTGCTGCCATATTCTTTTGTTGAAATAGGTCTTACTTCACAATTTTTATTACCTATGTATAATATAGCTTCTGCAAAATTGCTCCAAGGAATAGTTCCTTCATTAGAATAATTGAAAATTTCCTTTACTTCTCTGTTTTCAAATCTTAATATGAGGAGCATGATTGCGTTAGCTAAATCGTAAGCCCATGTTGGATTGCCATTTTGGTCATCAACTACGTTTACGAATTCCCTTTCTGAACCTAATCGCAACATTGTTTTTACGAAGTTATTACCGTATGATGAATACAGCCATGATGTTCTTACTATTATATAAGAACAACCGGATGTTGTGATGTTTTGTTCACCTTCTGCCTTGGTTTTTCCGTAAATGGTAATGGGAGAGACGATGTCGTTTTCTAAATAAGGACGTTCTGATGTTCCGTCAAAAACATAGTCGGTGGAAATGTGAATTAATAGTGTGTTTGATAATTTGCAAGCGTGAGCGAGGTGTGATACGGCTATGGCGTTAATGGCTCTAGCTTTTTCCTCTTCGTCTTCGGCTTTGTCAACGGCAGTGTAGGCGGCGCAATTGATACATACGTCGAATACGTTTTCTGTGAAAAAAGTGTTCACGGAATGTTTGTCACATATATTCAATTCATTAATATCGGTGAATATCCAATTGTGTTCTGTATAGACATTAGAAATCTTTTGGAGTTCTTTGCCTAATTGACCATTACATCCTGTGACAAGTATATTCATAATTTGCGCTATTTTGTCGCAAATTTATATAAAAAAGAAATACCAAGCGACTCTTTAAATTGTAAAATTGGTTTTTGTTTGGTTATTTCTTTACCGTCTATATTTTCTGTAATAGTAAATTTAATATTGTCATCATAAATTAGGTGAATGTTGACAATAGCAGAGATTTGTTTGTTTATGGTAAATTTAATTCCACTTTCCCAATCAATGTCAATATTCCACCGATTAGATTTGTTGGGATCCATATAATTGTTATATAGGTTTAAAGTGGAAAATATTGACATGTCATTTTTGAAATCTTGTTTGTATTTTATTAAAATATTGATACCTAATTCAGTAAGTGTATTTTGGCCTTCTATCCAAGTGCTGTCGTTATTATGTATTTCCCAATATCCAGCCTCAACACCGTAAGCACCCTCATTTGCTAGTTTTTGATTGGTAACAAATGTCATTTTTCCTGCTATTGGACTGATGTAGAATGATAATATATTCTTATAATTGTAATTATAACCAGCAGATACATTGAGATACGCTGGAGCAAAAAATCCAGATATAGGTACGGAGTCGTTGGGGTAGGTGTATCCGTTTGTGAATTGTGTCTTTAAAGAAGCTATAGAGGTGAAAGTTAAATTGTTGCTATTGTTGTTTGACATTGTCATCGATACTTCACATCTGTCTTCGCTTTTTTCATAACGTTTGTCTTTTGTGTAATTAGACATGCCATAAGCAAAAATACCATTAACGACATATTTGAACAACTCTCTGTCGTATGTGTATGTTAGGTTTGATGATACTTTGCCACTGCCATTGCTTTCACCACCCGCAGCCCAATGAGTTATTGCTAGCTGGTTTAGTGTTACCCTTAACGTACCTTCGAACTTGTGGTCGGAAATAATTGTCTTCTCGTTTTTTGCAATATCTAAGGTTTCGTAAATAGTGTCGGTGATTATATATTGATACTTGTTAATAAGAGTATCGATTATAAATGTTGTATCAATTTTGGTGATAGTGTCTGTAATGATGGTGTAATTGCGAGCTGAGGAAATAGAATCTTGTCCCTTTATTGTAGGCATAAATATAATTAACAGTGCCATAATAAAGGTTGTTTTTTGTATTAATCGCTTCAAAATCAATTTGAATGCTGACATTTTCTGTTGTACTCGTTTATGCTTACAAAGGTAAGAAATTATGTGTTTTTAACAATAAAAAAAATCACCGATTTCTCGGTGATTTTCTTAGTAGCGAGGATGAGAATTGAACTCATGACCTCCGGGTTATGAATCCGACGCTCTAACCAACTGAGCTACCTCGCCATTTGCGAGTGCAAAAGTACAAATAATTTTGATACGTACAACATTTTTTTTAAAAAAAATAAAAAATATTTTTCACTCCGTTTTTTTTGAGAAAAATATGTATCTTTGAAGCACTATTAAATAATGTAATTTAAATTAAATTTTACGGATATGAAAAAGTTATTTGTGACCCTTATGGTCTTTTTTTCAATGACATTATTTGTTAATGCTCAAGAAGTTGTGGGGAATGGACCAGAGATAGAATTTGAAAAAACAACTCACCAATTTGGAGAAATACCTTATAAAGGTAATGCAGTTTATGAATTCGTATTTAAAAACACAGGAAACGAACCATTGATTCTATCTCAACCAAAATCTTCATGTGGTTGTACTGTTCCTGAATGGCCTAAGAAACCAATTCTTCCTGGAGAGACGGATGTTATTAAGGTAACATATAAATATACAGACCGTCCAGGTAGCTTTAGCAAATATGTAACAATATTCTCAAATGCTAAAGTTAATAATACTGTTAAGATTTATATAAAAGGTAAGGTGTTAGAAGCTGCAACAGAGGCTCTCCCTACTAAAAATACTTTTATGAATGTATCACCTGTTAATAATTCAGGTAATTAAATAGATTTGTATTAGAGTTGTCAGTAATGATAACTCTTTTTTTTATTCACTATTAACTAAACGTTATGCCAAGTATATCTAAAAAAGCTCAAAGTATGCCAGCATCACCAATCAGAAAACTTGTTCCGTTTTCAGATGCCGCTAAAGCCAAAGGAATAGAAGTGTACCATTTAAATATAGGTCAACCAGATTTGGAAACTCCACAACGTGCACTTGAGGCTGTGCGTAATTATACCGAAAAAGTGGTTAAATATAGTCCTTCAGAAGGCACTTATTCTTATAGAAAGAAGTTGTGTGAATATTATCAAAAATATGATATTCATATCGAACCAGAAGAAATGATTATTACAACAGGTGGTTCTGAAGCTTTGTTGATGTCATTCCTTACAATCATGGATCCAGACGATGAAGTGATTATACCTGAACCATTTTATGCTAACTATAATGGATTTGCAAAAAATGTTGGGGTTAAGGTAAAGCCTATTTATTCTTCAATTGAGACCGGTTTCGCCTTGCCAGATATTGCAGAATTTGAAAAAGCTATCACTCCACGAACAAAGGCTATATTAATATGTAACCCTAATAATCCAACAGGTTATCTCTATTCTAAAGAGGAAATGGAGACATTGCGTCAGATTATTTTAAAGCATGATATATTCTTGATTTCAGATGAGGTTTATCGTGAGTTCTGTTATGAAGATGCTGTGCATCATTCTGCATTAAAACTTGAAGGCGCTGAGGATCACGTGATTTTAATAGATTCTGCATCAAAGAGATTTAGTGCTTGCGGTATTCGTATAGGACGTATGATAACAAGAAATAAAGAGGTGTTGGCAGCTGCAATGAAATATGCACAAGCTCGTTTGTCTCCACCAACATTCGGACAAGTGGCAGGAGAGGCAGCTCTTGATTGTCCTCAATCTTATTACGATGATATTGTCAAAGAATATCAAAGTCGTCGTGACGTGTGTATAAAAGGAATAAATGACATCGAAGGCGCATCATGCCCAACGCCTAAAGGCGCATTCTATATAGTGGCGAAATTGCCTATTGATGATAGCGAGAAGTTCTGCAAATGGATGTTGACAGATTTTAGTTATAATGGAAAAACCGTAATGATGGCTCCAGCAAGCGGATTCTATTCTACAGAAGGTCGTGGAATTCACGAAGTTAGAATTAGCTACTGCTTGAAAAAAGAAGCACTCCAAGATGCAATGTTAATCTTGAAAGAAGCTCTTAAAGTCTATCCAGGAAGGATTAGTTAAGTTGCTGAGTTTCTATGTTTATAAGTTGCTGAGATGCTGAAATTTGTTTAGCGTCTCAGCATTTTTTTTGTTCAATAGCCAACAGCCAATAGCCAACAGCCAACAGCCAATAGCCAACTGTTAAAAGTCTTTATATAACAAGTATTTAGATCGTGTTTTCTTATATTTTTTAATTCCTTCTTCCCAGCTTTTTCTGATTTCATCTTCGCTTAATCCGCTTTCAATTTGTCGTTGTAATTCTTTTGTGCCAGAAAGTTTTACAAAGAAGTTGTTGAAAAAATCTTCCTTATCTTTGAGATGGTTGTATGCTCGAATCAGCCATGTGAGATTAAGTTCGTTTTTATTTTCTTTATAATCAGAAGCATAATTGCTTAGACTTTCTCCAAAACATTCTGTGTCGCAATGTAATGGCTTGCCTCTTCCTTCAGCTTGTTTTGGCGTGAATGAATATTCTGATTCTATCATAGGGTGACCGTAAACTTGAAATGGTGATTCTGTGCCACGCCCAACACTGACTATTGTTCCTTCAAAAAAACAAAGTGAAGGGTAGAGGTATACTGACTCCCAATTAGGAAGGTTTGGCGATGGTTTTATTGGAAGATCGTAAATGTCATTTCTGTTATAGTTTCCTAATGGAATCACAGTTAAGTCGCATTGAAGACTGTCGTTTAACCAATATTCACCATTGACCATCTGTGCGTATTCTCCAATGGTAAGACCGTAAACTACTGGAACTTGATGCAAGCCAACAAAAGATGCATTTTCTTTTTCTAAGATTGGTCCGTCAATATAGAATCCGTTTGGATTTGGTCTGTCGAGAACAATAACTGGAATATTGTTTTCAGCAGCGGCTTCCATAACATACGTCATTGTTGAGATATAAGTGTAAAATCTTGTTCCAACATCTTGTAAATCAAAAAGCAAAATATCAATGCCTTCTAATTGTTCTGAATTTGGTTTCTTGTTTTTTCCGTACAATGAAATTATTGGTAATTCTGTTTTTTCGTCAATGCTATTGTTGATGAGTGCGCCTTCGTCGGCAGTGCCTCTGAAACCATGTTCAGGAGTGAAAATCTTCTTTATGTTAATGTTTTGGCTTAAAAGTGTGTCGACGAGATGTTTGTTGTTGAAGATACTTGTTTGATTGGCTACGATAGCCACATTTTTGTTTTCAATAAGCGGCAAATACAATTCAAGTCTCGAAGCTCCAACAATAGCTTCTTCAGCATTGATGATGTTTTTGGTGGAAATTAATTGTGCTTTTACTTCAAAACAAACAAGAATAAAAATTATCAAAAACGAAAAAAACTTTTGCATACACTTAAATAAATGATTATTTTTGCAATGATAAGAAAAAAATGAAAGCAACAAGATTTATATCATCAAGAATATTTTCTTTCTCAAAAGAGAATTTGTCTTCTGTTGTGATGAAGATAGCTGTCATAAGTATAGCTCTTGGTGTATCTATCATGTTGATATCCATAGCTGTTATTGTTGGCTTTAAAAATCAGATAAAGGAAAAGGTCGTCGGATTTGTTTCTCCTATACAGATACAAGCACTAAATCAGAATGAGTCGATGGAGGAGACACCTTTTATATATGACAGCACTTTGAAATCCAGGCTAGATTTACCTTTTATAAAATCAATTTATCCGACAGCTAATAAGGCAGGTCTCGTTAAGACGGAGAATGAGATACATGGTGTTGTATTGAAAGGTGTTAATGGTAATTATAATTGGAATTATATCAAGGCGAACCTTATTGCAGGTGATATTCCGCAATACATAGAAGATGAACGTTCTAATGATGTGTTAGTCTCAAAAATCATTGCTGACAAAATGATGCTCAATGTTGGGGATGATGTAAGAATATGGTTTATAAGTGAGAATATGAAGACTCGCGGACGTAAGTTTTCGATAAAGGGAATTTATGAAACTGGATTAACAGAGTGTGATGAGCGATTCATTTATTGTGACTTAGGTCAGATAAGAAGATTGAATGGATGGGATGAAAATACGGTTGGTCACCTGGAAATAGATGTTGTTGATGGAATTAGTGCATCAGAAGTAAACAATATCATTTATTATAAAATACCAACCAATCTTGTATCATACGAAGCAAAGAGTTTGTATCCGCAAATATATGATTGGCTTGAACTTCAAGATATGAATGTTGTGATTATCATAGTATTGATGCTGATGGTTGCTGGGATAACAATAATAAGCATGTTGTTGATTATTGTCCTTGAAAGGACATCGACAATTGGAATCTTGAAGTCAATGGGAGCGAATAATGCTTTTATAAGAAAGATTTTCTTGCAACGCTCTCAGCGTATCTTGTTGATAGGTATGTTATTCGGCAATGTATTTGGAGTTGGATTGTGTTTGATTCAGAAATATACAGAAATAATTAAATTGTCACCAGAGTCATATTATTTGTCATCGGTGCCAATTGAAATTAATTTAAGTCATATATTGCTCTTGAATATTGGAACATTCATTTTGTGGGTTTTGATGATGTCAATACCGACAATGATTATAAATAATATAAAACCATCGAAATCAATTCGTTTTGAATAAATAATAATCTGATATGGAAAATTTAATAATCGAACCATTAAAAGGCTATGGAGACATTAAATTTGGAATGTCGATAGATGAAGTAGTTAAAGTGTTTGGAATACCTTCAAATCTTGAAGAGTTAGAACCAATAATTGAGGGAAATGAAATTTCTTCAATACTTTATGATTATGATGATATTGCAGTATCTGTGTGTTTTGAAGGAACTGATAAATTGTTGGTTTCAAGTATTTCTACAATCAATGAAGATGCTACTTTATTCGGAGAAAAGATTTATGAAATGAACCGTAATCAAATCATTGATTTGATGAAAAGAAACGGTTACAAGGAATTTGATGAAGAAGAACAAGAAGGTGATACCTGTTTGATATACGATGAGTTGATGCTTGATTTCTACTTCAACGAAGGTGAATTGATAGACGTTGTTTGGGGAGTTGTTTCCTAATCATTATATCTTGGATGGAAGAGTGTGATGACTTCTCTCAGATACTGGTCTGAGATGTGAGTATAAATCTCTGTAGTGCTGATACTCGAATGTCCCAGCATTTGTTGGACTGCTCTTAAGTCAGCACCTCCCTCTAACAAATGTGTTGCAAAGGAATGTCGGATTGTGTGCGGTCCGATATTTTTTTTAATACCTGCTTTTTCTGCTAAATCTTTTATTATCAAGAAAATCATCTGACGACTTAACCCAGAACCTCTTCTGTTGATAAATAGAGTGTCTGTGTGTTTGGAGTTTATGTTTTGAGATTTTCTTTCACCGTCAATATATAAATATAATGTCTTGATGGTAGATTGACTTATTGGAATCAAACGTTCTTTGTCACCCTTGCCGAAAATTCTGATAAACTCGTCTTTAATGTAAATGTTGCTGATTTTTAGCGATGTTACTTCAGAGACACGCAAGCCGCAAGCATACATGACTTCTATGATAGCCTTGTTTCTGTGTCCTAATGGTAGGCTTAAATCAATACAATCAATCATCGAACAGATTTCTTCATAACTCAGTATGTCGGGAATGTGACGACCAATAGAAGGTGAAGAAATTAGTTGTGTGGGATTTTCGGCAACTAATTTTTCTTGAAGGAGATAAGTATAAAACTTCTTGATTCCAGATAAAATTCTTGCTTGGGAATTGGCTGATAATCCTAAATCGAATAAGTGTGAAAGAAAATTTTCAATATTTTCTTGATGTATGTTTTTCAATAACTTAGAGTGATTTATGCTGTCTAAATATTGCATAAACAACTCAATGTCGTGAGAATAAGCATCAACACTATTGTCTGACAAAGATTGCTCTAATCTTAAATATATCAGAAATCGTTTTATCAATAATTTGTCAAGCATAATTTTTTTTACAAAAATGGGAAAATATATAATATGTATGACCTGTTTTTTAAAGAAAAAATGTAAATTTGCAACAATAATCAGAATGAACATAAATTTATTAAAAATGAAAAAATTATTACTTACAGTTATTGCTACAATAATGATGGCTGCTTCAATATCAGCACAAAACGTAGCTAAAGAATGTGTTTTAGTAGAAGCATTTACTGGTATTAATTGTGGATTCTGCCCTGCAGCTGCTGGTGGTATAGCAGAAATGGTAAAACAAGGTTTGTCTGTTGCGCCATTGGCATTCCATTGTAATTATTATACACCATCCAACAAGGATTATGCAACAACAGAAACAAATTCTAGAGGAACAGTTTTTTATAAAGTTGCAGGATATCCTACAGTAGTTATAGACGGTGTTGCATCACCAGCTGTTGGTGGAGCAGCTACTGCATATTTGCAATCATATAATGCACTTAAAGCAGAATATGATAAAAGGATAAATGTTGGAAGTCCTTATACAATTGAACTTACATACGAGTATGACAGCTGGAATAAATGCGCAGCAAAAGCTGTCGTTAAAAAAGTTGGTGAATGTACAGGCGATGATGTAAGAGTATTCATTGCTTTATCAGAATCACATATTCCTCAAAATTGGGGTGGATGGACAGAATTAAATGCTGTTGTTCGTGATATTGTTACATCAACATCTGGTGCTAAATTGGTTGGTGAAACAGAAGAAATTACAGCTTTGTTTGATGTCCATAATTATAAAAAAGAAAATTGTGAACTTGTAGCTTGGGTACAAAATGTTGGTTCTACAAAAGAAGTTTATCAAGCTGTAAAAATTTCTATTGCGACAGCAGCTGCTGAATATGATTTGGGTATTTCTAATATAGAAAATGTTCCAACAGAAATATGTTCAGGAATTATAAAACCAACATTAGCAATTAAAAATCATGGTACACAACCATTAACATCTGCTGTTTTCAATGTAACAAATGATGCTGGAGAAAATTTAGGCTCTTATAAATGGGAAGGTGCTTTGGCTCAAAATGATGTAACTTATTTTGAATTACCAGAGATTAATTTCGGTGGTGCAGCTTTTGTAAATGTAGAAGCATCAGAATTGAATGGTAGCTTTGAGGATCAATGGACTTATGATAATGTATTCGCTTATGAAGCTGTAGCTCCATATAACTTGCCAGATGATGGTTCTTTGACATTCCAATTTAAAACATCTGAACCAGAAAATGTAACTGTAGATATCTTGAATATGAGTAAAGGTGGCAGCCTTGTTAAAACGATAACATTCTCATCTACTTCTGTTTCTAAAGAAACATATAAACTGCCTGAACATGGTTGCTATCGCTTGGTTGTTAAGAATAGCGCAGGAAATGGTATTGGTGATGTCAATTCATTCTGGGGTGTTCTTGATAGCAAAAAAGGTAAGGTTTGTGTTGCTGAACAAGGTGAAAAACTGTTTAGATATGAATATCCATTTGAGGTAGTGTTCGGTACAGTTGGTGTTGAAGATGTAGTTGCTGAAGAAAATGTTAATGTATATCCAAATCCTGCTAAATCAGTTGTTAATGTTTACGCTGAAAACTTGAATAAAGTTACAGTCTTCAACAGCATCGGTCAGATGGTTTATACACAAGTTGCAGATACTGACAATATGATGATTAATGTAGAATCATGGACAAATGGTTTGTACTACATTAACTTGGAAACAAAATCTGGTACTACATCATCACAAAAAGTTGTTGTCAACAAATAATTTGAAAATATTAAAAATAACCCTAGACGTCATTTTATAATGGCGTCTTTTTTTTATCTTTGCATTAAGATAAATTAAACATATATGAAGAAAGTCCATTTTATTGCTATAGGCGGAAGCGCGATGCATAACCTCGCCATCGCTTTACATAGAAAAGGTTATGAAGTGACTGGCTCTGATGATGAGATTTTTGAGCCTTCAAAAACTCGTTTGAAGAATGAAGGTATCTTGCCAGAACAGATTGGATGGCATCCGGAAATATTAGATGAAACATACGAATCTGTTATTCTTGGCATGCACGCACGTATCGATAATCCTGAACTTATACGTGCTCAAGAACTCGGACTTAAAGTGTATTCATATCCTGAATATCTTTACGAACAAAGCAAAGACAAGATTCGCATAGTGATAGGTGGAAGTCATGGCAAGACGACAATCACTTCAATGATTCTTCATGTAATGAAACAAGCTGGTATTGAGACTGATTTTATGGTCGGAGCTCAGTTAGAAGGTTTCGATGTAATGGTACGTCTCAGTGAATCAGCAAAATATATGGTGATAGAAGGCGATGAATATCTGACTTCTCCAATCGATAGAGTTCCTAAATTTCATAAATATCATCCGCATATTGCAGTCATCAGTGGAATAGGATGGGACCATGTCAATGTCTTTCCAACATTTGATTCGTATCTTGAACAATTTAGAATTTATGTTAATACTATCGAAAATGGCGGCTGCTTGATATTTGATGATAATGATGTTGAAGCAAAGAAGATAGCTGATAATGCAAAGGTTTCGACTTATGGTTACGACATTCATCAATATCAAAGTGATGACGAAAATACATATCTGCTTTTGGGTGATAAAAAAATCAAGGTACAGATTTTTGGCGAGCATAATATGAAAAATATCAATGCTGCTTATAATGTATGTAAACAAATTGGAATCAGTGATGAAGTGTTTTATGAAGCTATAGCATCCTTTAAAGGAGCATCGCGACGTCTTGAACTGATGTTTGAGAATAAAGAAAAGAATAATTTAGTATTCCGCGATTTTGCCCATGCACCTTCAAAAGTGCTAGCAACGGTGAAGGCTTTGCGCGAACAATATAAAGAGAGATTCCTGTTAGTTGTCTTCGAACTTCATACATACAGCAGTCTGAGTGAAGTGTTTATTAATCATTATAAACATTGTCTGGATAATTGCGATAAGGCAATAGTTTTCTATGATCCTCATGCTGTAGCAATCAAGAAGTTGGAACTTATGTCTGATGAAAGAATAGTTGAAGGTTTCGCTAGAAAAGATGTTCAAGTAGTTCATTCAAAAGAAGAACTGATGAATATTCTGGAGATACTTCCTAAAGAAAATTTCGTCGGAGGTTTCATGAGTTCCGGTGATTTCAATGGACTTACAAAAGAAGATTTGATAAAAATTTACAATTAACAATTATAAAAAAGACAGCTTTAATACTTAAAGCTGTCTTTTTTTTACTTATAGTCTTGTAGTCTCGTTGTCTTGTAGTCTTATTTATCAATCGTTGCCAAGAACTCTTCGTTTGAATGTGTTTTTGAGATTCTGTCTTTAAGGAATTCCATAGCCTCGACAGGTGTCATATCAGCGAAGTGGTTTCTTAAAGCCCATACTCTTGCCAATGTACGTTCGTCAACGAGCAAGTCGTCGCGACGTGTTCCTGAAGAAACAATATCGATAGCAGGGTAGATGCGCTTGTTAGAAAGACGACGGTCTAGTTGAAGTTCCATATTACCAGTTCCCTTGAATTCTTCGAAGATAACCTCATCCATCTTAGAGCCTGTGTCAATCAATGCAGTAGCAAGGATTGTGAGAGAACCACCATTTTCGATGTTACGAGCAGCGCCGAAGAAACGTTTAGGTTTTTGAAGTGCGTTAGCTTCAACACCTCCAGAGAGAACTTTGCCAGAAGCTGGTGATACAGTGTTAAATGCACGGGCTAAACGTGTGATAGAGTCGAGGAGGATGACAACATCGTGACCGCATTCTGTGAGACGTTTTGCTTTTTCTAAAACGATGTTTGCAATTTTAACGTGTTTTTCTGCAGGTTCATCGAATGTTGAAGAAATGACTTCTGCGTTAACGCTACGAGCCATGTCTGTGACTTCTTCAGGACGTTCGTCGATTAGTAATATAATAAGGTACACCTCTGGGTGGTTTGCAGCAATAGCATTTGCTACTTCTTTAAGCAATACAGTCTTACCAGTTTTTGGCTGAGCAACAATCAAACCACGTTGGCCTTTTCCAATAGGAGCGAAGAGGTCCATGATTCTTGTTGATACAGAGCTTCCTTTGTGACCTGTGAGGTTGAATTTTTCTGTTGGGAATAAAGGTGTAAGAAAATCAAATGGGATACGGTCTCTGACTTGTTCAGGAGTTAATCCATTGATTTTATTAACCTTGATAAGTGGAAAATATTTTTCACCAGACTTAGGAGGACGAATCACACCTTGGATGCTGTCGCCAGTCTTAAGTCCGAATAATTTTATCTGTGATTGAGAAACGTAAACATCATCTGGTGAGTTGAGATAGTTGTAGTCAGATGAGCGTAAGAATCCATAACCATCAGGCATTATTTCTAATACGCCTTCTGCATTGACAACAGCATCGAATTCTGAAACTATTTCCTCTTTTCTTTGGTGATTTATTTTTTCTGTTTCAGACTTTTCAGCTTTCTCGTTTTTGATGATGTTTTCTTCTTTGTCTGTGATTTCTACGTTTTCAAATTCAGCAGTGCTAATGTTCTCTACGACTTCAGTTTCTGCTGTTACCTCTGTCACTTCAACAACTTTGTTGCTGGTACTTGTTTTAGTTTTTGTAGAGTCTTTTTTTCTGCCTCTGTTGGTTTTGTTCTTTTTGGTTTCGTAAACTTCTGTTTTTTCTTCAACGATAGAAGTTGTTACTTCGTTGATTGTTGTTTCATTTTGGATTTCGTTGTTAGCTTCTTTTAGCTCGTTTTTGTCTCGCTTTCCGTATGAAACACGTTGAACTTTGTCTTGTTCGTCATTATTGTCGATGGTAGTTTTAACTACATCAGTTCTTTTGCCTATTCTTGGACGTTTCTCACGTTTAGGCTTAGCGTCTGTACCATCTTGATTATCTGTAGCTTCATTTTTCTTTTCAGTAGCTTCTTTGTTAGCTTCTGCAAAAATTTCAGCATTTTCTTTCTTGTCAGGACGCGATGTCGCTACTTTTCTGCCTCTTTTGGGTTTTTCAGCAGCAGGTTTTGCGTCATTGATTTTTGCTTCTTTGATGATATTTGGATTAGCGGCTTGCTGATCAATAATGCTATAAACAAGTTCTTCTTTAGGAACATTGACGTTTTCAATTCCTAATTTAAGTGCAATTTCTTTTAGTTCAACCAACGATTTTTCGTTGAGCCCGTAAATGTCGTACATAGAATTTTATTTTGAAATACATGAGATAGAATTATCTCACTTTTAATAACAACAACAATAGATGTTTGTTCAAATGTCTTGCAAAGATATATAAAATCTTGAAAATATCAAAGGCTTTAAATATTTTTTTAAAAAATAATTTCATTAAAATCTTATCGTTATATTTGCAAAAAAATAATTAAATCTAATAAGATATGATACAACGAATTCAAACTGTATTTCTTTTTTTGTCAGCAGTTTTTGCAGGCATTTTGTTTTTTGTTCCAGTAGCATTATTTAATGTTGGAAATGAAGTTTTGAAGTTATCGGTATTTGGTGTTGAGAACCATGCTAATGCTTTGTTGCTTTTGATATTGGCGATATTGATGTTGGCTGTTCCTTTTGTGACAATATTTATGTTTAAGAAAAGAGAGCTTCAATTGAAACTATCATCGTTGAATGTTTTCTTAAATGCTCTTTTCTGTGGATTAATTTTCTTATTCTATGTAGACAAAATCCAAGAAAACTTATCAGCTGAAACTATTACTTATGCTTTCGGTACATATATACCATTAATTAATATGGTATTGTCAATCTTGGCAATGAGATGGATAAAGAAAGACATTGAATTGATAAAGTCTGTAGACCGTTTGCGTTAAGATTAGGACAAGATTAAAATTAAAAAAGCTGCAATAATGCAGCTTTTTTCGTTAGTATTTGTCGGCTTCGTAAATTTCCATATTGCTGATTTCTTTGCCGTTTATCAGGAATCTAAGCATTGTGACTTTTTTGTGAAATCCTTTAAGTCCTGCAGCACCAGGGTTCAGATGTAGCAGTCCTAATTGTTGGTCACGAATGACTTTAAGAATGTGAGAGTGTCCGCTGATGAAAATGTCAGGCTTCTCTTCAGTTAGCAGTTGTTTGATGCCCGGTGCATATGCGTTAGGATAACCTCCAATGTGTGTCATCACGACCTTGATATCCTCGATATTAAAGATTTGGAACTGTGGAAAATCGGTTCTTATTCCCCAATCGTCTATATTTCCGTAAACAGCTCTGAATTTCTTAAATGCAGCCAGTTCTATAGCGACATCATCGTTGCCAATGTCGCCAGCATGCCAAATCTCATCGCAGTCTTTGAAAAACTCGTATATGTTGGGGTTTACCCATCCGTGTGTATCCGATAACAAGCCGATTTTTGTCATAATCAAGGAATTCTGTATGAAAGACCAATGCTTAAGACTTCTTTGAATTGTAGGAATGATTCGCCTTCGATAGGCTTGATGTCTTCATCATAAACTAAACGTGCTGTCACATTGCAGTTAAGCCAGTTGTTGACTTTCATTACCAAAGCGTTGTCCCAATCGAAGTCGAAGCGACATTTATAAGGATTGCCTAATGCGTTTTCTTTTCTTGTGTGTGTGTAGTCGTAGAATACGATGAGCTTGGAAGAAAAAATGACGTTTTTAAATATTTCATAGTTCACATTGGCAATCATCTGAGCACCGAGTTCCATGCGGAATTTGCTTCCTGACTCCAAAATTTCACCTGTTACAGGATCTATTAATGCTGCTTTTACGCCGAAAGCGCCAGCATTAGCTAATGTTTGGTCGTTAACGATTGTCAATCTGCCTGAAGCAGGAGCGAGGTTCAATGAAAACCATTGTGCTGGGGTGTACTGAGCACCAAGACCTACAGTGAGATATGCAGGAGCGAGGAAGTTTGAAATTCTATTGGTACTATCTTTCTTGTAATCAAAACCATCGGCAAATTGTGTCTGGAAGTTGAGGTTGGCAGTGACGTATAATTCGTCTTTTACAACATCGTAACCATACAAAGAGCTGAAGTTGATGCGGTCGTCTGTTTTCAATGGTTTTTGGTTGAAGTCGTAATAGCTATAACCTAATGCCAAGTCGATATTATTGTCCCACTTTGACTTACCTTTTAAATAATTCAAATTGTATTTGAATGTGCTGAGTCCGTTTACGTTGTCTTGTCCACCAGCAGTCCAGTTTGAGAAATGACTTTGAGAAATGTTAAATCCGACAAATCCACCATGAGTCCAGTTTTTTTCTTCTGTTTCTTGTGCTGAAACGATTTGTGATACAAGAAACATAATGCTTAATGTTAGTAATAGTTTTTTCATAATGATATTATTTATATGTTAATGTGCGAAATTGTGTTGCAATTTAGTAAAAACTTTTTAATGAGTTGTTGTTTTTTATTGTGAAAAAATGAGTTTTAATTATTATTTTTGTACGATTGAAATTAATAATATAAGGTATATGAATAATAATATGTTTTTTGGACTTCATCCAGTTGAGGAGCTGATTAAGGCAGAGAAAGAGATAGAGAAGATTTTTGTTCAAACGGGTTTGCGTTCTCCTCAAATTTCGGAGATTGTTCATTATGCTCGTACGCATAATATTCCAGTTCAATATGTTCCATTAGAAAAACTTAATCGTTTGACAAGGAAGAATCATCAAGGCGTTGTAGCTTTTGTATGTCCAATTTCTTATCAGTTGATAGAGGAAGTTGTTCCTATGGTTTATGATGAAGGACGTATGCCTTTTATTGTTATTTTGGATAGAGTTACAGATGTGCGTAATTTCGGTGCAATTGCTCGTACTTGTTATGCAGCAGGTGTTGACGCTATTGTAATTCCATCACGTGGTTCTGCGTTAATCAATGGTGATGCGATGAAGACTTCAGCTGGTGCTCTTTCAAATATCAATGTTTGTAGAGTTGATAATATCAAAGACACTATCGACTTTTTGAAGAGCAGCGGTGTTAAGGTTGTTTCTATTTCAGAAAAAGGTCGCAAGAATATTTGGGAGTCTGAAATGAATGTTCCTGTTGCTATTATGATGGGTTCTGAAGAAGATGGCATCAGTGAAGCGTATTTGAAACGTTCTGATGAGCATCTTTTGATTCCAATGCCAGGTGATATAGATTCTTTGAATGTCTCTGTCGCTACTGGTATTGTTTGTTTTGAAGTTGTGAGACAGAGAATGGGTTGATGACTAAAGACAAAAGGCTAAAGATTAGGATAGGAGCTGCTGTAAAATAATGGCAGCTCTTTTTGTTTTATGATATTAGTATGCTTTGTGATATAAAAAAACAGCGTGAAATTTTTCACGCTGTTTTTTTATCGTTAAAGAATTATTATTTGCTTTTACGAGCTGCTTCTTTAATACGAGCTTTTTTACCACGTAAACCTCTGAGGTAGTAGATACGAGCTCTTCTAACAGCACCTTCTTTATTCTTTTCGATGCTTTCAATCATTGGAGAAGAGATAGGGAAAATTCTTTCTACACCAACGTTACCTGAAATCTTTCTAACTGTGAAAGTTGCGTGTGAACCTTCGCTTGAGCGTTGTAAAACTACGCCTTGGAATTTTTGTAAACGTTCTTTATTACCTTCAACGATTTTGTAAGTTACAGTGATTGTATCACCAGCTTTAAACTGTGGAAAATCCTTAACTTGTACTTGATCTTCAACAAATTGAATTAACGCGTTCTTCATTTCTGATATAATTATATAATTTTTGTTCTTTATTCTATCTGTAAAAAAGTGTGCAAATATACAAACTTTTTGCATACAAATTACAAATTGTTTGAATTATTTTTTTTCAATAATTCATACATTTCTGGACGTCTTTCTTTTGTTCTTTCGATGGCTTGATTTAGTTTCCATTCATTGATAATCATATCGTTACCAGATAGTAGGATTTCAGGAACGTTCCAGCCTTTGTATTCGCGAGGTCTGGTGTAGACAGGTGGAGATACCAATCCGCTCTGAAAAGAGTCAGTCAAAGCGGATGTTTCGTCGCTCAAAACTCCAGGAATTAAGCGTACTAAACTATCAGTTAAAACGGCTGCTCCTAGTTCGCCTCCAGATAAAACATAATTACCTATGGAAATTTCTTTTGTGATGAGATGTTCTCTGATGCGTTCGTCTATACCTTTATAATGTCCGCACAAGATAATAATATTATTGTAGAGTGACATTTGGTTTGCAAGCGGCTGTGTGAGGAGTTCGCCGTCAGGACTCATATATATCACTTCATCATAATCTCTTTCTGATTTAAGCTTGCTTATGCAATTGTCAACAGGTTCTATCATCATTACCATTCCTGCTCCAGAAGAAAAAGCGTAGTCGTCGACGCGCTTGTGCTTGTCATTGCTATAGTCCCTTAAATTATGCAAGTGAATTTCAACATGTCCTTTTTGAATGGCCCTTTTAATAATTGATTCTGTAAAAGGTCCTTCGAACATTTCTGGAAAGATTGTAATAATGTCAATTCTCATCTCAAATATTTTTTGCAAAATTAAGAAAATATGTCGTTTATATATTATGTTAAAACGAAAAATATTCTTTACGTTTTGAAGTAAAGATTGTAAATTTGCGAAAAAATAAAAATTACTGATATGAGAAGATTATTTGTATTGATGACATTATTGTTAACTGTTGCTGTAAATGCCTATTCTCAAATAGCTCCTGATAGATATTGGGTTCAATTTGCTGATAAGAATAATACACCTTATTCTGTTGATAAACCAGAAGAGTTTTTGAGTGAACGCTCAATACAGAGGCGTGTAAAATATGGTATATCTATAGATGAAAAAGATCTTCCTATTAATCCGTCATACATAGAAGCGGTTGAGAATGCTGGAGCTACTATTCTTAATCCGTCAAAATGGTTGAATGGAGTTACAATTGAAACATATAATGAGTCTGTATTGTATGCAATAGAAAAGTTGCCTTTTGTGAAGAAGACACGTGCTTTGCAAGATGAGCCGTTGAAACAGATGATAAAGAATGAAAGTTTTATGTATGAAATGAAACCTGAGGCTATTGTCGAAACAAACGTATCTCGTGGTTATTATGGAAGTGCGCATACCCAAATAGAACTTTTGAATGGTATTGCATTACATGATATGGGATATCAAGGTGAGGGAATATGGATTGGTATATGCGACAGTGGTTATGAAGGTGCAGACGTTCATGATGTATTTCAAAATATGAGAGATGAAAATCGTCTTTTGGGAACAAAAGATTTTGTATATAAAAATGGTATAGTGTATTCCGATGATCATCATGGAACAGCATGTCTTGGCTTGATGGCTGGTTATATGCCTGGTACTTATGTTGGAACTGCTCCAAAGGCATCTTATTTTTTGTGTAGAACTGAAAATATAAATAGTGAGAATATAATAGAGGAGTATAATTGGGTCTCTGCAGCGGAATATATGGATAGTCTAGGAATTGATATGATTAGTACTTCTTTGGGTTATATTGGTTTCGATGATGCTGATGCATCTCATGGTTATAGTGATTTTGATGGTAAGACATGTGTTATTACAATAGGTGCTGAAATTGCTAGCTCAAGAGGTATTTTATGTGTGGCAGCGGCAGGAAATGAGGGAGATAATGATTTCCCGTATGTCGGAGGTCCTGGTGATGGAAAAAATGTTATTACTGTTGGTGGCGTTAAAGCAGATGGTACAAGAGCTGGCTTTAGTTCTATTGGTCCTACTTATGATGGAAGAATAAAACCTGATGTGATGTCGTTCGCTTATGCTGTTACTGTGGCTTCTCCTGGAAACAACTTTTATGAAGGAAACGGAACTTCTTTTGCAGCACCATCTTTTGCTGGAATGTTGGCTTGTTACTGGCAAGCTAGAAATGATGTTGCAGAAAGTAAAATAAGAGAAATAATAAAGCAATCTTCAAACAATTATTCATCTCCAAACAATGAATATGGCTATGGAATTCCAGACTTTGAAAAAGCTCTAAATATGCTAAATTTGGAAAATTGTGATATTTTTGATAAAAAAACACTGTTTTCTGTCTATCCTAATCCATCTAATGGAGTAGTGAAATTTAACCTTAATTATGATGTAAATGTGACGGTGCAAGTGTTTGATATGCTTGGAAAGATGATTTATGTGTTTGAAAATCATAATGGTGGTGAGACTGAACTTAATGCTTTTTTGTCAAATCTTGATGAAGGTGTATATATGATTAAAGCATTGGGGGGTGAAAATATTTTTACAACAAAACTTGTTAAGTATTAAGTATTTATGAAAAATATTTGAAAAAAATAAAAAAAAAGTTGCAAAAAGTGTTGCGCGTATTGAAAAAACGTGTATCTTTGCAACGTTTTTAAAGCCCAGGTGGTGAAATTGGTAGACACGCCACTTTGAGGGGGTGGTGACGAATGCGTCGTGCAAGTTCGACTCTTGTCCTGGGCACAATACCAAAAGCTTAAAGCCCATGTGGTGAAATTGGTAAACACGCTACATTCAGGGTGTAGTGAGCTTAAGCTCTTGGAAGTTCGAGTCTTCTCATGGGCACAAGCAATCCGGTTAATAACTGGATTTTTTTTTATCATTATGCGAGTAGTTTTCTTACATACAACACCATTTCATTACGAGATAAATAATCTGATACTTGATATTTCTTTAAATGTAAAAAAAACAGATTTTCATTTCTTTGAATTTCCTTGCCTGCATACTTCAGGATACTTGCCGATAAATTTATTTAAGCTTAAAAAATTCATTAAAACAAATAAGATTGATATAGTTCAAGTATACGATTATATCGATGCTTATCTGGTTTTAAAAATCACTAAAAGAATGAATGTTAAGGTGGTGTTTTCTGACTATCACTACCACGATGAGCTGAAGGGATACAAAAGCCGAATTTATAAAACCGTATTAAAAAAAGTCAATCATATCATATTTCAATCAGAAACTCATAAGAATTATGTGGTGAATTTGTATGATTCTGATTCTGATAAATATTCCAAATTGTATCACGCTTTCTGTTTTAAAAGATTTGACAGCTATGAATTTAAGTCTGTCAGAGACGAGTTTTTTATCGATGATTTGAGATACTTGATTGGTACAAAGGGCGATTTTACTCCAGAACGCAATATTATGGGTGTCTTTAGAATGATAAAGAAACTGAGAAGGTCAGGTAGAAACTTCACATGTGTGGTTGCAGGTGATCAGCTTGATGAGTATGATGATAATTACAATAGTTGTAAATATTATTATATTATGCAGGGGCTAGATAACTATATTACATTCATTGGCAGGAGAGAAGATGATGCAAATTTGTTGTCTCAGTTGGATTTGTTTGTTTATAATTCTGCTAGAGAAACTATAGCTATACCTGTTATAGAGGCTATGGTATCAGGAGTCAATGTGCTTGCAAACGATTGTGAACTTATCAGAGAGATTACTTCTAACGGTAAATATGCTATGTTGTATGAAGATAATAACGATATGGATTTTGCTATAAAAGCAAGGGATATATTGTTAGATTTGGAAGATTATAAGATGATTTCTCAAGTCGTTAAGGAAGAGACAAGGGAAATGTTTGCAATAGGCAAGCATATCAACGGGCTAAAACAAATTTATAATTCATTTTACAATTAACTATTATTGCTAAAAATTACGAATATGAGAGAAAACATTAGTTTTGCTGAATTGGCAAAAAAACGTCAAAGTGACAGGAAATATAAAGATCAAGCTGTTGAAAGAGAAAAGCTTATTCAATGTTTGGAAACAGCAAGAATTTCTCCCTCGGCAAATAATTCCCAACCATGGAAGTTTGTAGTTGTTGATGATTTTGAAAAGAAGGAGCAGATTGCGGAATGTAGCATCGGGCTTGGAATGAATAAATTCACTCATCAGTGTCCTGTAATCGTGGCTGTTGTCCTTGAAAAGCAGAATTTTATGTCGACAATAGGAAGTATGATAAAAAACAAAGACTATAGCTTGTTTGACCTGGGGATTGCTGTTAATCAGTTCTGTCTTCAAGCTGCTGATTTAGGTTTGGGAACTTGTATAATCGGTTGGTTTGAGGAGAAGAAGATAAAGAAGATACTTGGTGTCAGAAATAGACGTATTCCTTTATTGATAAGTGTAGGATATCCGGATGCTCCTACTCGCGATAAGGTTAGGAAACCTCTTGAAGTGATGAGTAGCTGGAATGAATATTAATATTTCAGCTTATTCTTGACAATATCTTTGATTTCATCATCGCTGCCAAGGATTTCTTGTATTTTCTTGGTTCTGTTCCAAACTGCATTATAGGTTTTGCCAGTTACAGCAGAAATGTGTTTCTCGTCAAAACCTATGATGTACAAACAGAAATATAATAAATCATAGTATTTCAGTCCTTTGTGTTCTGAAATTATTTTGTTGAAACCATTATCTAAGGCTGTATTGAATAGCTCTATTACCTCTTTCTGTTCAAAATCGTTTAGTTGTAAGTCGGGATATATGGTGTTGGTTTTTATGTTGCTATCAATGCATATATCGTAGAGTCTTTTGTATATAGGCTGTTCTTTTATAGAATCTATTTTTTGATCAAACGATACATAGTCGAGGCGGCTTTTGTTCTTGATGTCGAGTATTTCATCTTCGAGATTTTTCATCTGCAATTTGATATGCTTGTTTTCAGAAGATGTCTTTTCAATTTTTTTCTGTAATGTATTTATATAATTGCTCTTTTGTGATATTTCCTTGTTGTATTTTTTCTTTCTGAATTTTATTACGTTTAATCCTAAAATAAAGATAGTGATTGTGATTATCGACAATATAATCAAATGTCTGTAAATTGTATTGTAAAGAGAATCGCTATCTTTTTTGATGCTGTATTGATGGTAGAGTGATGTAAGTTCTGTCTTTATAGATGACAGCATTATCTCTTTATTGGTTTCTTCTGCTAAAGAAGGTGCGTATTTGGTAATAAGTTCATTATTGCCAGTTATAATACTGATTTCTATAATGTTATTAGCTGCGTTAATCTTTGAAAATTTATTGTCAGGGAAATATTTCTCATAATAATAAATGGCAGAGTCATAAACCTTTTTGTTGTAATACATATCGCCGAGTACACCTGCAGCTTCCATGATTTGTTTAGGATCCTCTAGTGTCTTGTATTGATTTATGACAGATTGGAAGGCTTCTTCTTCATAACCTATATTATACATCACGCTAGCTTTGATTCTTTCGATGTCATTTTTTAATGCACCTTCTACATTGTTGATTTTTAATATTGAATCGGCAATGGAGAGATGACGCAATGCTTTGTCGTGGTTCGCATTTAATCCATAAATTACAGCCAGAATAATGTTGTTTCGAGACAAAGCATTTTGATTTTCTTCTAAATAAAATAGTTTGTTGGCATTTGCTATGCACTCAATGGCTGCATCATACACATCGTGCCAATATAATAGGTCACCGAGTCGGGTGTAAACTAAAGCCTTAAAATGTTGTATTTCTTTATGTTGTTGGCTGGATTTGTTTTTACTAAGCTTGAGGTCTTCGATAAGTTCGAGTGAACTTAAGTAGCTTTTGAAGGCTTCTTTGGTTTTTTCTAGTTCTTCAAAACCTACGGCTTTGTAATAATGTGCTTTAGAAAGAAGGAATGTTATTTCTATATTGTGTGGATATAATTGTGCAATACTATCGAAGTATGAACTTGCATTGATTACTTCGTTATGGTTGGTTTGTTCGTAATAGTTTTTATAAAGAGCTTCTGAAAAAAGTATTTGATACTCATGATATTCTTGTTCTGAGAAATCACTGTAGATGATTGGCTTGTCGATGCTATTCAGCAATGTAAGAGCCTCTTCTGGATGACTCGTGATTGTGTCTCTTATTTCTTTCAGAATTCCATAATGGAAGGGAGTTTCTGCTTGTGAAAACGGATGTGCTTTAGAACATGACGCTAAAGATAGACCCAGAATAACTGAAAATAATATCAGCAGAACACTTTTTTTCATTTTCAAAAACTTTCAACTTTCAACTTTCAATTTGTATTACATTCCTTTTAGATCTTTGTATAACTGAACTGCATAAAGATCTGTCATGTTTGATATATAGTCTAATACGACTTGAATACGAGAATATAAGTCATCATTGTTGTTTTTGAATTGTTCAGGTATGAT
>JAZRNQ010000017.1:0-5282 GCA_045648285.1 Bacteroidales bacterium | reverse complement strand
CCTGCCTGGGTACTGACGTTCCTTCGGAACTATCTTAGAACCTCAGAATCTCAAAACCTCAAAATCTCAAAAAAATCTGAGGTTTTGAGATTTTTAATTTTTGAGGTTTAAAAAAATCATTCCTAACTCCTAATTTCATATATTTGTCCCTATGAAAAAGATATTCTACATCATATTGCTGTTGTTATCCTTCGTGTCGTGTGAGACGAAGAAAGAACACCCTCTCTCGCCAGAATTTGAAGAGGTTAGAGCATTGATGCAGACAGACCCAGAAGCAGCACTATTAAAACTTCAGAATTTCAAAAACTCAGAATCTCAAAAACTTAGCAACTCAGAATCTCAAGACCTCAGCAACTTAGAATACTCTATCCTCCTCGCTGAAGCCTTATATAAAAACTATCTCCCTCAGTCTAATTTCAACGATATTAAGGCTATTGTCGACTATATTGAAAAAGAAAAAACAACTCCTAACACAACACTCCTAATTCCTGACTATCTCCGAGCTAAGGCACATTACTACCATGCTGTAGGATTCTCAGAACGAGACGATATTGTTGGTGCTTGTGAACATTATTTGAAAGCATTGGAGATTTTGTCTGATATAAGAACAAAAGATTATGAGATAATTAGGTTTACAATGTTGACGTACAATAGGCTTGGCAAATTGTTTTACGATTGGAATTATTATGATATATCATTAAAAAAATATGGAATGGCTATGGCTTATGCAGATATGATGTCTGATACAGTAGTCAAAGCTTATATTCTAAAAGATATCGGTCATGTTTATTATATGTTATGCGAATACGATAGCTCTTTATGCTATTATAAGGAAGCATTGAATATGAGTAATCATGTAGCTAATAGAATAGATGTAGAAAAAACTTTATCATGCATTTTATACGAAAAAGGATATAGAGATAGCGCATATAATATGTTGTATAATAATATTTCAATAATCCAAGACTTTAATTTGCTGTGTTCCTATTATAACACTCTGGGAGAATTCTGTTTTTATGAAAATAAATATGATGAAGCTATAAAATATTGTGATAGTGCTTTTACGAGCAGTAATATAAACACTAGGATGAAATCAGCAAATTTGTTGGCCGAGATATATGATGTTTTAGGGAATGAAGTTGAAAAGCAATATTATTCAGATTTGCTATTGAAATATTCTATGGATAGAATAAATGAGAGTGTAGATATAGCTAAAATGCAAGAAGTCTATGATAATTATAGTCGGCGTAAAAGTCTGAATGTGGATAATGAAATGAAATATAATCTGTTTGTAATATCTATTATCATAATAATAATTGTTGTTACTCTGCTGATATACCATATTACTTCTCATAAGGTCTACAAATATACAATAGAAGAAAAGAATAGAATCATCTCTGATGTTAAATCGGAAAATGTTAATTTGGAAAAGAAATTAACAAGCGCAGAAACGAAACTAAAGTTAAAGACAAATAGCTTGTCAAGAGCGAAGAATAATAAGAATAATATCTCAAGTGTTAATAAGAAGTTGTTTTATGATTCAGAAATAAGCAGACGAATATTCAATAAAATAAAAGATTTAGAAGAAAAAGGATATAAGTCGACATCATTGGAAATGCTTACAAAAGATGAACAAATTATGTTGTTACATTCTGCAGATGAGCACTTGAACAATATTATCACTAATCTGTCAGTAGATTGTCCTAGTTTAGATGATATTGATAAACTTTGTATATGTTTGTCAATTCTCAAAATAAACAAAATGGAAATGGCACGTCTTCTAGGCAGGAACTACAAAACAATATGGCGACGATGTGAAAAAATAAGAAGTATGCTCCCTGCTGTTTTATGAGTCTTTTTTATTTTCTGTCTGAATAGAAACTTTTGTCTTACGTTCAATAATGTTTTTTTGGGGTTCATATTTTTAATTTTTGGTTAAACTATAACTATAAAAACTCAAAAACTCAAAAACTCAAAAACTCAGAACCTTAGAACCTCAGAATTTTTGAGATTTTGAATTTCTGAATTTCTGAGATTTTAAAACCCAAGATACTTCTCCAGCCTCTCATCAACATCTTCTCTTCTGACGACTTTCAAATAAGTTCCCCAGTCTTTTATCATTCCCTTGCTTTCCCTGTAATTGACGATTTTCTTGACATCTTCATATTCAATATACGGATGTCGTAAAATGGTCTTGAAATCGTCAGTGTTGACATTGACCTTTCTTAATTCGATAGAGTCGATGACGATGAGGTTTTCTATGTTTGCCATTCTCGTACTATCGAAAGCATAGACTTCGAGCAGCTGTTCTTTTTCTACGAAACCTCCTAATTTATTTCTGTAATCGACAATGTTTTTAGCGAAGAAGCTACCTATTCCTGGCAGCGACTTTAACTCTGTTGTGTCAGCGGAATTTAGGTTTATGAACTCTGAGCTCTGAGCTTTGAACTCTGAGCTTTGAGCATTTCGGTCGCTGAGCTTGTCGAAGTGCCGAGTTTCGCCTTCGACATGCTTAGGCACCGCTGAACTTTGAACTTTTGCCTCCGACTTGGTGACTTGGCGTCTTGGTGTCTCGGTGACTTCACTCGATGTCTTGTAGTCTTGTGGTCTTGTAGTCTTCAACTTCTCAACCGCTGCCTCATGAAGTGCCATTATGGAATCCAGATTTTGTAAATTATTTTTAACATTTGCGGGTCTATTTGCGATAAAAAAATTAGCAGCGATGAGGAGAAATATCACCGCTGCTAAAATTATAATCGCTACCCGTTCACCCTTAGTGAACGTCAGGAAACTTTTCATACTTTGAAGTTTTAAAACTCAGAATCTCAAAAAATCAGAACTTCAAAACCTCAGATCTTTTTTGAGTTTCTGAGATTCTGAAACTCTGAGTTTTAATATTAAATTAACTGGTTAATAAATATTGCCAAAATAACGATAGGTGCTACAAATTTGATGATGAAGTAGATGAATTTCTTCACGCTCATCTTCAATGTGTTCTGATTTGTGATTTCATCATAGAAGCTTTCTTTTCCCATCTTCCATGCTACGAAGATGACGATGAACAATGCTCCTATTGGTAATAAGAAGTTGGCAGAGAACTTATCCATGAAGTCGAAGAATGTCATGTCGCCGAAGACGAAGATGGAGTCGTGGCGTAAGCTTAATGTGCAGAACACTCCGAAGAATAATGAAACCAATGTTCCTATCCATGTGGCAGTGTTACGTTTGATGCCATGTTCTTCAGATAAGAATGCCACGATTACTTCGAGCAATGATATTGTTGATGTCAAAGCTGCGATGGCGAGTAATACGAAGAAGATGATACAGAAGAAATAACCTCCTGTCATCTTGTCGAATATCATTGGCAATGTGTTGAATGCCAATCCTGCACCAGCTTCTGGCTGAATGCCGAATGTGAAAGCGGCAGGGAAGATGATGATACCTGCTAAAATAGCTACTAATGTATCGGCTGCTACAACAGACAATGATGTAGTTGCGAGATTGTCTTTCTTGCTGATATATGAGCCGTATGTGATGAGAGCACCCATACCGACGCTGAGCGAGAAGAAAGCTTGTCCTAATGCTGCTAATAATACATTGGCATCAACTTTTGAAAAGTCTGGCTTGAATAAGAATTTCAATCCTTCGCCAGCACCGTCTAATGTCAATGACTTGACACATAAGATGATGAGGATGACAAATAATGCTGGCATCAAAATCTTGGTGTATTTCTCGACGCCTTCTTTTACACCTTTAAAGATGATGAAGGCTGTCAATCCCATGAAGAGGAACTGCCATAAGAAAGGACGGAACGGGTTGTTGTTAAAGTCTACAAATCCTTGTTCTATCGTCGCAATGTCTTTGTCAGCGAAGAAGTTTGTAGCTGCTTTGTAGATGTATTCTAATGTCCAGCCTGATACTGTGCTGTAGAATGCCAGCACAACGAATGCTGCCAGGATTCCGATGTAACCTATTAAGTTCCAATGTGTCTTTGGTGATAATTCTTTTATCGAACCTACTGGGTTTTTGCCTCCGCGGCGTCCGATGTAAAACTCAGCCATCATGATTGGGATGCCGAGACATAATACGATAGCTATGTAAATAAGTAAGAACGCTCCACCTCCGTTTTCACCAGCTAGACAAGGGAAACGGTAGATGTTGCCTAATCCGATTGCAGAACCTGCTGCAGCAGCAATGGCTCCTAACTTAGAGCCAAAGCCATCTCTGTTTTCATTCATAGTCAATATATTTTATTATTTTTCTTTTTTTCCGTATGCTAAATCGCCAGCGTCGCCTAAGCCTGGCACTATATAAGCTTTCGCTGTAAGTTCTTCATCGATGGCACCAACCCAAACAGTGATGTTCAAGTGGTTGAGGCTTCTGTTGAGATATTCAATGCCGTCTCTGCTTGCCAAGACATTGGCGATATGTATTTCTTTTGGCATCATGTCGTCGTTGATTAAATCGTTTAGACATCTTACCAATGACTCACCTGTTGAAAGCATTGGGTCGATGACAATCAAAACCTTATCGTTGAAATCGGCTGTAGAATAGTATTCAATATTGATATCGTAGTTTTCGTTTTTATCGTATTTGCGATGTGCCGCGATGAAGGAGTTGTCGGCTTTGTCAAAGATGTTGAGAAATCCTTGATGCATTGGCAGACCAGCTCTCAAGATTGTAGCTAACACTGGCTCTTCTTTCAAGACATTCATTTCGAGGCTGCCTAATGGTGTGACTACAGTCTCGCTTTTATATTCCAAAGTCTTGCTTATCTCGTATGCAAATAATTCTCCAAGACGTTCCAGGTTTTTTCTGAAACGGAATCTATCATTTTGAATGTCAACATTTCTTAATTCGGAGATGAAGTTGTTGATGACACTGTTGCCTTCTCCTAAATTTTTAATCTTGATCATATATTTCTATTTTCTTGTTAGTTTATAAATAAATTTCAATATTCCCTTTAGATTGTTGTATTTCACTTCTGGATAGAACACTTCGCTACCACCAAAGCCTTTGTAGAATCGAGCAAGTCCGTCGTTGTCAGAGCCTTCGAAATCGAGGGTGTATTGTGTCTCGCTGAATTCTCTAATCACATTGTCGAGTATCATTGTCAAAGCGTGCTTGTCTTTATATCTTTCATCACTGCCAGAGAATAGGAAGATGATTCTGTCGTGGCTATGCATGAAAATAGCTCCAGCAATGATGTTGTTGTCTAAGTCGCTGACACCAGTGGTGAAACAATTTTCTTGCGACATCGCAGTGTTAATAAGTTCGAGAAG
>JAZRNQ010000016.1:0-19438 GCA_045648285.1 Bacteroidales bacterium | reverse complement strand
ACGATAATGACATTGAAGAACAAGAAATTCTTCCTCGTCCACGGCGATGGCAGAGGTCCCGGAGATAAAGGATACAAATTCTTAAAAAAAGTCTTTGAATGTAAGTTTAACCAATTTCTCTTCAGATGGCTTCACCCTGACTTAGGAATCGGACTCGCTTTGAAATGGTCGCACAACCACAGAGCCAAGAAACTAAAGAAAGAAGCCGAAGGAAATTACTACTCCGTCGTTGAAGACACTATGCTTTATAAATACGCACAAGAATGTGCAAAGGAAAACCCGAGCATCGATTATTTTGTCTTCGGCCATCAGCATAAACCGATGCAATATAAAGTCGATAATGGCGCGACAGTAACAGTCGTTGGAAATTGGATCAGAGATTTCTCCTATGCTGTGTTTGACGGAAAGGATGTTAAAGTAGGAACTGAGGAATTGAGTAACTGAGGGGATGGTATAGACGTATCATACGACACAAAAAAATTAACAATATGTCGTTGATGCGTCTAATAAATTAGGGTATAATAAAGATAAAGAAATAACGTTACCATATAGCCCGAAGGGCTTGAACATAATAGCATATGGCCTCGCCGTATGATTAAAAAAAAAGAAACTAGTTAAATTAAAATATAAATATCAAAAAAATGGAAATCACAAATTCTTACATCAAGGAAAACGAAAATCGTTTCTTAGAGGAGTTATTCGGATTGATCCGTATCCCTTCAATCAGTTCACAAAGTGAACATAAAGAAGACATGGTTAAATGTGCAGAATACTGGAGAGACAGCATTTTGGCAGCTGGTGCTGACAAGGCTGAAGTCATGCCAACAGAAGGTCATCCAGTAGTTTATGGCGAAAAAATCATCGACCCAAGTCTCCCTACAGTCTTAGTTTACGGTCACTACGATGTTATGCCTGTCGACCCTATCGAATTATGGAACACCGACCCATTTGAACCAGTCATCAAAGACGGTAAAATCTGGGCTCGTGGCGCTAACGACGACAAAGGTCAGGCTTTCATGCACGCTAAGGCTTTCGAGACAATGGTAAAAACAAACACATTGCCATGTAACGTTAAGTTCATGCTTGAAGGTGAAGAAGAAATCGGTTCTGGTAGCCTTTCAAAATGGATCGTAACAAACAAAGACTTAGTCAAGGCTGACATCATCTTGGTTTCTGACACCAGCATGATCGACCACGACACTCCTTCTATCACAACAGGTTTACGTGGTTTGGCATATTGGGAAGTTGAAGTTACAGGTCCTAACGCTGACCTCCACTCTGGCTTGTTCGGCGGCTCAGTAGCAAACCCTATCAACACATTATGCGAGATGGTTGCTAAGGTCATGGACGAAAACAACCACATCACTATCCCTGGATTCTACGATGACGTCGTTGAGGCTACAGCAGAAGAACGTGAGTTGCTCAACATGGCTCCATACAGCGAAGAAGAATACAAAGCAGGCGTCGGTGTCACAGCATTACGCGGTGAAAACGGCTACACCACCATCGAAAGAGTCGGCATCCGTCCAACATTCGACCTCTGCGGTATTTGGGGCGGTTACACTGGCGAAGGTTCAAAGACTGTTCTTCCTTCAAAGGCATACGCAAAGATTTCATGCCGTTTGGTTCCTAACCAAGACCACGAAAAGATTTCTGTATTATTCAAAGAATATTTCGAAAGTGTAGCTCCTGAATACGTCACAGTGAAAGTCACTCCAATGCACGGCGGACAAGCTTACGGATGTCCTATCGACCTTCCAGCATACAAGGCAGCAGAAGCAGCTTACATGGACACATACGGCAAGCGTCCTATCCCAATGAAGAGCGGCGGCAGTATTCCAATCATCTCTGCTTTCGAAAGAGTCCTCGGTCTCAAGTCAATCTTGATGGGCTTCGGCTTAGGTTCAGACGCTATCCACTCACCAAACGAAAACTACAGAGTTGACCACTTCTTCAAAGGAATCGAGACAATCATCGCTTTCTATCAACATTTTGCAAAAATGCAATAATTGTCAACAGACTACGGACAACAGTCAACAGACTTTGTCCATAAACAAACAAGGTATGCCACTGATTGTGACATACCTTATTTTTGTCCACGAATTTTAATCCACGATTTTTTAGTCCACGAAACTTCACGAATTTGACACGAATCTTTTAGTGTTAGATTAGTGTTTTTTAGCGGATAAAAAATCCACGAAAACTCACGAAACTTCACGAATTATTAGTGTGCCTCTCGCAAAGCCGCAAAGGAACGTAAAGTTTATACGACATCCTCAACTCCACCTAATTATGCATTATGAATTATAAAAAAACTGAGAACACGATTTCTCAGATTCTCAGTTTTAATTATGCATTATGAATTATTCAAAGATATTTCTGATTGAAACGCCGTTGTTGTAGTTTTCTACACCTTTTTTCAAGAAGTCAACGAAAGCGTCTTTATCAAGGTTATATGAACGTGGTTCAACCAAGAGTTCGCCATTGTGACCCATGAGGCAGTAGTAAGGTTGAGCGTTTGCATCAAATTTAGAGATTTGGAATGCAGAGTTTTTGCTGCCGATAGAAGTCTTTTTCTTCTTACCTTTTGAATTTACCATCCATTCGTCTTCTGGGAGAGTAGTCTTATCGTCTACATAGAGAGCGATGATGACATATTCGTCGCGTAACATTTCGAGGACGCGTGGGTCGCTCCAAACGTTAGCTTCCATTTCGCGGCAGTTAACGCAGCCGTGACCTGTGAAGTCGATGTAGATAGGTTTGTTTTGAGCTTTTGCACAAGCAAGACCTTGTTCGTAATCGAAGTAACCTTTAAGGCCGTGAGGCAAATGTAAGAAATCTGCATATTTAGGAGTTTCACACAATACTGAGCTAACTTTTTTGTCAACTTGTTCTGTTTGAACAGAGATATTTGACATCTTAGCGTCTACATATTGGATAACCTTATCAGAGTTTTCTTGGTTGATACGTTTGAGGTCGAAGTCCATAGTTTGTTGTGGTGGCAAGTAGCCTGACAAAGCTTTAAGAGGAGCACCCCACATACCAGGAACCATATAAACTACGAATGTGAAGACTACGATAGCGAGAACGAGACGGAATACTGACAAATGAGGAACGTCAGAATCGTGAGCGAATTTGATTTTTCCTAAGAGGTAGAAACCTAACAATGTGAATGTCACAATCCAGATAGCGAGGTAAACTTCACGGTCGAGGAGACCCCAGTGGTATGTTTGGTCAGCAACGCTTAAGAATTTGAATCCGAGAGCGATTTCAATGAAACCGAGAACAACTTTAACTGAGTTGAGCCAGCCACCGCTCTTAGGCATGTTTTGTAACAATGATGGGAACAAAGCACATAAAGCGAATGGAAGACCGAATGTCATAGCGAATACCAACATTGTGAGAATTGGAGCCCAGAATTCACCAGACAATGATTGAATAAGAGCAGTACCAACGATAGGACCAGTACATGCGAATGATACGAGAACGAGTACCAATGCCATGAAGAACACGCCACCTAAACCTTTGCTTGTGCTTGTCTTGCTGTCAGCTTTGTTAACCCATGAACTTGGTAATGTCAATTCGAATGCGCCAAAGAATGAAGCAGCAAATACCATGAATATCAAGAAGAACAAGATGTTAATCCATGATGTTGAAATCCAGTTAAAGATACTTGCTGTTGTATCTTCACCACCACCAAATCTAGCAATCAAAATGAGGACTGCAATTGGAAGTGTATAAAGAGTTACGATGAAAACGTAGTACATGATAGCTTTGAAACGACCTACAGCCTTGCTTTCGTCACCGTGTAAGAAGAATGACACTGTCATAGGAATCATAGGGAAAACACATGGAGTCATAAGAGCTGCCAAACCCCAGATAACTGCGCCCAACAACATGCCGAAAAGACCTTTGCTTCCTGATGTTTCAGCTTCATTTGTTGAATCTTCTTCAACTACTACTGGTTCAGCTTCAACTACTGCAGACTCAGCTTCAACTACTGCTGGTTCACCGAGTTGTACTTCAAAGTCATAAGTAATTGGAACACATTGTTCTTTACAGCTTTGACCTGTGATAACACCAGATACTGTTGCTGCGCCGTCTAATAATTTAACTCTTTGTGTGAAAACAGCTTCTTTTTCAAAGAAATGTTCATCGATTTCAAAAACGTCGCTGTAGTGAACTATAGCTTTTGGTTCTTCAACACCACCGATACGTTCAATGCCGAGAGTGTCGATAAACTCGAAATAGAGAGGCATTGGTCCGCCGAATGGAGTGTTTTGTGAATAAAGATGCCAACCATCTTCGATTTCTGCTTTGAATACGATGTTGTATTCATTCTTGTTTAATTTCTCTGTTTCTACTGTCCATTGTACTGGCTCTAAAATCTGAGCTTTAGCGATGAATGGAACCATCAAAACCAAGAAAGTAAAGAGTTTAAATAACTTTTTCATGATTTTTTTGTTGATTTATTATAATAAATTTAATTAAATTTTCTCTACAAAAAAGTGCGCAAATTTAAGAAAAAAAGTTTAACTCTCTAAATCACATTGAAAAATAACTTTAGTAGAGTCAAGAATTTTAACCTTATCGTTAATTCTGTAGCCGACAACCCATAATATCAAGTCGTTAGCATCTTCCATAATCCAAACATTACGTTTCTGATATTCAGAGAATCCCAAGTCGTTAAAGAAATCGCTCAGTAATTTGGAGCCTTTCATTCCCAAAGGCTTAAACTTATCGCCTTTTTTCCAATGACGCAGCTTCAAAGGAAACGCAATCTTGTCCATATCAAACTGCGCCGCAACCTTAGGGTCTTTTATCAGTTTGAAGTCAGCGTCTTTAACGTAAGTTGAGAGGCTGAGTTGCTGAGTTGCTGAGTTTATGAGTTTCTGAGATTCTGAGATTCTGAGATTTTGAGATTCTATTATGATTTCCTCCTCTCCTTCCCTTTCTTCAAAAATCTCGATTTTATCCGATTGTACGGACGCAATTAATCGTGGACAAAGTCTGTTGTCCGTTGTCTGTTGTCCGTTGTCGTTATAAAAAATCACTCCCGACCTTCCGTTTTTCATTGCCTCGTACATCGACTCAGCCTGATTAAAATTAAATCCATATCTCCTCACCCATTCGAAGAGAAGCTGTCGTCCGTTTTCATTTTCTAAAAAATATTTAACATCGACACTTCTGCAATCACCGTCGACATGTTCTATTGCAGCGAATTTCTCTTCGAGCAGACTTCTGTACAATTCATTTTCCGAAGAGAGACAGTCGATGGAGAAGTTCAGACTCTGACGAGCGTTGTTCTTTATCTCGTCAAAAATCGGGACTATCTGATGACGGATTTTATTTCTTAGATAAACAGTCTCCTGATTAGTATAATCCTCTACCCATTGAATATTATTCTCTTTTGCAAAAGTCTCGATTTCATTTCTGTTCGACCAAAGCAAAGGACGGATGTAGAAATCGTTTTGCGGCTTCATTCCTTTGAGGCCTTTGATGCCAGAGCCGCGCAGGAAGTTTATGAAGAACGTCTCAATCTGGTCATCGCCATGATGAGCGAGAGCCACTTTATTAAAATTGTGAATTTCCTTTAACTCTTTAAACCAAGTGTAACGCAGTTCGCGCGCAGCCATCTCGATGGAGAGAGAATTCTCTTTGGCATAAGCCTCCGTATCGAAATGTTTTATATAAATAGGTATGTTATTTTCCTCAGCGAATTTTGTCACGAAACGCTCATCACGGTCTGAGTCCTCGCCACGCAGATGGAAGTTACAATGAGCGAAAGCGAGTTGGTTGTTGGCTATTGGCTGTTGACCATTGGCTGTTGGCACTTCGACAGGCTCAGTGACCAAATTAAGTTGCTGAGCTGCTGAGTTACTGAGTTGCTGAATTGTGGACAATGTCTGTTGACTGTTGGCCGTTGTCTGTTGTCTTAACAAAAGAAGTTTCGCCAGCACCATGGAGTCGACGCCGCCGCTGAGTGCCAGCAGGACTCTATCATCTCTACCAATGAGATTATGTTTCTCGACAAAACTCTTAAATTCTTTTAACATAACAAACTATTTACCCATGAAATAAACAATGAGAAAACCGATGCTCAAGCCGATTGCTCCGCAGAGGAAATAAATCAACAACTTCGTCGGAGTGAGACCTTCTTCCAAGACCTCGTCGATTTTCTTCTTCACCACCTCGCCAACTCTGACGCTTTCATATTCTTCAGGAAGAGAAAACTCAGGTTCTTCAAAGACCATATCACAATCCTTTACAGGTTTCGGTCTTTTTTCAAAATTATAATCTAAAACGTAATTATCTTCTAGAAGAAAACGAACTGCTGTTGGCTGTTGGCTATTGGCTATTAGCTGTTGGCCGTTGGCTGCTGGCACTTCGACAGGCTCAGCAACCAAGCCTTGGCGACTCGGTGACTTAGTGACTTGGTGACTACAAAAAACCATCGCACGTTTACCTTCATTCTCTTTCAACAGAACTTCCGTATCGTCGATTGTGATATAAGCTGTTGGCTGTTGGCTATTGACCATTGACTGTTGGCTGTTAGCTGTTGGCTGTTGGCTGTTAGCTGTTGGCGCTTCGACAGGCTCAGCGACCAAGCCTTGGCGACTCGGTGACTTAGTGACTTGGTGACTTATATTATCTAAATAAAGAACAAGGAGCGAGACTGCCATCGAGCTTAAATCTTCATGAAGCTGGATTATGATGTCGCCATCAGCAAGCTGATAAATCTTGAACTCCACATCAGAAGCGAAAGAGTTAGGATATAATTTAATCCAGTCTTTCAATAACTCTTTGACTTCTTGGGCTGTTGGCTGTTGGCAGTTGGCAGTTGGCACTTCGACATGCTCAATAACCGAGCCTTGGTGACTCGGTGACTCGGTGACTCGGTGACTTATTCTGATATAATCCATAAATTATTTCTTGGTTTTGTTTCTTCTTTTATCAACTGAGAATCCGAAGCCGCCGATTTTCTCTCCTATCGAATAATATTTTCCGTGCGAGTAAGTGATGAGGTCGGCTTGGTTGAGTTGGAACTGACCAGTGCTAGGGTCGTAGAATTTTGTATCGCCGTTGACAGCAACGACATTAGCGATGAACATATCATGCGAACCGAGTTCTTTCACTTCCACCACCTGACATTCTATATTGAGTGGCGACTCTGCGATGAGAGGCGCCTTGACGACTTGTCCCTGCTCCGCCGTGAGGTGCATCTCCTTGAATTTGTTGTAGTCGCGGCCAGAACGCACTCCGCACCAGTCGGTAGCGCGAGCCAGTTCTTCCGTCGTCACGTTAATGACGAACTCTTTAGTACGCGATATTATCTCATGCGAGTGACGTTCTTTACGGATTGAGACGTAGCACATTGGAGGATTGGTACAGATAGTGCCAGTCCATGCTGCCGTCATAATATTATAGTTTTCGGGACTATCGCCACAGCTCACCATCACAGCAGGCAGCGGATAAATCATAGTACCCGGTTTGAATGACATTTTCATATTTTTTATTTTTTGCAAAAATAAAAAAAAAGACCACAAGACAACATGACAACAAGGCGCTAAGTTTTTTTTATATGAGATGTAAAAAATCCTAATTCCTAATTAAAAAGTCGCATGTCCGTGCGCCTCTACGCGAGATATTCCTCAATTCCTCATACCCTTAATTCCTAACTCCTAACTAAAACTTGTAGTCTTGTGGTCTTGTAGTCTTGTTGACTTCTATCACTTATCAGGTAATTGCGTAAAGTCTTTGGCATTTTTCGAAGATATTATCGTCTTCCCTATTTTTGCCTCTAATTGTTCACGAGCTATCTTTGCAACTTCGCCGCCTTCTTTTGCAACAACTTTATTTTCTTCAAAACCTGATGGGTCTTTTTGCTTTGAAATCTCTGTCGTTGAGGCTTCTGCCAGACTGTTAAGAATCAGTTCCACATTAGTCATGTTATCGCGAAGTCCGGGTCTTGTATCTGCTCAAGACGGCTACTTGCCACTTGCGACATCCATATTTTGAAAGGCTCAGCTTTATGCGAAGGTATCGACTGAATGAGACGAAACAATTGCTCTGTATCAGCGACATCCGTCAGTCGCATCTTGCCATCAGCAGCTTGAAGTTTGAACTGGTGACAATTTGTCACCGTTTCATTTCCCTCTTCTTTTAGACGTTGTTTTAGTTTATTCCAGTATTTTCTCGATGTTTGATAATCATTCTGTTCTGTCAATACGGCAACTACATCTACAATTGCAAAATACCATTTTTCTTGTTCGTCATCCCAGATGGTGCGAACTTTCTTTGTCTCGAAAAGTTGTAGCGATTCTTTCTTTGTCATAAATTTTGTGTTTTTAAAGTTTCTGCACAAAAGTATAAAGAAAAATCTTCGCTTTTACAATTTTAACTATTTTTAACTTTTATGTGGTTATTTGGCAAGTTAACGGGGAATGAGTTGTTGGCTTTTGGCTTTTGGCTATTGAACCAAGAACCTTGGTGTCTTGGTGTCTTGATGTCTTGGTGACTTTAAAAATCCTCATACCCTCAGTTCCTCAACTCCTAAATCCTAACTAAAACTTGTAGTCTTGTGGTCTTGTAGTCTTGTTGACTTTTACAAATTAAATCACATCTTCATCAAACATTTTTGCGATTTTTTTATTAAATTTGCGGATAGTTATTTAATAAACTTAAGCAATAAAAATTAGACCAATGACCAAGATTTCTATTAGATTTTACAATGACCACGAGGTCAGAGCCCTTTGGGACGAAGATAATTCAAAATGGTGGTTTTCAGCTGTTGACATTATCTCAGCAATCACAGAAAGTCCTAATCCAAGAAAGTATTGGAGTGTAATGAAAACCAGACTTAAAAAGTCAAACAGCGAGTTGACTACAAATTGTAGTCAACTGAAACTTACTGCCGCAGACGGAAAGAAATACGCAACAGATTGCTTTATTCAAGATGATATAATCACATTGGTCAAAGCAATTCCTAGCAAAAGAGGAAACGATTTTCTCGATTGGTTTTTATACAGCGATAACACCATCGACGGACAAAGCAGAAAGAAAGCTTACACCTTGTTCGAAAGCGGTTTACTCGGCACATTGGAACCTGGCAGCATCAAGTGTCTGCAGCAGATACACGCATATCTATTCGGAGGACCGCAGCACACGAATATGGCTCGACCTGATGTTCAGACGCTCAATGAAGAAATGCGTTGACTGGAGTAAAATTGACAAAAACGATTATCTCAACGCCATGCAGAAAAGCGTTGTTGACTCATCCGAAATCAAACGACTTCTACAATCAGCATTAACAGACAAGATTCACGACCGCGAGACCTTCATGAAAGGAATAGATTATTCATATTACTACGAGCAAGAAGGTTGAATTAAGGCTGTTGGCTTTTGGCTTTTGGCTGTTGGCTTTTGGCTTTTGAACTAAGAACCTTGGTGTCTTGGTGTCTTGGTGACTTAAAAAAAACCTCAATTCCTAACTCCTAATTATATTCGAACTTGGTACGACTGTGGTACGAAGATGGTACGAACTTGATAGGAAGATGGTTGGGAGGAAAATTGTTGAAGAAATTATATTTTTACGAATTATTTGTGAGAGGATTTTTATTAAATTTGCAAGACTGTCACGTTTTCAACTATCATAAAATATTATTTCTTTTTATTTGCTTTTGATATTAAAGACACTAAACTTGTCGTATATGTCAATGGTCCTCCTAGATTATTCCAGCAATATCCTTGCAACTCTTTTTCAGCACTATTTGTTTTAAACAATTCAAATACTAGATAAATCTTATTAGCATCAATTCGCTCTCTTTTTACATCCACCAAATTTGTACCTACAATCTTATATTGCGGATAACCTTTTTGTATTAGCTGAGATCTTGTATATATTTTAGGTCCTCTCTTTACAATTTTTATCAAATTCTGCGACTCATTTCCATTATGCAACAAAAGATAACGGGCATTTATCAATTTGTCATCCAATGATATAGATCCTTTACTATCTCCTGCCCGCATATTATACATATGATTCTGCAAAATCCAATCTAAATGTTCCTGACTTTTATAATATGCAACTATGACATTTGTCTCATCTGGCAAAAAATCTCGATTCTCATAAACTGGTTCTGGCATATTTTCCATAACCACATTTACATTCTCCTCTTTATATAGAGAATGATAATAATAGGACATCTTTTCTCTTTGCGATGTTCTGTCAAGCATGTGTGCTTTTACTTCTGCAATAAATTGCTTCAGAGAAATGCTGTCCTCTTCCCAATGTCCAGGTCTTATACTGAAAGCTCCAAGTCCTGGGACGACTTCGTGAAAACCTTTGATCGATTTATTTTCAGTACCAGGGTATAAAATATAAGCTCCGCTTGTTCTGCGAATTGCATCCTTGTAAGCGTGCATTTTCAACAAATCAGCTCTTTTGTATATACCACATTCCTGTTCTTCCTTTTCTATCAACAAATCTTCAGCTTCGCAGTTCGTATTTTCAAGGGTAATCTTGTTCAGTCTATATTTTGCATCAAAGTGTACATGTGTAATAAGGTCTTGCCTCTCAGCTTCGTTTTCGTCGATTTCTCCTGGCCAAAGCGACAATGTATAATCTGGTCGCATTGCCATAGTCCAACTTCCTGCTTTGTGTATTGGATCTTTATCATCTGCAACCTTACTAAAAGTACGGTTATAATAAAAAGCAACATTAATCTTTCTTGATAAAGTTTCCTGTTGACCATATACCATACGCGTCTTTCCTTGTATGAGATTCAGATTTATTTTATCTGAGTCAAAACTCACAAGTTGCAATTTATCTTTTGCTTGTATGTCAAAAAATTGGCTAATCAATTCCAACAACTTGAAGAATAACCAATATTCATAAAGTGTTGCTACATTCTTTTTACCTGCGCTGTACACGTCATCGCCACCATCCCAGTTTAGTTTTGCAGCAAGGTCAAACAACAACCATGATTGCAATATCTCCCTGTAACCCTCTTTTCTTTGAAGTACAGGACTATTCATATTCAGGTGTGTAGGCATTGAAATCTGCCTAAAAAATTGATTCTCCAAGTATATATTCAATAACTCAATTGTAGTTTCTGCTTCTGCTTTTAAACGGCCAGAAGCATTCTTCATCTCTTTGAGATCCCAACAAAACATTGACAAAGAACGGAGAACGAATTTTATAAATTGATTTTCTTGATTGTCTATTGTATCTTTCTTATACTCAACTTCAATTGTGCGTGGTACGCTTGTCAAACATGAAGGTATGCCTCTTCTGTAACTTTCGGATAGGTTTATCCTGTCATTGCTAGAAACAATTTCTCGTATATTTTTTCGTGTAAACCTTTTAACACCATCTATCTTGCGCTGAATATTTGAATCTGTCCACTTCCTTATTGGGTTGGATATTATTTTATGAATTGCTTCGGAAAAAGCATCACTTTCAATCAATGACTTCACAAAAGCGAAGCGCTGATAAAGAGTCTCAGCAGAAGTGTTTATATCAATCTCTAGTCTTTGTGTTACTGGAGCACCTTGTTGCAGTACAAGGTCGGTATAATATTCAGCAATATCCCCAAGCATTTGCCTATAATCAGTCTCGTAGTCTGATTTTGTGCTTCTTATTTCAATATCAGTCTTTCCAAAAGCCTCATGGGTTACATTGTTGAATACATTTATTGTCAGTGTGCCAACATATATACCAGTGGTTATTCTCCCCTCATTTTTGTGTCTCTCCGATCTATGATGAGTGATTATTTCATTAATGGCTTCAAGCTGATAAGTGCTACCGTCATCACTTGTACACTCATATGTGTATGAACATCCTTCAACCAAATAGAATTTAGGAGCATTTATAGATAACGAATCTTCCTCATACAGTTTTGCTGTTGAGGATTCTGGATAAATGTAGAGTTTTACTTCACCACATTTTCCATTTACTAGTATCTCAAGATATGTCTTCTCTTGCAACATTGTTGATTATGCTTCGGCGAAACTTGTAAAACCGTTGGCGTAGGCCGATTCGTACATTCTAAAGATCTTATCGGCACTTTCTTTGTATATTGCCTTGTCAATGTTTTCATATGCAATCTGCATTGTGTCTTTAATGCTTGTGTCAAAGCATAATCTCCAAAGAGCTTTCAACGCAGGTTCTAGTTTCTTGCGTGAACCGTGTAATTTAGGCAATAACTTTTGAATAATAGCAGCATCTAGAATTTCTTCTTCACTCATTTTTTTATCTGTGTCATCATTCTTATGTGCTTGGCTAATGAAACGGAATATTTCAGTAGCAGAACGATAACCAAATTCTGCATTTACATTCTTGAGCTCTGTAAAGAAAGCTTTCAGAGTATCTGTTGTTGATTTTTCGTTATCAAACTCTTTGCAGTTTGCCAATTTAACAAAGTCTGCTCCCATTCCAGCCGCTTTGCTGCAAATGGATAAACAATCAATCTGTTTGACACTGTCAAGAAATGCAGACATTTCGTCTACTGATATTTTAAACTCAATTACATTTGCACGGTCAAGCACCTTCGGCGAGAACATATATGTCGTTTCATCAACGTTTATAGTTCCAATAATAAATAGGTTATCAGGCAACCCGATTCTTTCAGGAACATTACATTCACAACTTTCACTTTCGTCATTGCACTCCTTCCATAGAGCAATTGCTTCGCGACTTTCCATTGCTGAAAGGAAATCAGCAAAGTAACGCTCCACATAACTCAAGTTCATTTCATCCAATATGAGGAAGAACGGTTTACCTGCATTCTCTGGCTTGTTAGCTTCTATCAATAAATCCAACACACCGTTTTCTGGTTTTATATATTCTCCAGATTTTAATGCGTTAGGATATCCAAGTAACGGTTCTCGGTTTGTCCAATCTGCGCCCACGCTAACCATACATAGTTGCTTTTCCATGTCTTCAACCAATGCCCTAGCAAAAGCCAATGCAAGCTGTGTTTTACCAGAACCTGCTAATCCGCTGAGGATAAGGAAACGCTTTGCCATTAACGAAAATGCAAACCTCTTAATCAAGGAAGGTGAATAAAGTAGTCCTGTTTGGTTGATAAATTCTATGATAGAGTTAATAGAAAATGGAATACTTTCTGTAAAATGTGACATTTCTGATTTTATATGCGGATCTTTTTTAGATATTGTTTTATCACTAATTTCTTCCATTTGCGTTTTATTTTGGTCTTTGGTTGCAATATATTCTTCATATGCCTCTTTGAATTTATTTATCATGATCAAGCATTTTTCGTTATCGTTTATAGGCCATTCATTTGAGTATATTGCAGAATTTTGGTATTGTTGATTGCTTATTTCAAGTTTATTAGACTCTTTTAAAAGCTCATTGTCAACCTTAATTTTTTTTCTGATTTGATCTCTTTTTGCACTAATCAATTCTGGAGATGTTTTCGTTACTCCCTGTGCCAATGTGATGTAAACAGTCTTTAAATCTTCAGAAAATAAAAACACAATATAAACGCCTTCCTGTGTACTTTGCGTCTCATCAGTATGCATTATGGCAATCCATGGACATTGGGTAACTCTACCTTGTCCTACTGAGCTCTTGATCTTATATATGTTTTTTTCAAAAAAACATTCAAGTATTGTCGGAATATCTGTCTTAAAATTAGATGCAAAACTATTGGCAATATTTGATACACCTTTTCCAATTAGTCGTTTATATGTATCTCCGTACCCTTGACAATTTTTCAAAAGATTGTTGAGTTTTCCAATTAGATCAAGATCTTTTGATGTGAGATTGTCAATGGGTGATATATTTTCTTTATTCATAACATTGAGAGGATCTATATAATTTGAAACAAGTACAGCACGAAGTTCTGCTCTTGCATTAGAATCTTTCAGTAATAGTTGTAATTCTGTGTCAATACGTGCGTAAGCAATATTTTTTCTGAGGTTACTTGTCGAATAATTACTTATGTCCGGAACAGGATTTGCCGTTGTAGACACCAACTCCCAAAATAGTTCTGAACGCATATGATAATATGGGTAATTTATCTTCGGGTCATATATTGAGTTATTTCCCAAATGCAAAGCTACGTTATACTTGAATTGCTTTTCTAAAACATCAGAAAGTTGAACGCATGAATCCGTAATGACACCTTGCTCAACGAGGTCAATGACAGATAGCAATAACAATGCTTTATGCGGTGCGGGCTTCTCCTTCATCTTCATTGTATGAAGAGAAGAAAAGCAATTAATATAATAGTTTAAGTCTTTCATAGAAGTTTGCATTGCTGCATTTCAAAGTGTCAATTAATTAAAACAAAAAGTATATTTTATATTACATATCAAACACTTATCCATAGTATAACACATTATTTTTTCCAATATATTTATAAACAAACGCTCTACAAAGTTAAACATTTTTATATATTATAGACAAGTTTAATAACATTTCCTAATACAAATACATTACATAACTTATTTAGTAATAAATCCAATTCATAATTGAACTTTTACATATTCATTTTGTTAATTGAATATAATAACACCAAAATACAGAATAAAAATGGAAGATTCACCACTTTATCCTAATCCAGACCTAATAGAAATGGGTTTATCAGCTGCTAAGATTTCTCATTCTAACAACGATGCTGAAAAACTTAGAGTCGATAGTTCTTCATTATTATATCATGCAATCCAACTAAACAAGATGTATGGTTTAAGATTCATATACGCTCAAGTATTAAATCGTGTCTATAATGAAATGGGAATATACGGACAAAACCAACAACTTTGTGAATTAGAAAACCAATATTGTTCAGCGATATTATCTTGCCAAGATGAGATAAACAAATATGAATCAACTATATCTCATGAAGTATCATCTATCCTTTCTAAATTATTATATTAAAAAAAGGAATAAACGACACAATGCTAACGGCTTTTCATAGGACGTATTCACAATGCGTCCTTACAAAGTTTCATAATTTTATTTTCACCTCTTCACCTCCACCAAGCTTTCTCCAAAGAATGTGGAAAGCATCGCTAATGTACGAAGCGTGAAGTTGTGCTGTCCGCTTGCTATGTCAGCAATCTCAGTTGTACCCAAATTGGGTACATCTCATATTGTTTCAAATCACAATCTTTCATTTTTCGCCAATATTTCTTTCTAATTCTAATATTCTATAATAACAAAAAGAATCCGCTACCTCTCAGTAACGGATTCTTTATTATATCGGATGCGATAAATCGCATCCCTACTTGTTGACTTGTAGTCTGAGATTATCTATTCTATTACTTTTGTAATTCTCTAAAAATAAATTCTTCTAATTGCTTTACATCTGGCAACGTCAGCATATATGTTGAGACAAACAAATTATTATCCATACCAGCCAATGCATATTCCACCATTTTCTTGCCTTTACGAGTGCATAACAAGATTCCTACAGGAGGGTTGTCTCCTTCATTCATTTCATTATCCCTAAAATATGAGACATAAGCATTCAGTTGGCTCAAGTCACTATGTTTAAACTCATCGTTTTTGAGTTCTATTATCACATTGCAATGCAGTATTCTATTGTAGAAAACAAGATCCGCATAATAATATTCATCGTCAATTATCATTCGTTTCTGACGAGCTTCAAAACAAAAGCCTTTCCCTAATTCAAGTATAAAATCTTGCAAATGAAGAATCAAAGCATCTTCCAAATTAACTTCGCTTATAGTATCCTTGACATCAAGTCCTAAGAACTCAAGAGAATATGGATCCTTTATATCTAATATTGGGATATGATTTGGAATAGTTTGCGCCAACAACAGTTCTGGATTCTTGCTAATGCCACATCGAAAATATAGATTTGTACTTATTTGTCGTCGTAACTCCTTAACGCTCCATGAGCATTTCATACATTCTGTTTCATAAAAGAATCTTGCAAAAGAATCATTCACTGTCATTATTTCTCCGATATGAGAAAACGAGAGCTTGTTTATAATATCACTAGCATTATTTATAAATTGATGCGATGGCGTATCATTTTTTCCAGAAAAGTCCGACGCCGTCGGACTAATTCCATCTGTCAAATATTGTTTTATATGAGGATATAACACATAAAAGCGACGGCAATTTTTCAATAGAGTTTCGTTTATTCCTTTGATATTAATTTGTTCTGCCAATCTTTTGAGTAGTCGCTCGCCATATGTAGCACGGTCTTTGCCTTTCTGTTCATATTCTACGATATAGAAACCAATAAGGTAGTTCCTTATTGTGGTAAATCTGTTAATTGATTTTAGTGCAGAACATTGTGATTCTATATGTATCTGCTCTATTGCAGAAGAGAGTTCGTTGAAGGAAAACATCTCTCTTTTATCCCAATTGACTGGCAAATCATATTGAGTTGACTTTTTTAATTCGCTCATTTATTAATAATTTTGATCTTTAGTTTCTCCACAAAAGTATAAAGAAAAATCTTCGCTTTTACAATTTTAACATTTTTTAACTTTTATGTGGTTATTTTGCAAGTTAACGGAAAATGAGCGGTAGTTTATATTTTCTTTCTAGTTCTAAAATATAATAACAAAAAAAATCCGCTACCTCTCAGTAACGGATTCTTTTATTTATTGGACGCGATAAATCGCCTCCCTACTTGTAGTCTTGTAGTCTTGTAGTCTTGTTGACTTATTCAATATCCCATGTGCTGCCGCTGTTCAATAAGTCGTCAAAGTTCAAACACTATCATTATTAAGCAAAAAGTCGTATATACTAATTATCTGTATACCATTTTCATCACTCCATGGTTTTGTATGCTCTCCAACTATTATCAACTTCTTAAATGAATCTCCTATCAATCTTAAGGAACGCTTTTCCTGCTCTATCTTTTCATCATCTGGCATACGCCATGCTGATTGTATATAGACTCTTTCACTTCCTTTATTGCATACAAAATCAACCTCCAATGTCACTCTATGTTGTTGTCCTTCCGAATTTCTTATCCTATGATTGATATTTCCAACATCAACAAGCCATCCACGCATCCTCATCTCGTTATATATTATATTTTCCATCAAATGCGTCGGCTCGTTCTGCCTAAACGAAAGAACCGCATTCCTCAAGCCTAAATCTTGATAATAACATTTGTATAATGAACCTATGTACTTACGTCCTTTTATATCATATCTTTCAGATTTTTCTATCAAAAAAGCATCTTGCATATACTCCATATATGTAGATATAGTTTTATCTGATATATTTTGAACTTTATTTACTGATTTAAAAGTATTAGCAATATTCGACGTATTGATAGGAGCTCCTATACTTGATGATAATATTTTTGAAAGCTCCTCAAATTCTACTTTCAATTCTATGTTATTGCGTTCATAAATATCACGAAGATATACTGTCCGATATAATCGACGTAAAAATTCAGACTTCTTCTCATCTCCATCTTGGGTCAATAACTGCGGCAATCCTCCATACATCATATATTCTGCCCACGCTTCTTCTTTTGAACCATCATATACCGACATAAATTCTGCAAACGACAGTGGCCATACATGAATTTCATCACCTCTTCCCCTAAACTCTGTCACTACATCTGATGATAAAAATCGTGAATTGGAACCTGTTACATATACATCCAAACCCTCTGTCACAGATAATGTTGAAAGCACCTCTATAAAGTCATCAACTTCTTGAACTTCATCAATAATTATATAATAAGTTAATTTATCTTGTATTTTGCCCTCTATCCAATCCAACATATAGTCTGGATTTTTTAAAGGCTTGTTTTTTCTATTTTCCATATCAATTACTATAATATGGTCTTCAGAAACGCCTTCTTCTATCAAATGATGATAAAATAGTTTTTTTAACAAGAATGATTTACCAGATCGACGCAATCCTGTAATTATCTTAATTAGCCCGTTACCTTTTGAACGTATAAGTTTTTCTATATATGCTTTTCTATCAACTATCATACTTTTCGAATTTATGTCACATGTGACAGTTTTCAGAAGACAAAATTACATATTTTCAATTAAAATCAATCATATAACTAATATTTTTTTTACAAATATTATCATTAAAATTTCAAACATGTCTAGCTTATAAATGTATTCAATAATTATGAATTATTAAAAAATCACACTCATTCTCTTGTAACATTAAAACAAAAAAAATCCGCTACCTCTCAGTAACGGATTCTTTTATTTATTGGACGCGATAAACCGCCTCCCTACTTGTAGTCTTGTAGTCTTGTTGACTTGTAGTCTTATTCAATATCCCATGTGCTGCCGCTGTTCAACAAGTCGTCAACACATTTGATGCTTGATTTTGCTGTCTCGTTTTCGATAACGCCGTCCAAACATTGGTTGTATGTTGGAGCGTCAACGTTGCGGATAACGCCTATAGCTACTGGGAACTCAGGTGGTGCCATGTGTGCTAACATCATGTGGATACCTGTAGTCTTTTCTTTTTCGTCGTGTACTAAGATGTCGGCTTCTGTAACACCGTTTTCACCGATTGTAGCTACTTCAAGACGGTTGCCTCTGAGAACGATACCTTTGTCGCGGTTCTTACCGAAAATCAATGGTTGGCCGTGAACGCACTTCACTTGCATGTCGTCGCGTACTTCCTTGCCTGTGATGTTTTCGTGGATGCCGTTTGAGAAGATCATACAGTTTTGAAGGATTTCAACTACTGAAAGACCGTCGTGGTTCTTAGCTTCCAAGCAGATGTCTGTGAGCTCTGGTGTGTTGATGTCAACGCCACGAGCGAAGAACTTACCGCCAGCACCGATTACGAGTTCACCAACGTTGAATGGGTCTTCGTATGTTCCTTGTGGAGATGTCTTTGTGACTGTGCCACGGAATGTACATGGTGAGAACTGACCTTTTGTCAAGCCGTAGATACGGTTGTTGAAAAGGAGGAGGTTCATGTCGATGTTACGACGTACAGCATGGATGAAGTGGTTACCACCGATAGCTGTACAGTCGCCATCGCCAGTTACAACCCATACAGAGAGGTTAGGATTAGCAAGTTTCACGCCTGTTGCGATAGCTGCTGCACGGCCGTGGATGCTATGGAATCCGTATGTGTTCATGTAATATGGGAAGCGTGAAGAACAGCCGATACCTGAAACGACAACGATGTCTTCTTTTTTCTTTCCGAGTTTAGGGAAAACAGCTTCAACAGCTTTCAAGATTGCATGGTCGCCACAACCTGGGCACCATTTTACTATTTGATCGCTTACGAAATCTTCTTTTGTAAGATTAACAACCTGATTGTTATTTATATTTTCCATAGTGCTTTCTTATTTTAAAAGGTCATTAAACTTATTTTCTAATTCGGCTGTCAAGAATGGCAAGCCTTGTACCTTATTATATTGTTCGTAGATATGTCCAGGGTGTTTCATGCGTAAGTAGTTAGCAAATTGACCTCTGTTCATTT
>JAZRNQ010000015.1:0-11905 GCA_045648285.1 Bacteroidales bacterium | reverse complement strand
CTTGACCAAGTGGTCTTTCAACTCAACGATTTGTTTGCAGTATGTGCAGTCGCACTTGCCAGCTTCCTCAAGGATTTGTGGAGCGAGTTTTTCTGTCACCTGACCGTTTTCGCGGTTGTCGATCCATTGTTGGAAGAGAGCCTTCAATTCTTCTGTGCAGCAGCTGCAACCTTCAATAGCTTCTCTCATGATGCGTTCGACGCGGTCGCGGAGTTTGTTTGTAGCTGTCTGCATACCGAGACCAAATTCAGCATTGTCTTCGAACAAGCTGTTAGCCCAAGCGACGCCCTTGCCGCTTCTGTAGCTTTTACAATAAGGTGTTGCAGGTGCTGAGCCGCCGTAGATTGAAGAACAACCTGTTGCGTTAGCTACGAGCATTCTCTCACCGAAGAGTTGTGTGATAGTCTTGATATATGGTGTCTCACCGCAGCCAGCACATGCGCCAGAGAACTCGAACAATGGTTGAGCGAACTGGCTGTTCTTGATGTTAGCGTATTTGTCGATGAGCTCGTCTTTATATGTCACTTTATGTTGGCCATATTCCCAGTTTTCAGCTTCGTGGAGTTGGCTTTCAAATGGTTTCATCACCAATGCTTTTTCCTTAGCAGGACATACGTCGGCACAGTTGCCGCAACCTGTACAGTCCATCACTGACACCTGCATGCGGAAGTGCATACCTGCCAATTCTTTTGGCATCTTGATGTCGATAGCCTTCATTGACTCAGGAGCCTTGGCTAATTCTTCGTCTGTCATGACGACTGGACGGATAGCTGCGTGAGGACATACTAAAGAACATTGGTTACATTGGATACAGTTTTCTGACTTCCATTCTGGAACTACTGTAGCGACGCCACGTTTTTCGTATGCTGTTGTTCCAGCTGGGAATGTACCGTCGATGATGTCTTCAAATGCGCTCACTGGGAGGTCGTTACCGCATTGTGCTGTCATTGGACGCATAATCTTATTGATGAATTCTGGTGCGCCTTTCAATGGTTCCAATACGAAGTCTGTTGTGCAGCTCAAGTGTGCCCATTCTTCTGGAATTTCAACTTTTGTGATTTCACCGCCGCGGTCTACAGCTGCATAGTTCATATTGACGATATCTTCACCTTTCTTGCCGTATGACTTGACGATGAATTTCTTCATTTGTTCAACAGCGAGGTCGTAAGGGATAACGCCAGAAATCTTGAAGAATGCTGATTGGAGAATGGTGTTTGTACGGTTACCTAAACCAATTTCGCCAGCAATCTTAGTAGCGTCGATGATGTACATATTAATATTATGTACAGCCAAATATTTCTTAACGAAGTCTGGGAGGTGTTTCTTTGTTTCTTCTACGTCCCATGGTGAGTTGTAGAGGAGAGTTCCGTTGTCTTTCAATCCGCGTAAGCAGTCGTATTTGCTTAAATATGAAGGAACGTGAACAGCGACGAAGTCAGGAGTACCTACGAGATAAGGAGCCATGATAGGTTGGTCACCGAAACGGAGGTGTGAACATGTGTAACCACCTGATTTCTTTGAGTCGTAGTCGAAATAAGCCTGGCTATATTTATTTGTGTTGTCGCCGATGATTTTGATAGAGTTCTTGTTAGCACCTACAGTACCGTCAGCGCCGAGACCATAGAACTTGGCTTCGAATGTTCCTTCTGGGAGGATTGAGAATTCTGGAAGCATAGGAAGAGAACCGAATGTGACGTCATCGTTGATACCGATGGTGAATCTGTTACGTGGTTCTGGTTGTTCTAAGTTTTTGAATACTGACAAGATGTGTGCTGGTGTTGTGTCTTTTGATGACAAGCCATAACGACCACCGATGATGTGTGGCAAGTGTGTGCTGTGGTGGTTGAACAAATCGTTGTATGCTTCAACAACGTCTAAGTAGAGAGGCTCGCCGTTGGCACCTGTGTCTTTTGTTCTGTCTAAAACGCAGATACGTTTTACAGTGTCTGGAACAACATTCAAGAGATATTTTACGCTGAATGGGCGGTAGAGGTGTACGCTTACCAAACCGACTTTCTTGCCTTTTGCATTTTGTCTGTCAACGACAGTCTTGATAACGTCGGTGATAGAACCCATGGCGATGATGATGTTTGTTGCATCTTCTGCGCCATAGTATGTGAAAGGAGCATATTCACGGCCAGTGATTTTGCTCATTTCTTTCATATATTTTGCTACTATGTCAGGAAGAGCATAGTAGAATTTGTTTTGTAATTCGCGTGTTTGGAAATAGATGTCTGGGTTTTGTGCTGTACCGCGTGTTACAGGATGTTCTGGGTTTAAAGAACGTTCGCGGTATTCTTTAAGAGCTTCCCAGTTGACGAGTTTAGCTATTTCGTCTTGGTCTGCTGCTTCAACTTTTTGGATTTCGTGTGATGTACGGAAACCATCGAAGAAGTGCATGAAAGGAACGCGTCCTTCAATAGCTGCGAGGTGAGCTACTGGTGCGAGGTCCATGATTTCTTGTACTGAACCTGTTGCTAAAAGAGCGAAACCTGTTTGACGGGCACTCATAACGTCGGCGTGGTCACCGAAGATTGACAATGCTTGAGCTGCCAATGCACGTGCTGAGACGTGGAAAACGCCAGGAAGCAATTCACCAGCGATTTTGTACATGTTAGGGATCATCAACAAGAGACCTTGTGATGCTGTATATGTGGTGGTTAAAGCACCAGCTTGTAATGAGCCGTGAACAGCACCTGCAGCACCAGCTTCAGATTGCATTTCGACGACTTTGACATTTTCTCCAAAGATATTTTTTCTGCCTGCGGCACTCCATTCGTCAACATATTCTGCCATTGGTGATGATGGTGTAATAGGATATATCGCAGCAACTTCACTGAACATATAAGAAACGTGAGCTGCAGCGCAGTTACCATCACATGTCATAAATTTTTTTTCTGCCATAATGTATAACTTTTTAGATATAATTAGTTGAATTAAGCTTCACTTTTCAAGTTTCACTTTTAACACGCAAAGTTACTTTTTTTTTACACACGAATAACAAAATTAATTATAAAAATATAAATAAAAAAAGCGGAACGAATCCGCTTTATAAACTATTTAAGATGAAAAATGTTTTCGTCTTGAAATTAATTTGCTGCACCATGTTGATGGTTGCATTCACCATGTTGATGTTGGTGTTCGCATGCTGCTTTTTGTGCTTCACATGCTTGTGCTTTGTCGCATGGTTTATCACATGGCTTGTCACATTTCTTTTCGCAAGCTTGTGCCTTGTCGCATGGTTTATCACATGGTTTATCGCATGGTTTATCGCATGGTTTGTCACATTTCTTTTCGCAAGCTTGTGCTTTGTCACATGTTTTATCGCATGGTTTGTCACATGGCTTATCGCATTTTTGTTCGCATTTCTGATCAGCTTTGTTGCATTTTGCACCTTGTTGATTGTTGTTACAGCAGCTTGCTAATAATACTGTAACTAATCCTAATACTAAAAAGAGTTTTTTCATAGTCGTTAATTTTAGATTGTGATTAAAAAATTATCCCACAAAGGTAATGTGTTTTTTTTAAAAAGTCAACAGTCAACAGTTTTTTTACCACTCCTAATTCCTGACTGAATCAATGGGGAATCTATAGAAAACCATTTCGTAGCTTGTTGTGTCAACTTCTCTTTCTTCTACGTAGAATCCTATTGTCTTGTCTGGCAATACGCATAAAGAAGAATATGCTGAAAATCTTGGCACCATAACCTTACCTTCGTTCCATGTCTTGCCTTCGTCTTCTGAAATATATATCGCTACGTCGCGGCGAGAGTTGCCTTTTGGAAGGCTGTGAAGCAATGTGTTTTCGTCGTATCTTATGATGTCGCCGTTGCAGGCTGGAGCGACGAGTTCGTCCCATACGTAATGTGTATCGTTCCATGTCACGCCGCCGTCATGTGAGATGTTGTACCATCTCTTTCCTGATGTTCTGATGCTCATCAGGATGTCGCCGTTGTTGAGTTCAACGACTTTAGCTTCGTCGCCGCCGACGGAAGCACGTCCAGAAACCTGCCATGTTTCTCCATTGTCGTCGGAATAAATCACATAATTGTTAGCCGTCATAGCCGATGTTTCTCTTACGCATGCCACGAACATAATTCTGCCTTTGCTGGTGAGAAGTCCGTTGCCAGCGGCACAGAACGAGGCACGCCATTTGCTTCTGATGCTGTCTAGACATTCATAACCGAAGATGAAATGTGTGATGTCTTCGGGTTCTGTCCATGTGCGTCCGTTGTCGTAACTCATTGACTTGTATGTCCTGTTAGGATTTGTTGGAGTAGAGTTCCAGAACCCTTGTCCTCCCACGAATATTGCGATGAGTCCGTTGTCATCGTTGGTGTGAGCCACTGCACAGTCGCCATAGCCTTCCATATATCCGAAACCTTTCGCTATGGTGTAAGGCTCGCTCCATGTCAATCCGCCGTCGGTGCTGTAGTTGCAGATGACATCGATGTCTTCTGGTAAGTCGGTCTCGTTTTCCTTACGTTTGTCGGTGAAGATAACGAGGCTGCCGTCTTTAGCGGTTATCAATGTTGGGATGCGGTAATATTTCGAATCATAATCGCCAGGACGATAGACCACGGTACGAGTGTAACCATCGAAGCTATCTTTCTTCTCACATGAAGAGAAAAAAGAAATGAGGACCAATAATGGTAGTATGACTTTTTTTAATTCATAATTCATAATTCATAATGCATAATTTAGTTCAAAGCTCAAAGTTCAAAGTTCAACAGCCAACAGCCTTAGTTCATTCTTTATTTTCAATAATGTATATCACTTCGTTGTCGCGTTTCATCATATAGTTTTCGCGAGCTATACGTTCCATAAGAGCTGAGTCTTTGTGGAGGTTGTCGAGTATTTCTTGCTGACTTTTGATTTCGTTTTCGTAATATTCGACTTGGTCTTTAGCTTTGTTAAGCTTCTTTAAATTCTTTGCTTGAAAGAATAAATTGTATTGGTCTATGAATATTATTATCACAGCAAATATCAGTGTTGCTATGATATACTTGTTTTTAAATTTTTTTAATATAGCTTTCCAGTTCATGATGATATTTTTTTTGCAAAAATAGAAAAAAGTCTACAAGTCTACAAGGCAACAAGACAACAAGTATCTGTTTTTAAAATATTTTCTCTGGCGATAATTTTTTGTGGTGTCATTCAAAAGTTTTCTTAAATTCGCAAGATTATTAAGTTGTCGTATATAAACGTAATTATAATGAAATCATCATTGTCGAATATTAAAAAAGTACTTGTTCCTTTATTTTTTGTAGCTATAATAACCATTATTTATGCACTTGTTTTTACTCTTTCAGAGTTTGCCGATTCGCCATATTCCTCTATGAAAGATTTCTTGGAGTTGGCGTTTCAGTGGACGGCGATAGCGGTTGGGACATTTGGCTTGCTTTATTTGCTTTCGATAAATAAGTATGTCTTTGCGGTGACGTTTCCGCTGCTTGTGGTGTTCAGCACTGTTCTGGCATATTATAGATACACCGTCAACGCGACATTTACGCCAATGACGATAGAACTTGCGCTAATCAACGATTTGAGGACTAATATGCAGGTGGTGAGCTTGCAGCTGGTAGGACTGATGTTTAGCACTCTTGCTATGTCGATGGTGATTGTTTGGATAAGATGGAAAAAGGTGACATTTACACGTCCGTTCATACATCTTATTGTCGCTGTGGGTATAATATTTATGACGAATTCCTTGATTCCACAGCTCAAACGTCCTCTCACTCAGCGCATGCCATATTCAATATACTATACTTTCAAGACATATTTTGAAATTAGGGAAGTCGCTGAAGAATATCGACGCACATTTGTTTCTGAGTCAGTTGCTAACAGCGATTCGCTTGTCGTGGTGTTTGTTGTCGGCGAGTCGTTGCGCACCGACCATCTGCAAGTCAACGGTTATGAAAGAGAGACGACACCATATCTTGCAAAGGAATCGAATCTGGTGATGCTTGATAACATATATAGCGAGCCTTGTTTCACTCACACTAGCGTTCCGCATATTATGACGCGAGCCGACAGCCTTGATTCTCAGAAAGCATATTATGAAGAATCTTTCGTGTCTATATTCAATGATGCTGGCTTCAGGACGACATGGATTGCAAATCAGGAGAGTGTTTCTACTTACGCTTATTTTATGGGCGAATGTGACACTCTGATATATGTCAACGGCAGCAAGTCAGTATACACTTTCGACAAATGGCTTGATGAAGATATATTGCCATATCTCGAAAATGAGTTGCGACATGATAATTCAAACCAATTGCATATCGTTCATTCTATTGGCTCACATTGGTGGTATAACTCGCATTATACCGATGAGTTTGAAGTCTATACTCCAGTCATAGAGAGTAGGGTGGTGTCATCAAATACGCAAGAAGAGATGATAAATTCATACGACAACACCATTTTGTACACGGACTGTTTTTTAAAGAATACAATAGATCTTATCAGAGATAAAAACTCTATACTCATATTCCTTTCAGATCATGGTGAGAGTCTTGGCGAAGACGGATATTACCTTCATGGAACAGACCGTCCAGAACTGCATCATCCAGCAGCTTTCGTGTGGTATTCCGATAAATATGCTCAGTCGTATCCGGATTATATAGAAAACTTGAGGAAGAATAGTGAGAAAAGATATCGTAGCGATTATCTGTTCCATAGCATCATAGATGCAGCTGATATAACAACAGAATATAAGGATACACAATTAAGTATTTTCAGATAAAATGAACCGTATTGTTTGGTTAGATTATGGCAAGGCTATCGCGATATATCTCGTAGTGCTTGCTCACACGGCGATTTATAAACCAGTTGAGTCGTTTATATATGTGTTTCACATGCCGTTCTTCTTTTTTATGTCGGGTTATCTTTTCAGTTTTGACAAGTATCCTTCATATAAGCAGTTTGCCAAAAAACGTTTCAAGCAGTTGATAATTCCGTACATAATACTAAATGTGTTGACCTATCTTTTGTGGTTCTTTGTATTGAGAAAAGTCGGTGATGATGCCAGTGAAACTGTGAGTGTTTTTTCTCCGCTAATAGCCGCTGCTGTCGTCAATGCTAAGGCTATGGTTCACGATGTTCCTCTTTGGTTCCTTGCAGCTTTGTTCGTTGTAGAAAATCTTTATTATCTGCTTTACAAGAATAAGAAATACAATGCCATTGTTACTATAACATTGTTTCTGCTCGCATTCGTAAACAATGCTTACAACTCGGTGCGTCTTCCGTTTTGTATCGACATAGCACTGGTAGCGACTTTGTTCTACCGTCTTGGCTGCGTGTTGAAAGAAAAAGGAGACAAGATATTTAAACCTTATCTTTTTGTGCTTTCAGCCGTCGTCGTGGTAGCGGTTTTTGTCTTTAATGGAAAAGTCGCGATGCATACTGATACTTATAATAACATGTTCCTATTTGTTGCCGGCGGCGTGGCAGGATGTTATTTTATGGCATATTTATGCAAGATGTTACAGACTTTGTTTGGTGAGAGGAAAATCATCCAAATCATTGCGAAGGACACTTTGCTAATATGTGCATTCCATCTTATCGTGTTCGCAGTATTGAAAGGTGTGATGCTTTATGTCTTTAAAATAGACCCTTCAATATTAACAGGAACGGTTTTCCTTAATGTGATATTCGCTCTGTTAAGTATGCTGATTTGCGTGATAATATGCATAATATTAGATAAACTCAATCTTAAAAAAATCATAATTCCTAATTAATCAGACGCTTCAACGTGTATTGATTTTCTATTGTTTCGTTGAAACGTCTCTATGTCAATCTATAATTAAAAAAATCTGTTGTCCGTTGTTCGTTGTCCGTAGACTTTTATTATCTTTGCAATAACTAAAATTACTATGGAAAAAACTAACTATGACATAATAGATCGTCTGCATCGTGGCGATGTCTTGAGTCACGACGAGTGGATGATTTTACTTTCATCATTAAACTCTGATGAGCGCGAATATCTTCGTTCCAAAGCGCAGGAAGTAGCAGTCGCTCATTATGGCAAAGGAGTCTTTGTCAGAGCTCTCCTCGAGATAAGTTCCTACTGTAAAAATAATTGTTACTATTGCGGCATACGTGCTTCTAACAGAAACGCACAGCGTTATCGTCTTGCCAAGGACGAGATATTGGAGTGTTGCAAGGAAGCCGACAAGTTGGGTTTCAACACATTCGTCATGCAAGGCGGTGAAGACCCGAAGCAGACAGACGAATGGGTCGTTGACGTGGTGAAGACGGTGCGAGCCGCTTATCCCGACAAGGCTATAACCTTGTCCGTAGGCGAACGCAGTGCAGAGGCGTATGCTGCTTTCAAGGAAGCAGGTGCTAACAGATTTCTGCTGCGTCATGAGACACGCAACGATGAGCATTATCAACAGCTACATCCTGAGATGATGAGCTCAGAAAACAGGAGAGAGTGCCTCTTCAATTTAAAACGTCTCGGCTTTCAGACGGGTAGCGGCATGATGATAGGGTCTCCTGGTCAGACCGATGAGCATCTCTATGAAGACATACGTTTCCTTGAAGAGCTGCAGCCGCAGATGATAGGCATCGGTCCTTTCCTTCCTGCTACCGATACTCCTTTCGAGAAACAAAGTCCTGGTAGCGCAGACAAGACAATACTCATGCTTTCATTGTTGAGACTGCGTTTCCCTAATGTGTTACTGCCTGCAACCACAGCACTAGCAACCTTATGTCCCGACGGAATGGAACGCGCCATACTCGCAGGTGCTAACGTGGTGATGCCTAATATCTCTCCAGTGGAACAACGTAAAAAATATTCTATCTACGATAACAAGAAAAGTACCGGCGCTGAATCGGCACAGCAGATGCAACAGCTGGAAGACAGACTTAACGCCATAGGATATCATATCAGTTATGCAAGAGGGGACTTTAAGAATTGAAAATTGAAAATTGAAAATTGAAAACTGAAAATTTAAAATTTAAAATTAAGAGTGAATAACTAATAAAACAACATATCATGTATAATATTAAATCACAGATAGCAGAGGAATTCATCAACGATTCCGAGATTCGCGAAACGATGGCTTATGCCCGCGAAAACAGCAATAATATTGAACTCATTAAATCTATACTTCAGAAAGCTCGCGAATGTAAGGGCATTACTCACAGAGAGGCTGCTCTTCTCCTCGAGTGTAACGACCAAGAAATCATCAACGAGATTTACGACATAGCTCGTGAGATTAAACATAAATTCTACGGCAACAGAATTGTGATGTTCGCTCCGCTTTATCTCTCTAACTATTGCGTGAACGGATGTGTTTACTGTCCTTATCATCTTAAAAACAAGAATATACGTCGTAAGAAACTATCACAGGAAGAGATACGTCAGGAAGTCATTGCCTTACAAGATATGGGTCATAAACGTCTCGCCCTCGAAGCTGGCGAACATCCAGTGGAAAATCCTATCGAATATATCTTGGAAAGTATCAAAACGATTTACAGCATCAAACATAAGAACGGAGCTATCCGTCGTGTCAATGTCAACATCGCCGCTACTACAGTGGAGAATTATCAGAAGTTACGCGATGCTGGTATCGGTACTTACATCCTTTTCCAAGAGACATATAACAAAGAAAATTACGAGGCACTTCATCCAACAGGACCAAAGAGCAACTATGCTTACCATACTGAAGCTATGGACCGCGCTATGCAAGGTGGCATCGATGACGTAGGTATCGGTGTCTTGTTCGGTCTCGAAACATATCGTTACGATTTCGTCGGATTGCTCATGCATGCCGAACATCTCGAAGCTACTTACGGAGTAGGACCTCATACCATCAGCGTCCCAAGATTATGTATGGCTGATGACATCGACACTGCTGACTTCAAGAACGCAGTGCCAGACGATATCTTCTACAGAATAGTAGCTATCATAAGAATAGCTGTTCCTTATACAGGTATGATTATCTCCACTCGTGAGAGTGAGAAGAGCCGCGCTCGCCTTTTAGAACTCGGTATCTCACAGATCAGTGGAGGCTCGCGCACTAGCGTCGGCGGCTACGTGACACCAGAGACAGAAAGCGAGAACTCAGCACAGTTCGACGTGGCTGACCATCGTACCCTCGACGAAGTGGTGGGATGGCTCCTCGACCTCGACCATATCCCAAGCTTCTGCACAGCATGCTACCGCGAAGGAAGAACAGGCGACCGTTTCATGTCGCTGCTCAAAAGCGGACAAATAGCAAACTGCTGCTTGCCTAACGCATTGATAACTTTGAAAGAATATACTAACGACTACGCTTCTCCTGAGGTAAAGGAAAAAGCAAAGGCTATGATACAACGTCTGCTTCAGACAGTGCCAAACGAAAAAGCACGCGCCACAGCAGCGAAATATTTGGATGCTATCGACAATGGCGAAAGAGACTTTAGATTCTAAAAATAAACCTCAGAATTTCAAAACCTCAGAACCTCAGATCTTTTTGAGATTCTGAGGTTCTGAGATTCTGAATTTTTATATTAAATATGCAACGTTCAAACCGCTATCATATAGGAATTTTCGGCAGACGTAATGCTGGAAAATCAACATTGTTAAATGCACTCACAGGTCAGGATGTGTCAATAGTTTCTGATGTGGCAGGAACAACTACCGACACGGTGTGGAAAAACATTGAGCTACCAGGAATAGGAGCTGCTGTCATAGCCGACACCGCTGGCTTCGACGATGTGGGGGAACTCGGTAATATGCGTAACGAAAGAACTAGACGCGCAGCACAACAGGTCGACATGGCGATAATACTCGTCAACGGAGAAACTGATGATGTCTCTTATGAAATAGAATGGCGCGACTTCTTCAAGAAAGCCGAGATACCAACAATATTCGTCTTGACTAAATGTGACTCAGACACTGACACTGATGCTTGGTCTCATATTTTAGGACAGGAGGTGCTGTCAATTTCGGCATTGAATGGAAAAGGAATAGATATCTTGTTAGCCAAGATGGCATCGCTTTATAGTAAAGATGATAACCTCGATGATATTACATATTCTTTGGTAAAAGCCGGTGATGTAGTTGTGTTGGTGATGCCACAGGATGCATCGGCTCCTAAAGGACGACTGATACAGCCTCAGGTGGTTACATTACGTAACCTTCTCGACAAGCACGCACTAGCTTTGTGCTGTGCACCAGAAGAACTGCCACAGATGCTGGAGAGCCTTAAGAATCCTCCTGCATTGATAATAACAGACTCACAAGTGTTTGCACAGGTACAGCCTTTAACACCAAAGGAAACAAAGCTGACTTCGTTCTCTGTCTTGATGGCACGTCACAAAGGTGATATCGACACCTTTAGAGAAGGAGCAGATGCATTGATGGCGTTGAAGAAAAATGGAAGAGTCTTGATAGCTGAAGCTTGTTCACACATACCACAGAATGAAGACATTGGAAGGGTGAAGCTGCCTAAAATGTTGCGTAAGAAATTCGGCGAGAATCTGCAAATCGATATTGTGTCGGGCAACGACTTCCCAGAAGATTTGAGTCAGTACGACCTCATCATTCATTGCGGAGCATGTATGTTCACTCGTCGTCATGTCTTGTCTAGAGTGAGAAGAGCAAAGGCTCAGAACATACCGATTACAAATTATGGAATAGCAATAGCAGCTTTGACAGATATACTAAATAAGGTGACGATATAATTAAAAAAATTACTTTTTTGGTTGACAGAGTTATTTTATTAATTTTGCTGCATAAAATTACAGCTATGAGAAAATTATTGTTGTTATCGTCTTTTTGTATTGTATCATTATTTGCTTCATCTCAAGATGACGAATATCAAAGATATTTGGAGTCATTAAAAAAGGAGCAATCGGAGTTTAATCAACAATCGTCAGAGGCGACTCAGAAGTTGAGTCATGAATATGATGAG
>JAZRNQ010000014.1:0-14088 GCA_045648285.1 Bacteroidales bacterium | reverse complement strand
GTAAGACCATTCTTGCCTTATAACGAAACGATATATTACGGATTGACAGTATGTCCTAATACTGGCGATGTCTATGTCGCTGATGCCATCGATTATGTACAGCAGGGAATGATATATCGTTATTCTAAAGAAGGGAATTTGCTGGATGAGTTTTATGTAGGTATCATACCGGGCGCTTTTTGTTGGAAATAAAAATTATAGAAATGAAAAGATTACACATTATATTATTGTTACTCATTTCTCCTGTTTTCGCGATGTCGCAGGAGGATGACATTAAATGGTATCTCAATCTTCCTGAAATATCAATTTACGCTGAGCGTCCGATAAAGGAAATCGGCGTACAGCAGACCAAGATGGATTCTATCGTTTTGAAAGAAAACATAGCTCTCTCGGTGGCTGATGTCCTTACGTTTAACTCTTCTATCTTTGTGAAAAATTACGGTCGCGCGACATTATCGACGGTGTCTTTCCGTGGAACTTCAGCATCACATACACAGGTGTCGTGGAACGGCATGAAGATAAACAACCCTATGCTCGGCATGACCGACTTCTCCATGATTCCTTCTTATTTCGTTGATGACGCAATGTTGTTACACGGGACTTCTTCGGTCAATGAAACAGGCGGCGGCCTTGGTGGTTCTATACAACTTTCGACAAAACCAGCAAAGGAAGACGGCTTCGGATTGCAATATATTCAAGGTGTCGGCTCTTTCAAAACATTCGATGAGTTTCTGAGATTGACATACGGAAACGAGCATTGGCAGACTTCCACTCGTGTGGTTTATTCATCATCGCCTAATGATTTTGAGTATCGTAACCACGACAAGAAGGAAAATATTTATGATGAAAATATGAATATCGTCGACCAATATTATCCTATTGAAAGAAATAGAAGCGGAGCATTCAAGGATTTTCATTTTCTGCAAGAAGCTTATTACAACACTATGAAAGGCGACAGATTCGCATTTAATGCTTGGTACATAAATTCTAACAGAGAACTGCCGATGCTTACCGTCGACTATGGCGATGACACCGACTTCGAAAACAGACAAAAGGAAAACACTTTCCGTTCGGTAGCATCGTGGGACCATATCAGAGAAAACTGGAAGATGGGAGCGAAGGCTGGTTACATTCACACCAAGATGAATTACGACTACAAACGCGACTTGGGCAATGGAGTCATGGCGCACATGACGCAGTCTAGGAGTGAGATAAACACCTTTTACGGACAAGCGGAAGGTGAATATTATATCGGCAAGAAATGGCTTTTCACTGTTAATGTCGCGGCACATCAGCATTTTGTGGAGAGCCGTGACAAAAGCGTCATGCTTCAAGACGGAAACGAAGGAACGGTAGGTTATCATAAAGCGCGCATCGAACTGACCAATTCTGCATCTATCAAATGGCGACCTGTCGATCGTCTTGGAATGTCGGTAGTTGTTAGAGAAGAGATGTTCGGCAACGAATGGACTCCAATCATCCCTGCTTTCTTCATCGACGGTGTTATCTCAAAGAAAGGCGATGTGGTGGCGAAGGCTTCCGTCTCGCGTAACTATCGTTTCCCTTCACTCAACGACCTTTACTTCATGCCTGGTGGCAATCCCGACTTGAAAAAGGAAAACGGTTGGACCTACGACGCAGGACTTTCTTTTGCAATAGGAAAAGAAGGCGTCTATTCTTTGAGTGGCTCTGCCAACTGGTTCGAGTCTTTTATTAACGATTGGATTATCTGGCTGCCTACGACAAAAGGATTTTTCTCGCCAGATAATATCAAAGACGTTCATGCTTACGGCATCGAAATGAAAGGCGATTTGGAAGTAATATTGTCTAAAGAGTGGAAACTTAGTCTCAACGGAACATTGTCGTGGACACCATCTATCAATGAAGGAGATCCACGCTCGCCAGCAGATAAATCGGTAGGGAAGCAGCTGCCTTACGTCCCAGAATATTCATCAACGGTAACAGGACGATTGTCGTGGAAAAACTGGTCGTTCTTATACAAATGGTGTTATTATTCAGAGAGATTTACGATGTCGTCGAACGATATTACTTTGACAGGAAAGCTGCCAGAATATTTCATGAGTAACATCGCTTTGGAAAAAGTAGTCTCGTGCAAATGGGCTGATTTCTCCATCAAAGGAGCGATTAACAATCTCTTCAATGAAGAATATCTCTCAGTCTTGTCGCGTCCTATGCCAGGAATCAATTTCGAGGTGTTCTTGGGAATCACGCCGAAGTTTAATTAGAACGCTGAACTTTGAACTTTGAACTCTGACTTATAGACTCAGCAACTCATAGACTCAGAGACTCGGTGACTAAAAATCTCTCGCAGAGACGCAGAGAAACGCAGAGTTTTGCTGCCTGAGCTTGTCGAAGGCATGAAGGCATAGTGTGGCACTTCGACAGGCTCAGTGACCGCATACCCAAAGTCTGTTGACAGTTGTCTGTTGTCTGTAGACTTTTAAAAAAACATTAACATCAATTCTTAATAAATTCTAGAAAAACATAAAAAATGAGAATCAGAGATGTTTTTCTCGTGTTGAAGTATTATTGTTTTATTTTGTTTGCTATAAATTTGCAAAAGGGAATCAGAGCTATACTTAATTTATGAAACAAAATATCTTAACCAGACTCTAGCTTTCCTAATGATTTAAATAAAACAGGGATTTATAAGTTGGTGGTATGAATGAAAAAGATAAAAAAAACATTCGTCTGAACTCTATAAGAGGAACTCAAAGGTTCACTAAGCCTTCTCAGACGAATGATAGCGCAAATATAAAGATAAATGCTGAAATTGCAATACATAAATTAGAAAAACTTGCTGAAGATTATGTTGGTGTAATTAATCCTTATGGCTTTTTAACAAATTTGAGAAATGCATTGGAAATTCCTAATTTGGAAGGAGCAAGTAAATATGGAGTTGTGGACATACATAAGGATGATGGCAGTAGTTTAGAAGCATCGTTAAGGATTACAAATCATAATAGTAACGCTGAAACATATATAACACATAACGCCAACTATGAGTATAATCTTAGTATTCTTGTTAGAAAGAATTTCAAGATGAACACCTTTAAACCGCACGATGACGTTCGACTTGATGAATATGTTTATTATGGCAAAAAAATGGCAAAGGTTGAAAATCCGTTGACACAAATTATTAATAGTATCATTGTGTTTTTAAAAACAGGAGTATATGAAGATACTACCGGAGTGGCTTTTAGGAATACATCGCCGAATTCTGAACTCTGAGCTTTGAACTCTGAACTCTGAACTTTGAACTTTGAACTCTGACTTATAGACTTAGCAACTCAGAGACTCGGTGTCTCGGTGTCTCGGTGACTTAAAAAAAACCAAAAGCCTTAGTTTAATTCTTCTTCTTAAGAAACGCTATCAAGGCATACGCCATCGGGGTTCCAAACAATGCTTCGATGGCTATTTTTATGACGTATTGCGATAATATCATCAACAAAATGTCGCGAGTTGTCAGTGCGCCGACGAAAGCGATAAGTACGAATGGCACGGTGTCAAAGATATAGCCGACTATGGAACTTCCTATCGTGCGGAACCATAAGTGTTTGCCTTTGGTGAGTTTCTTCATCTTGTCCATAATCCAAGCGTTGGAGAGCTCTCCTAAAAGAAATCCTGTGAGAGAGGCGAAGACGATGCGAGGAATATAACTGTAAATGGTGTTGTACGCATTCGATGTGACGTCAAGATAATCTGGTGATGGCAGCCATACGCCAATCTGTGTGCATATCACGACGAACACGTTGCACAGAAACGCAAGAATGATAGTCTTTCTCGCTACGCGATATCCCCATATTTCTGTCAGGACATCGCCTAACATATATGCTAATGGGAACGTGATTGTTCCTGCATCGAAATAAAATAATCCGAAGATTCCAACGACTTTGACAGCCATTATGTTGGAGACGATGTAACAGACAGTGAAAAACACTGCGATGATTGTATAAGAGTCACTCTTATCAAATCGGTTTTTTAAAGGGTTTTCCGAGACCTTGTTCATATTTTAAAAGTTTATAGTTTAAAGTTCATAGTTTATAGTAGTTTTGAAGTTTAAAGTGTAGAGTTTAGAGTAGTTTTGAAGTGTATAGTGTAGAGTTTAAAGTGTATAGTTTGTTATTAGGATTCAATTTTCAATTTTCAACTTTCAATTTCAAATGTTTGGCCACACGAAGTGTGAATTGATAGATTCTCCGCCATCTACGATGATGCTTTGTCCGGTGCAAAATGTGTTTGTCACCGTCAGGAAATACGCCCATTGAGCTATCTCTTTTGGTGTCGCCCATCGTTTGAGTGGCGTCTGCTGCATAATCTCGTCCCATAATTTTTCATCGTTGACGACGCAGTCGTTGAGTGGTGTCAGCACTCCGCCTGGGTCGAGGCTGTTGCAAGTCGCACCGTATTGAGCTACACGCAGAGCCACGTTTTTGGTATATGCTATCACGCCGCCTTTGCTGGCGCAATATTCTGGAAATTCGGAACCAGTGTGTCCGCTTGCAGAACCTATATTCAAGATAGAACGGATGTGTTTCTGGATGCCGTATTTCTCTGTCACTTTAATCAAAGCCTTGAGGTTGATGTCGATGTCGTTCTCATTCTGAGTGCCGGCGTTGTTTATGAGAATTTCAACACCGTCGATTTCAGGAAGATTATCGTAATCGCTTATGTCACATTGATGATGAAAATACATGCTGTGGATTATCGACGGTTCTTGTCGGTCTATTCCTATAACTTCATGACCCATCTCAAGGAAATGTTCAGCGATGGCTTTGCCAATGCCTTGCGATGTTCCAGTAATCAGCACTTTAATATTTTGATTCATGATTATAAATTGGTGACAAAAAAACGATGTGCAAAGATAGAATTTTTTTTTCAATTAGGAGTTGAGGAATTGAGGAATATTTCGCGTAGAGGCGCACGGACGTGCGACTTTCTAGTTAGGAGTTAGGAATTATTGTTTTATGTTCGCTACATGGAATTAGTAGCCTCCAATGCGTTAGGGATTGGAGCGGCATCCTTTGCGAGCGTAGCGAGCAAAGATATAGCGGAAAGCCCGACGGCAAAGCCGGAACGCCCAAAACAATTCATAATTCATAATGCACAATTCATAATTGAAGGTTCTTGGTTCGAAGTTCAAAAATAATTTTCAACTTTCAATTTTCACTTTTCAACTTTTTCCTACTTTTGTGGAAATAAAGACTACAAGACAACGAGACTACAAGACAACAAGTGAAGTATGAGAAAATTAAGACATAGAATAAATAACCTTAAATTGTTAATTGTACATAGTACATTGTTAATTATTTTTTTCTCCTGCGGAAGAAACTCTTCTTCTGACGAGAACCTTAAAATCTTTAAATACAACGAATCAGCTGGCATCTTGACATTGGATCCGATTTATGCCAAAGACCTTCCTCATATCTGGGCTTGTAACCAAATCTTCAACGGTCTCGTTGCCTTCGATGATGAGATGAACGTCGTGCCTGCAATTGCTAAGTCATGGAATATCAGCGACGACGGAATGACATACACCTTTGTTTTGAGAGATGACGTTTATTTTCATGAGGATGAATGTTTTGCGGTTAAGACAACAAGTCTACAAGACTACAAGACTACAAGAGGGGAAGAATTGCTTGTTGACTCGTTGTCTTGTTGTCTTGTAGACTTAGAAAAGACTCGTAAAGTCGTGGCTCAGGATTTCGTTTATTCTTTCAATCGTGTTTTAGACAGAAAACTAAATTCCTCTGGCAGCTGGATTTTTTCTAATGTGAAAAGACAACAGACAACAGACAACGGACAACAGACTTTTGAGTATTCATTTAATGCGATTAACGACACCATTTTAGAGATAAAATTAACGCAGCCATTTCCAGCGTTTTTAGGAATATTGTCGATGTCGTATGCTTCCGTCGTTCCTCATGAAGCCGTTGAATATTACGGAACGGAATTCGGTCGTCATCCTGTCGGAACCGGACCTTTCAAATATCAATACTGGAAAGAAGGTGTGAAGCTTGTGTTCAGGAAGAATCCGAATTATTTTGAGGTTGAAGAGACTACAAGACTACAAGACTACAAGACTATAAGTGATTTTGACTCAGTAACTCAGCAACTTAGCAACTCGGCAACTCAGAGACTTCCATATCTCGATGCGATTTCAATAAGTTTCATCATCGACAAGCAAGTCGCTTTCATGGAATTCATAAAAGGAAAGTTTCATTTTATGTCGGGAATCGACGCCAGATATAAGGACGAGCTTTTGACGCGAGACGGACAGCTTCGTTCTGAATATGAAGATGAAATATATTTGATAAGAGAACCATATCTCAACACAGAATATCTCGCTTTCTTCCTCGGCGATGACGATACTTTGGGAAAAGACAGAAGCCTTGCATTGCGACAAGCTGTCAGCTATTCCATTGACAGGGAGAAGATGTTGCGCTATCTGCGTAACGGCATCGGCACGCCAGGAAATAACGGTATCATTCCTGCAGGATTGCCAGGATATAAAGACTACAAGACTACAAGACTACAAGACCACAAGCTTGTTGACTCGTTGTCTTGTTGTCTTGTTGACTTAAACATTGGTTACCCATACAACCCTAAAAAAGCTGAGCAGTTGTTGAAGGACAACGACTTGATTGGTTATGAGTTGAAACTTTATACTACTCAAGATTATATCGACATCGCGAAGTTTGTGCAGTCGGCATTGACGGAGATTGGTTTGAACTGTAGGGTAGAGGAGATGATGCCAGCGGCGTTGCGAGAGAAACGCGCCAATGGAAATCTTCCTTTCTTCCGTTCCTCATGGGTGGCAGACTATCCCGATGCGGAGAATTACCTCTCTTTGTTCACGACGAATAACTTCACTCCGCAAGGTCCGAACTACACACATTATTCCAATGCAAAATTCGATGAGCTTTATCAGAAGTCATTGACATGCAATAATCTTGAAGAAAGAGCGAAGATATATCATGAGATGGACAGCCTCATGATGACAGAAGCGCCCGTCGTGATTTTATTTTATGACGAAGTGTTAAGATTCGTTAACAAAAACGTTGAAGGCTTAGGAAGTAATCCTACTAATATGCTTAATTTGAAGAAAGTGAGAATCAATTAGGAATTGAGGGTATGAGGAACTAAGGGTATGAGGAACTGAGGGACTTTTGATTCTATAGTTCTCAGCAAAAAAATAATTATGAATTATGAATTCTGCATTATGAATTAAAAAAGTGCTATCTTTGCACGCAACTCGAATGGTGGTGCCACGGTGGTCCTCACGGATGCCGTAGCTGAGATTATACACATTGCACCAGTACAGATAATGCTGACGCTGGAAGTTTGGAGTCCTTTTCAGGTACATGCGTACCACTATTTTGAGCAGTTAAAGTTAAAAAATAGTGGTATGAATCGAAACAAATCTTATCCCATCGTTTTGTCCATCGCAGGGTCCGACTCCTCGGGCGGTGCTGGAATTCAGGCTGATTTAAAGACATTCTCCGCCCTCGGCGTTTACGGCGCAACAGCCATCACTGCCATCACTGCGCAGAATACTCTCGGCGTCGTCTCACAGATGGCTCTCCCCTCTCAGATGGTACGCGAACAAATCATCGCCGTCATGGACGACTTGCATCCTTCGGTGGTGAAAATAGGAATGTTGTCTAATGCCGAGATTGTCAAGGCTGTAGCGGAAGTCTTGTCAGAATATAAACCAAAGATTGTCTTAGACCCCGTCATCGTCTCGACAAGCGGCCATCGTCTGTTGTCGGTGGAGGCGCAGGAAGTCATAAAAGAAAAACTTCTTCCTATCAGTGAACTAGTTACGCCAAACATACCGGAGATGGAGACGCTTACCAATATGTCGCTTTCATCTTTTGAAGAAAAAGAAAAAGCCGCAAATTATCTTTTGAGTCTCGGTGCGAAAGCAGTGCTGCTTAAAGGCGGTCACGAAGATGGCGAGATTAAAAAAGATTACCTCTTTTTTAATGGTCTAAAGGCTAAAGACAAAAGTCTAAAGTCAGAGTCTGTGTTGGTGTCAGAATTCTCTTCTGAAAGTATCTCAACTAAAAACGTTCATGGAACGGGCTGTACATTGTCGTCGGCGATAGCGGCTTTCTTGGCATTGGATTATTCTTTGGAAAACGCCGTGAGAGAGGCGAAACTTTATATCACTGAAGCTATTCGTGCCGGAGCTGATGTTAAAATAGGTCGCGGCTTCGGACCAGTAAATCATTTCTTTAATCCTAAACCTTTATTTAAAAATGAATAATTACAGACTGCAATTTATCACGCATTGCACCGATAGATATTCGTATGTCGATTCGGCTCGCATCGCTCTCGAAGGTGGTTGTCGTTGGATACAGTTAAGAATGAAAGATGCTGACGGATGTCTGATGGAAGAGACGGCTCTCATCGTCCAGAAGATGTGTAAAGATTATGGTGCGACATTCATCATCGACGATAACGTACATCTTGTCAAGAAGATAAAAGCTGACGGCGTGCATCTCGGAAAAAACGATATGCCGATAGCAGAAGCTCGTGAAATACTTGGCGACGACTTCATCATCGGTGGAACCGTCAACACTTTTGATGATATTTTGAAAATAATACGCAACACGCAAGTCGGCACTTCGACAAGCTCAGTGACCAACAGCCAACAGCCAATAGTCAACTACTTCGGTTGCGGACCGTTTCGTTTTACTTCGACGAAGAAAAATCTCTCTCCGATATTGGGAATTGAAGGTTATGAAAACATCATCAGTAATATGAAGAGAAACAATATCGACATTCCGCTTGTTGCTATTGGTGGCATAGCGAAAGATGACATTGCAGACATTTTAAAGACAGGTGTCGATGGTATTGCGCTGAGCGGCAGTGTCTTAAAAGCTGAAAATCCTGTCGAAGAGATGAAGTCTATAGTGGAAATTTTTAAATCATTTCAAAATTAATAACCTGTCAATGAACGATGGTTGGTATACACAAAGTCTGTTGACCGTTGTCCGTTGACATTAAAAAATAAAAATTATGATAGAACAAAGAGTATCAAAGGGAATTATCAGTACCTATTTCAACAAGTTAGAAAGAAATTTAGATTTAGATGTCGCTATTGTTGGTGGCGGCCCTTCAGGAATTGTAGCTGCTTATTATCTTGCTAAAGCAGGTTTGAAAGTCGCTCAGTTCGACAGGAAGCTGTCACCCGGCGGCGGAATGTGGGGCGGTGCGATGATGTTCAACCAAATCGTGGTGCAGGAAGAAGCTTTACATATTGTAAAAGAGTTCGACATCAATTACGAAAAATACGACGACAATCTGTACGTCATGGATTCTGTGGAAAGCACCTCTGCGCTTTTGTACAAGGCGGTACATGCTGGCGCAACGATTTTCAATTGCTATTCCGTTGAAGATGTCGTCTTTAAGAATAATGTCGTGAGTGGCGTCGTCGTCAACTGGACACCAGTGTTGCGAGAAGGAATGCATGTCGACCCGCTTAACATCATGGCAAAATGTGTCATCGATGGAACAGGACACGACAGCGAGATGTGCAAGACAGTAGCTCGTAAGAACGGAATTCGTCTCGCTACCGATACTGGCGATGTGATTGGCGAACGCTCGTTAGATGTCGTCGCAGGCGAAGAAGAAGTCGTGAACGGAACCAAGGAGATTTATCCTGGACTTTATGTATGCGGCATGGCAGCATCAGCCGTCAGCGGAACACCACGAATGGGACCTATCTTCGGCGGAATGCTGATGTCGGGAAAGAAAGTCGCGGACCTTATTATTGAGAAGTTAGTTAGGAATTAGGAGTTAGGAATGAATAATTAACAATGGATAATGAATCAGTGTAGAGTTGAGAGTGTATAGTAGTATAAAAGTGTAGAGTTGAAAATTAGAGTTTATTAGAATCCAATACACTTTTAAACTCTCAACTTATAAACTTAAAAACAACTCTAAACTCTCCACTCTAAACTTTAAACTAAAATGAAACTTATTGCAATAACGAAACCGTATTGTGAAAATGACGAGGCTGCTTTCATCAGGAGACTGTTTGAAAGCGGCTTCGACATTGTTCATCTGCGGAAGCCAGAGACAGACATAAATTATTGTCGTGTTCTCTTGGAAAAACTCACGGAAGAAGAACGAAGGAAAATCGTCGTTCATGACCATCATATTTTGTATGAAGAATTTTCTTTGAAAGGCATTCATATAAATAAAAATGTTACCACATTGCCAAAAGACTATCAAGGATTTAAGACCCGTTCTTGTCATTCTTTGGAAGAAGTGAAGATGTATAAGAACGACTTCGATTATGTGTTTTTAAGTCCCATTTTCGATAGCATCTCTAAGGTTGGATATAAGTCAGCTTTTGATGAAAAAGTGTTGTGGAAGGCCTCGGAAGAAGGAATCATCGATGAGAAAGTCGTTGCTTTAGGAGGCGTCACCTTTGATAAAATACCATATTTAAAAGAATTGAATTTTGGTGGAGCAGCGATGATGGGAAGTTTGAATAATTCATAATTCATAATGCATAATTCATAATTTTTTTTTGTGAGGGATAATAAAATGAATGTATTGTAGTTATTTTTTTTAGAGCTAATTTTAAACCAATTTTATATGAAAACTGATAATGTAATAGTCGTTAAGACTAGATGTTTTGCTGTGAATTGTATTAGATTATACCAATATCTATGCAGGGAAAAATCGGAGTATGTTATTTCAAAACAATTGCTTAGAAGTGGAACTTCTGTTGGGGCTAATGTAAAGGAGGCGATACGAGGACAGAGTTTTGCTGATTTTGGAACTAAGATGAATATTGCTCTTAAAGAAGCAAGTGAGACCGAATATTGGATTGAGATACTGATAGAATCTGGTTATTTGACACAGTTAGAATCTGAAAAGATATTACATGATTGTAGGGAAATTATTAAATTATTAACATCAATAGTTAAAACCACATTTAGCAAACAAAAAAAATAATTAAGCATTATGAATTATGCATTATGCATTGAAAAAATTATTATCTTTGCACTCGTTTTTTAGAAGGTATAAAAAGATGATAAATATAACATTTCCTGATAAGTCAGTCAGACAATATGAAGCAGGTGTAACACCTCTCGATATTGCAAAGAGCATAAGCGAAGGCTTGGCTCGTAATGTGTTGTCAGCCAAAGTGAATGGCGTAATGTGGGATGCTATGCGTCCGGTCAATGAAGATGCAGAGATTCAACTCTTCACATGGAACGACCCAGAAGGAAAAGCAACAGTATGGCACTCATCAGCTCACTTGATGGCTGAAGCTATCGAGCAACTTTATACAGGTGTGAAGTTCGGTATCGGACCAAGCATCGAAAACGGTTTCTATTATGACGTTGATTTTGGTGAAAATACAATCACAGAAGAAGATCTCGCCAAGATTGAAAAACGTATGATGGAACTCGCATCACAAAAACAAGCTTTTGAACGCGTCGATGTGTCTAAGGCAGAAGCATTAGCTCACTTCACAGAAAAAGGCGACGAATACAAGCAAGAACTTATCAGCGAGTTAGAAGACGGAACAATCACCTATTATAAAACTGGAACCTTCACAGACTTATGTCGCGGACCACACATCCCTGACACAAGCTGCATCAAAGCTATCAAATTATTATCTATAGCTGGCGCATACTGGCGCGGCGACGAGAAACGCAAACAGCTCACTCGTATCTACGGTATCACATTCTTGAAGAAGAAAGAGTTAGAAGAATATCTCGTTCTCCTCGAAGAAGCCAAGAAACGCGACCATCGTAAACTCGGTAAAGAACTCGAACTCTTCATGTTCAGCGAAATGGTCGGTAAAGGTCTTCCAATGTGGTTGCCAAAAGGTACAGCATTGCGTCTTCGCTTACAAGAATTCTTGACAAAGATTCAAAAACAATATGGCTACGAGCAAGTCATGACACCTCATATCGGTAACAAACAACTTTATGAGACATCAGGTCACTGGGATCATTACGGTCACGACAGCTACCAGCCAATCACAACACCTGAAGAAGGTGAGGTTTATTTGTTGAAACCAATGAACTGCCCTCATCACTGTATGATTTACAAATGGCAGCCACGTTCATACAAAGACCTTCCATTACGTCTTGCAGAATTTGGTACAGTATATCGTTACGAACAAAGCGGCGAGCTTCACGGATTGACACGCGTTCGTTCATTCACACAAGACGACGCTCATATCTTCTGCCGTCCTGACCAAGTTAAAGACGAATTCATCCGTGTGATGGAAATCATCGAAATCATCTTCAAGGCATTGAAATTTGAAAACTTCGAAGCACAGATTTCTTTACGCGACCCAAGCAACACAGAAAAATATGTAGGTACAGACGAAAACTGGGAAAGAGCAGAGTCAGCTATCGTTGAAGCTTGTAAAGAAAAAGGACTTCCTGCAGTTGTTGAATACGGCGAAGCAGCATTCTACGGTCCTAAGTTAGACTTCATGGTAAAAGACGCTCTCGGAAGAAGATGGCAGCTCGGTACAATCCAAGTCGACTACAACTTGCCAGAACGTTTCGACCTCAGCTATATAGGTTCAGACAACGAGAAACATCGTCCAGTCATGGTTCACAGAGCACCATTCGGTTCAATGGAACGTTTCGTAGCAGTATTGTTAGAACACTGCGCTGGCGACTTCCCATTGTGGCTCACACCAGATCAAGTAATGATTTTGCCTGTAAGTGAAAAATATCACGAATATGCAGAAAAACTCAACGAAATGTTGAAGAGAAACGAAATCCGTACTTTGATTGACATGAGAAGCGAAAAGATTGGACGTAAGATTCGTGACGCTGAAATGAAGAAAGTACCATATATGCTCATCGTTGGTGAAAAAGAAATGAACGAGACAGCGGTATCAGTAAGAAGACACGGTCAAGGCGACCTCGGTTCAATGTCTGTTGATGAGTTCATCGCAATGATTGAGAAACAAGTTAAAGACGAACAAAACATAGGATAAATATAAAGATTGTATTAATTAATATAGGAGACACAAATTATAGCACTACCTGTTAACAACGGAAGAGGTCCTCAGAGAGGACAGAGAAACGAAGATCCGCATCGTATCAATGAGAGAATAACATCACCAATGGTGAGAGTTGTGGGAGAAGGCGTTGACAATGAGATTCACTCAATAAAAGACGCTTTGAGAATTGCTGACGAGATGGGACTTGACTTGGTCGAGATTTCACCTAATGCGAATCCTCCTGTCTGTAAGTTGATGGATTATAAGAAATTCCTTTTCGACCAAAAGAAGAAACAAAAGGAAATCAAGGCTAAGACAACAAAAGTCGTCATCAAGGAAATTCGTTTGGGACCACAAACCGACGATCATGACTTCGAGTTTAAGTTGAATCATGCCAAGAGATTCTTGGAAGACGGCGCAAAGGTTAAGGTTGACGTGTTCTTCCATGGACGTTCAATCGCTTATAAAGACCAAGGTGAAATCATCTTGTTGAAGTTCGCTCAAGCTTTGGCAGATTACGGCAAAGTAGAGTCAATGCCTAAGTTGGAAGGTAAGAGAATGCTCATGATGATAGCTCCTAAGAAATAAAGATAGACACTCATTTTAAAAAAAAGTATATTACAATGCCAAAAATGAAAACAAAATCCGCTGCCAAAAAACGTTTCAGAGTAACAGGCACCGGTTTAGTAAAGAGAAAGCACGCTTATAAAAGCCACATCTTAACAAAGAAGTCAATCAAACGTAAACGTAACTTACGCCACGCTACTATTGTTGAGCCAGCTAATATGAAAGCTGTGAAAGAAATGCTTCTCATGTAATTTTAAATTAATTGTTTAACGTCTTGTTAGAGTAGAAAAGTTCTCGAAAGGGCGAGGCACTCTAACGGAATAAAAAGTAAAAAAATGCCAAGATCAGTTAATGCAGTTGCTTCAAGAGCAAGACGCAAAAAAGTTTTAAAACAAACAAAGGGCCAGTTCAGCGCACGTAAAAACGTTTGGACTGTAGCTAAAAACTCTTACGAAAAGGGTTTACAATACGCATACCGCGATAGAAGAAACAAAAAACGT
>JAZRNQ010000013.1:0-7665 GCA_045648285.1 Bacteroidales bacterium | reverse complement strand
ATTGGGTAAAATAATTTTGTTAAAATATAAAACACTTATGGTATAATATTTGTTAATTTTATCGTGTTATACATTCAGTTAACAAGCACTAAATTAAACTAAAACTAAATTAAAACTTATCAAAATGAAAAAACAAATCTTAACTTTAGCAACTATTCTTTTATTAGGAATGAGTGCTTTCGCCCAAAACGGCATGACGACATTAGAACAACTTCCTGCAAAAGCACAAGAATTTGTCAAGACACATTTCAATGATTATAAAGTACAATACATCTTCAGCGACAGAGAATTTGCAGATGTAGATTATATGATTCGTTTTGAAGACGGTACTGAAATCGAGTTCAACGCCCTTGGAGATTGGACTGACGTAAGCGGAAAGAAAAAATGTATTCCTACTGGTTTCATCTTGCCAGAAATCACAAACTATGTCACTGCATATCACAAGGACTTATGCATCACCGACATAGAAAGAGAATTCAATCGCATCACAATTGAACTCAGCAACAACTTAGAACTTGAATTTAACAGCAAAGGAAGACTTCTCTCTTACGACGATTGATATTAGTCGTTCGACATAATAAAAAAACTCCAGCATTTAATTGTTGGAGTTTTTTTGTTTTTATCAATAATATATCACATTCAAATCAGGGAATTTCTGCTTGAGCAGTTCTATGTGTTTGTTCTTTATCTTTGTCTTATATGCCTTGAGATGCTTTAATGAAGTGAGATTTTCCAAAGGCACTACACTTTTAATATATGTGTTGACAATAGATAAATCCTCCAATGACTGATAATCAGCGAGTGGCTTAAGATTTTTTACAGAAGTACCGCCAATGTTAAGAACCTTAATATTTTTCAAGGATGCTATAGGTGTCAAGTCGGATACTGGAGTGTTTTCTATATTTAAGTTCTTCAATGAATGAGAGCTGGCCAATGGAATAATATTATCGACAGGATTGCCGCTTACCGACAACACTTCCAGATATTCCTTGTCACTCAAAGGTGTAAGGTCTTGAATCTGATTGTTATTAATTATCAACTTTTTCAAGAACGCCATCTGTCGTAATGGCTCCAGACTATAAACCACATTATTTGGATCAACGATAACTTCTTCTATGTCAACGATTGACTGCAACTGTTCAGCTGTGGGATTCGAATCACATAAGAGATGACTATTGAAAATCTCGCGCCATGATAAATCAAGATTACCCCACCACATTCTAAGCTCATCTGTCTGATAAACAACAGTCAGCTGTCTTTGTTGTTTCTTAAGTCCAATCACTTCATCTCTATTTACCTTGCTTCCGTCGGCATAAATAATAGATAAATTTGATAAGTCATAAAGAGGTTTCAAGGATTTAACGTCAGTATTTTCAATGTTAAGTTCTTTTAAGTTTTTTAGATTAGACAATGCTGACAAATCAGAGATTATAGTATTTTTAACATTAAGCGATTTGAGATTATGCAAACCATAAAGTGGCGACAAGTCATCAATCTTAGAATCCGACATGTCGAGGAACTCTATGTTTGTCAATCGACTAATTGGTTCTGCATCCTGAATGAAATGATTTATCTTAAGATTTTTTATGTTAATAATTGAATGTAGTTCTTCTTTTGTAGGTCTCTTGCTTGTCATCGCCTGGTCTGTTAACAAATCTTTCCAGAAAGATGGAAGAGCATTCCACCATAACTCAAGAGCTTTCGTCTCATAGATGACGAGTACGTTAGGATTTGAGCTCATAAAAGTATCTGTCATTTTCTTATCAACCAATGAGTTATCGCAATAAATCTTGCTCAATCGTGACATCTTGTCTAATGGCATCAAATCAGAAATCTGAGTGTTTGAGAAGTTAATTTCATTAAGTCCGTCTAAATTATTGATAGGACTTAAGTCTGTTACTTGAGTACCTTCTATGTTTAAGAAATGAAGATTTACCAAGGCATGTAATGGGGAGATATTAGACACCGGAGTATTGCTAATATCTAAGTCATAGAGGTTTAATAAGTTAGTCAAAGGAGCGAGCTCAGTGATTTGTGTTCCCGATAAATTGAGAGTTGTCAAGTTTATGCAAACTGCCAATGGGTTAATATCGCTGACGTTGGTATTAGCCAAAGATAAGTTATTCAAATCTTTGAAGAAAGACACTACAGAGATATCGCTAATCGGTGTGTTATCAGCTTTAAAAACTTGAACGACGTTAGCGTATTTCAGGTTAGAAATGTCAGTCACATCAGTTCCGCTGATATTCAACTCTTTAATTTTATTTAAGTTACGGATAGGGTTGATGTCAGACACTTTTGTGTTAGAGCAGTCAAGGAAGCGTAGTTCTGACAACTCAGACAAAGGATTAAGATTTTCTATATTTTCATCGCCAGCCACGTTGACTTCTGTCGTTTTTGCAATTTGTTGAAGGATTTCGTAAACAGGTGACAATGATGTTATTATAGTATCTTCAACCCAACGAGAAACCACATCGTCAATATAAACTATTGTGTCTGGACTATGTCCATAGAGTTCATCGATACGATCCATCGACATGGTGTCATTACCCACAATCATGAAAGAATCCTGCAAGGCAATCTCCTTCTTAACGAAGATGATGTAGCCGTCTGTTAATATTTCGTCTATTGAGCTAAACTCCACATCTTCAGATATGTAATAATCTTTTGCTAGATGTTTCTTCCATGCGTCACTCATAGAATTCCACCAGTTAAACAGCTCTTCTCTAGCATTTGGCTTGGTGGTGTAGAAGCTAACTATCTTAAGTTCTTTCTTATAAGTGTCGAGGTTTATTTCGAGGAAACGACTTTTAGAATTATGTATCGAATCACCAGTGATGGTGTTACCAGCGATAGTTCTTATCATTTCCACCTTGAAGAAAGTCTCGCCAACTTCATTTATCTGAGGTATAATATTTTGAATATCAAAGGTGAATTCAACATCATGAAAGAAGAAGTCTATATCTTTAAGATAAGCCTGGACATCTTTATTTATAGTAGTACCTCTATTTTCATCGAGGTCGTCTTCCACTTGAACATTATCATCTCTAAAGATTTTGCTGTAGCTTTCTTTGAAGATGATATCTTTTTCTTGTGCGTAGTTATCAGGATCACCGATGAAGTTAACAGTCTCTTGAAGATAGTTAACCATTTGATATATTTGAGTTTCATACTCTTTAATATCTTTATCAGACAGGTTTTGAGCTGTTATTGATAATGTTAAGAAAAATAATATTAAAGATAATGATATTTTTTTCATTGTTGTTTATTGATATTTGGTTGATAAAATTTCAGAAGTTCTTCTTTTTCATTATCTTTCAAGAAGATAAGATTAGATATTAGCCATCCAGTATTCAATCCGTCTCTATTGAACCATGACACTTCGAAATACCAGTTATCTATTTGGAAGACATGGAATTTCTCGCTATTGATTTTTTCGAAGACGAGGTTTCCTTTTTTTATCTCATAGAAAAACAGAGTAAGGAAATCAGGGGAGTAAGTGTTAGACGCGTAATATTCAATACATTCTGGTGTTTTGAACACTTTATGTATATTCATAAAATCCAGTTCATGGCTCATCGGATGCAAGAAATGTTTCTGTTGTTCTGCTATATCGCCTTTAGGGAAAAGCTTGCTAAAGTCGGAGAAGAACACATTGGTAAGCACCCATTTAGAACCTAGGTTCTCTTGTTCTATTGCGAATATCATGCTGATGTCGACGCTTTCGCCATTCATCTTGAATGTTGCCGACACTTCTGAATACCATTTTCCTCCGAGGAATTCGAAGTAGTTAGAATCTGCTTGTGTCAAGTCGGAGATGAAGAAATCGCGGAGAGACCCACTTGTTCGTGGGTTTTCCATATCGAACAAGAGTGGCAGCACTGTCTTGCGTTTCATTCTGTTTCTGTAGTCTGGTGAGTCGGGATGTATTTTCTTTCCATACTGATCTTCTTCGTAGTTGAAGCGGCTCATAAACTGACTCATTTGTTTTGTCATTGTATAAAAAGCCTTCTCGTCAGTTTGTACGTCACCGAGATTGGTATAAACCTGAGCGTTAGATAATTCAACAAGCATACCCAGCAACAGCAAGGTACAGATTCGCAAAATTTTATTCATTATGATATTCTAGTAAAAACAGCTCCAAATAATTAGGAGCTGTTAGTTATGTTTCTTTATTTTACTGAAGTTTCTTTAACTCTCATATCGCCGAGCAATACATCCCAGAAGCCTATGAGACGGCCACCGATTTGAGTCTCTTTACGTTTCACGTAAACGGTGATATCTTTCTTAGTTGTATCTTGGTAGATGAGACGACCTTCTTTATCGAAGCCTTTGAATGTCTGGAACACAGTGATGACACCGACGTATGTTCCGTCTGGCTGACGTTGTAAGTCGCTGACATATTCTATCTTATACCAATCTATTTCAACTCTGTCATAGTTAAGACGCATCAAGCGTTCTAGATATTTACGCACCTTATAATATTGGACCTCGTTTGATGATAATGAAGAAACGCCTATTTCTGCATCAGGAGCGAAGAGTTCTTCAGCACGGTCGATAACTCTGTTAGCTTCACTCCATGGAGTTTCTTTAGAACCGACGATTTTAATATATTTACTAAGGTCACGGACTTTTTCAAGAGCGAGGCTGTCGACAGCTTGTTTACGTTCTGGACTTAATTCTTGAGCAAAAACCTGTGTGTTACCGATAAGAAATATACCGAATAATAATGTCAAAAATATCTTCTTCATAACGATTATTTTTTAATTAATTCTAACTCAGTGATTTTATTGTTGCTGTCATATTTGACGTTATAGACGCCGACTGCCACTTTCTTTTGGTCTTTGATATAATTCAAATACTTCTCAGCTGTTGTAGGTGCGTCATAATCAATGATATCACCGACATGATAAACGATAATAAGGACTGGCACATCAGGAGATGCGAACAATTGCAATGCCTCAGCTATCTTAGCATTAGCAGCGTCTGCGTCTGGAGCAGCAGCGATGATAGTGAAATAGTCTTCTAATGATGTCACCTGTTTTACCTTATTCTGTTCTTCTATCTGTCGTAGACGCTCCTCTTCTGCAAGACGTTCTGCCTCAGCTATTTTACGTTCTACTACTTCTTTTGCCTTTACGATTAATTCATCTATTTCTGCATTTTGAAAATCAGATTTTTCTATTTCATCAATTCTTGATTTTTGTTCTTCTAAAGTCCATTGTGTAGTTCCTTCAATGATAGCATTCAAGTCAGTCTTTGCTTGTAAAAGCTTAGCTTCGTACTCTTTCTTTGCCAACTTTTTCTTACTGCTACAACTTGTTGTTCCACCGATAGTTACAAGAGCTATCATGGCGATGAGAATAAAGTTTTTGATTTGTAATTTCATAGTGTTTTTATATTAAATTGATTTTTGCAAATATAATAATTTTGACTTAAGTTTTGAAATGATTTTTTTATGATTTTTGCAATATGATAAAACACTACAACATACCTATTTTTTTGCCAGAATTAGCATGTCCCTATCGTTGCGTTTATTGCAATCAGTTTAGTATAACTGGATTGAATGATATTGTCAAAGCTGAAGATGTTAAGGCTATTATTGATAGTCATTTAGCATCTTTTAAAGAAGAGCAGCGTTTTGTTGAAGTAGCTTTCTTCGGTGGCAACTTCACTGGACTTCCAGTTCAGATGCAGAACGATTATCTGGAAGCAGTGCAGCCTTATCTCGACAAAGGACTCGTCAATGGCATACGTTGTAGCACACGTCCTGACTACATCTCATATCATCGCGTCCAAGAAATAAAACGCTACGGAATGTGTAACATTGAACTCGGCGCGCAAAGTACCAACGATGAGGTACTGAAACATTGCAGACGTGGTCACACATATAACGATATCGCAGAAGCTTCTCAGATAATTCTTTCTCAGGGAATTACATTAGGCTTGCAAATGATGATAGGTTTGCCTTTCGACACCGAAGAGAAAGATTTTCAAACTGCTAAAGATATAGTAAATCTTGGTGCGAAAGAGACTCGTATATATCCTTGTATCGTAGTGAAAGACACTGAGTTGGAAACTATGTATCGCAATGGAGAATATCAAGCACTTTCTATTGAAGAAGCCGTAAAACGTTCCGCAAAATTATATTCTTATTTCACCGAAAATGATGTTAAAGTCCTAAGAATCGGGCTTCACACTTCTGATGAATTAGATAGTGAAGCCTACGTTGCAGGTCCTTATCATAAGAACTTTGCCGAGATGGTTTTCAGTCATATATGGAAAGAGAAGCTGACACAGGCTTTGACTCAGACTTTGACTCAGAACATTATTATCAATGTTCCGGCATCGCAGTTGAATCATGCAATTGGATGGAAAGGTGAGAACAAGAGATTCCTTTCTGAACGATTTGGGAATGTTACTTTCAAGGCTAAAGACGAAAGGCTAAAGGCTAAAGATAACAGACAAGGATGCCTGAGCCTGTCGAAGGCAGAATTCGGCACTTCGACAAACTCAGTGACCGACTTTGATTTTACTATAACTTCAAAAGAAGAACTTCCTACTATCATCGCTGACGGAAGAATGACTGAGGAAGCGAAGAAAAACCTTAAGAAACTCGGTGATGTCTTGTTCTTGAATCCTACTGAAATAACATATAAATCAATATCATCACATCCTGATATTTTCTTCTTTCAAACTCGAGACGGTTTGATTTACGCTCCTAATGCGCCGAAGAAAATCGTCAAAGAATTGAAGAAAAGAAAGATAAAACTGACAGAAGGAAAGAAAGAAGTCGGGAAGAAATATCCAGAAACTGTACCTTATAACGCAGTCGGAATCGGCAACACTTTAATACATAATCTAAAACATACCGATTCCACTATTTTATCTTTATACGAAAATCACATTCATGTGAATCAAGGATATACGAGATGTAATCTTGTGGCGTTGAATGAGAATTGTTTTATAACATCTATGGAGGACTACAAGACCACAAGACCACAAGACTACAAGGATGTCGTAGAGACACAGAGACGCAGAGACACAGAGACGCAGAGTTCAAAGTTCAGAGTTCAAAGTTCAGAGTTCAAAGTTCTCTACATCGACCCGAAACAAATCAAATTAGAAGGCCACGAGCATGGATTTTTCCCTGGATGTTGCGGAGTCTGGAAGAACAATCTCATCGTTTGCGGAAGCACGAAAAATCTTAAAGAAAAAGAAGAACTTGATAAATTCTTAAAAGACAACAATTTCAATCTTATTGAATTATACGACGGAGAGTTGGTTGATGTGGGAAGTATTTTTTTAGTTAGGAGTTAGGAATTAGGAGTTGGTGAGATTGCTCAAAGCTCATGACTCATGACTCAATGCTAAAAAATCTTTCAATACAACAATCCGAAATTCCATAAAGGAACGATATTATCGGAGCCGTATTCTATATCGTCTTTAACGAGATACGAATCTTTAACATCTTTTATCTGTTTCGGATCGATGTAAAGTACAGACGTGGCATGCCGCGTCTCTACATAATTCTGTGGACAAAGTCTGTTGTCTGTTGTCTGTTGTCCGTTGACTGCATTGAAAATGCCTTCATCCGATGTAATAAACGCATTCTCATTCAACGCCACAAGATTACATCTCGTATATCCTTGATTAACATGAATA
>JAZRNQ010000012.1:0-3270 GCA_045648285.1 Bacteroidales bacterium | reverse complement strand
ATTCTTCAAATATCGCAGCGAAACAGACATGATGCGTTATATGAAACAATTGGAAGACCGCGACTTAAGCTTGAACCGCGCTATGATTCCTCTCGGCTCATGTACAATGAAACTCAACTCAGCAACATCAATGTTCGCTTTAAGCTGGCCAGAATTCGGTAACATCCACCCATTCGTACCAGCAGACCAAGCTGAAGGTTACTTAGAACTCATCAACGAATTAGGTAAAGACCTCTGCGAAATCACAGGCTTCGCTGGTATGTCATTCATGCCTAACTCAGGTGCTAGCGGCGAATACGCAGGTCTCTTGACAATCCGTCGTTACCAAGAAGCTAACGGTCAAGGTCACCGTAACATCTGCTTGATCCCAGCATCAGCACACGGTACAAACCCAGCATCAGCAGCTATGGCAGGTATGCAAGTAGTTGTCGTTAAATGCGACGCTAACGGTAACATCGACATGGAAGATGCTAAGGCTAAAGCTGAACAATATAAAGACGACCTCGCAGCATTCATGGTAACTTATCCTTCAACACACGGTATCTATGAAGACGGTATCCGCGACTTGATGAAGATAGTTCACGACAATGGCGGTCAAGTCTATATGGACGGTGCTAACATGAACGCTCAAGTTGGTCTCACATGCCCAGGCTTCATCGGCGCTGACGTTTGCCACCTCAACTTACACAAGACATTCGCTATCCCTCACGGCGGTGGCGGTCCAGGCGTAGGTCCTATCGGCGTTGCAGCTCACTTGGTACCATTCTTGCCAACTCACCTCAACCTCGCTACATATAATGAAAAACTCGGTGCTGTATCAGCAGCTCCTTACGGTAGCGCACAAATCCTCACAATCTCTTACGCTTACATCAAGATGTTGGGCGGCGAAGGTTTGAGAGAAGCAACAAAGATGGCTATCTTGAATGCTAACTACCTCAAAGATAGATTGAAAGATTATTATCCAATTCTTTATACCGGCAACAACGGTCACGTCGCTCACGAAATGATTCTCGATATCAACGCTATCAACAAAGCTACTGGCGTTGCAGCTATCGACATCGCTAAACGTTTGATGGACTACGGATTCCACGCTCCAACAGTTGCGTTCCCAGTTCACGAAACATTGATGGTCGAGCCAACAGAAAGCGAACCATTAGCAGAATTAGATCGTTTCGTTGACGCTATGATTAAGATTCGTCAAGAAATCGCTGACATCGAAAGCGGCAAGGCAGAAAGAGGCAACAACGTTATCTCACACGCTCCTTACACAGCAGAAATGTTGATGGCTGACAACTGGGAATTCCCATTCACACGTTCAGAAGCTGGTTTCCCTAACAAGAGCGATGTTCAAGACAAATACTTCCCACACGTAACAAGAATCGACGATGCATTCGGCGACAGAAACCTCTGCTGCAGAATTGATTAATTTGTCCACGAAAAGACACTAATTTAACACGAATATTGTAGGGACGTCATTATGGCGTCCCTCTTTTTTTGTCCACGAAAAGGCACTAATCTTCACGAAAATATTTCTTGATTACTTTTTCAATCCACGAAAAGGCACGAAATTGGCACTAAATATTAGTGTGTATTAGTGCAGATTAGTGGATGAAAAATATCCACGAATAAACACGAAATTAGCACTAATCTTTTAGTCCACGAAATTATAAGGAGGATTTTAACAACCTAGAGAAATTGCTCACAGCTAATTCTCAACTATCAATTGTCTCGTAGTCTCGTAGTCTTGTGGTCTTGTGGTCTTGTGGTCTTGTAGTCTTTCTTTTGGGCGTTCCGGCTTTGCCGTCGGGCTTTCCGCTATATCTTTTTCCGCTGCGCTCCAAAAGGATGCCGCTCCAATCCCTAACGCATTGGAGGCGATTAAAAATTGAAAAGTGAAATTTGAAAACTGAAAATTAACTTTCCATTTTCAACTTTCCACTTTCAATTCAAAAAACTCCCAACTCCCAACTCCCAACTCCTAACTCCTCACTAAATAAACTTGTAGTCTTGTAGTCTCGTTGTCTTGTAGTCTTAACAAACATTAACATAAATTTCTTAATTTCATTAACGTTTGTGTTAAAAATTGTTAAAATCGAAAAATTGTTGCGTTAAGCCCTTGACAAAAGCTTGTTAAATTTATTAATTTTGAAGAAAAATTAAACAAGCAGGATTAAGATAATATGAAAAAGATTTTGGTTAATATCGTATGGAATGATAATTATGGAGCATGTTCAGATTTGATTCCAGGATGTGTAGCTACACATGCAACGATAGAAGGTGTAAAAGAAGCATATATATCAGCATTGGAATTTCATATTGAAGGATCTGAATATGACGAACTGCCAGACTGTCTTAAAGAAGAATATGAATTGGAATTTGAATTGTCAGTTTCAGCATTGCTTCATCATTATGATAAGATATTGACAAGAGCTGCTTTGAGTAGAATTACGGGTATTAATCAGCGTCAGTTGGGACATTATCTTAGTGGTTATAGAAATCCTCGTAAAGATAAAAGAGAGATTATTATCAATGGTTTGCATAAAATAGGACAGGAGTTTTTAAGTGTAAAGTAGTATGAACAACAATACAATCGAATCTCATCCTTTGCAGCCGTTTCTTCCTGAGAACGCCAGGATTCTCATGCTCGGCAGTTTCCCTCCGAAGAAAGAGAAGTGGTCTATGGAGTTCTTTTATCCTAACTGGATAAACGATATGTGGAGAATATGGGGAATTGTGTTTTATAATGACAAACATTATTTTGAAATAAAAGGAGAGAAACGTTTCGATAAAGACAAAATAGTTTCCTTTTGTAAAGACAAAGGCTTCGCTTTATATGATACAGCTTCAGAAGTCATTCGTCTGAAAGACAATGCTTCTGACAAATTCCTGGAAGTCGTGAAACAGACTGATGTCAAAGCGTTGTTGGAATCCTTGCCTGAATGTGAAAATATTGTGACTACAGGACAAAAAGCGACAGATATAATCATTGATATTTTCCAGTGTGAAGAACCGAAAGTGGGAGAGAAGACGGAGATAATTTATAAAGATAAAACCATTAACTTCTGGCGAATGCCGTCGTCATCAAGGGCTTATCCTATGAAAATGGAGGTGAAAGCGGAGTTTTATAGAAAGATTATATTAAAAAAGAGATAACATGAATTCATGTTATCTCGTAATATACTATTGATTTATAGTTGTTTTGTGTAGTATTGATCAATTCCAATCACTGTCTTCGAGTTCGAAAATATCGTTTACATTTTTGTTGAAAAC
>JAZRNQ010000011.1:0-4938 GCA_045648285.1 Bacteroidales bacterium | reverse complement strand
TGAAGAGCGAACCACACCAACAGCTCGGCGAAAATCTCATTATCCTTATTATCTTGTGCCTTCTTCAGCAAAGCGAAACGTATGTCATCAATGACAGAGTCATCGATATTATATCTCAACATAAATGACAACCTAGACTTCACCACATCATAATCACCAGAATCTTCTTCCAACTGAAGCAGATAGTTTTCTGTAGCCTTCACAAAATCCATCATATTTTGATAAGCCAAAGCCTTCTCTATGAAAAAATTATAACCCATTGACGATGCAGCTCCTTTGTCATACAACATAATAGCGAAGTCATTAAAACTCTTCGATATCATCACATTAGCAATCTGTATGTAAAGATTTCTATCTTCTGGAAGTTCGTTTATAAGTTTTTTAAGAGTCTTATCTGACTTATCTTTATTATTATTTCTAAAATGGACATACGCCAGAGTGACCGTCGTTTTCCATTTATTCGTCGTGTTGTCATTTTTCACAAACGACCTTAAATCTTTCTCTGCATCATCAAATCTTTCGAGAGAGATAAGACATTCAATATATTGCTGGAAATAATAATAGTATCTATAATCGATATAAAGCTGCTGATATATGTCAGCGGCTTTATCATATTCTTCGTTGTTAAAGAAGTTACGTGCCAGTTGCTCATTAACTTGACGCTGCGACTGTGTCGACTGATTCGACCTCGAATTATGCGGAGGCAGTGGCACCTGAGCATCCAAGGGTGATGTCGATAACAAAATCAAAAGAAAGAAAAACAATCGCAGCGTAAGTTTCATCGTAACTTATTGTTTTTCTGTTTCCTTAATAAAATCACTTTGCTGTTTAAAACGATCGAGGAAATAATCCAGCTTAGCATCTGTCTTTTTCAAAGCTGCTTCTTCTGAGTCAAGATATTCCTCTCTCAAAGTTTCTTCGTAAAGACCATTCTTAAAATCATCTTTCAAGTTAGAGAGCTGACTTTTAGAATACGCTATCTCTTCCTTCATAGCAACACGTTCATCTTCATATTGTTGAAGATAAGCACGGAGAAGCTGCATCTCTGGTTTGGGAGTATTGTTCTGTCTTAAAAACTCATCGAACTCTGCACAATCCTTGACGAGTTTATCAAAAGCGGTTTCTGTCTCTTGGTATTTTTTCTCTATCTTGGAAGCTCCTTTTTCCAAGGTATTAATACGTTTCATTGACGGCTCGTTGTTACAAGCCATCAATGAAAACAATATCAATATTATGCTTAATTTACTTAATAATTTCAAAGCCTGTGTATTTTTGGAGTGCTTTAGGAACTCTGATTCCTTCTTCGCACTGGTTATTTTCCAACAATGCTGCAACGATACGAGGCAATGCAAGCGCGCTACCGTTCAATGTATGAACAAGGCGGATATTGCCATCTTTATCTTTGAAACGAAGTTTCATTCTGTTAGCTTGGAATGTCTCGAAGTTAGAAACAGAACTTACTTCAAGCCACAACTCTTGTGCTGCTGACCATACTTCGTAGTCGTAAGTCATTGCGGATGTGAAGCTCATGTCGCCGCCGCAGAGACGTAACACTCTGAAAGGAAGTTCGAGTTTGCGTAACAAGTTAGCGACGTGTTCTTTCATTGCTTCAAGTCTTTCGTATGATGTGTCAGGATGAGCTATTTCAACGATTTCAACTTTGTCGAATTGATGCAATCTGTTGAGACCACGCACTGTCTTACCCCATGAACCAGCCTCACGACGGAAGCAGTTTGAGTAAGCCACATTTTGTATAGGAAGTTGATTTTCTTGAACTATCTTATCGCGGAAGATATTTGTCACAGGCACCTCAGCTGTTGGGATGAGATACATATTATCCAATGGCACTGCATACATTTGAGCTTCTTTATCAGGAAGTTGACCTGTTGCATAAGCTGATGCTTCGTTGACGAGGATTGGAGGTTGAATTTCAAAGTAACCTGCAGCGATAGCTTCATCGAGGAAGAAATTGATAAGAGCGCGTTGCAATCTTGCGCCTGCGCCTTTGTAGAATGGGAAGCCTGCGCCTGTCACTTTATTACCGAGTTCAAAGTCGGCGAGTTGATATTTATTGAGTAAATCCCAGTGAGGTACTGCGCCTTCATAAAGTTTTGGCATCTCGCCTTCTTGGCTTACAACGAGGTTGTCGGCAGCGGTCTTGCCACAAGGAACATCGAGGTTTGGAGTATTAGGAATCTCGACGAGTTTATTTTGAAGCTGAGTCTTGATTTCTTCAGCGCGTTCTGCGAGCACTTTTGTCTTTTCTTTTAATTCAGCGTTTCTTTGTTTGAGGGCGTTAGCTTCGTCAGCCTTGCCTTGTTTGTAGAGTTCTCCGATTTGTTTTGCGAGGCTGTTAGCTTCTGCGAGAGCCTCGTCGTTTTCTTGTTGCAAAGCACGACGTTCGTCATCGAGTTGCAATACTTCATCTAATAATTCAAAGCGAGTAAAATTCTTAATACTCAAGCGTTTGATAACTTCTTCTTTATGTTCTCTTATGTAAGATACTACTAACATGGTAATTTATATTTTGCTTACAAAGATAATAAAAGTCAACGGACAACAGACAACAGACAACAGTTTTTTTTTACTTTGAACTAAGAATCTCAAACTTTCGCCATTAGACTTTTGCCTTTAGTCATTTTTTAGGGCGTTCCGGCTACGCTTACAGCTTAGTGAAAATTAATAATATTCCTTTTTGAATGATGCTATTTTTCATATCCTTTTTTTGCGTTTAATAGTTTTGAATAATCTCCTAAATTATGATCTTTATAAACAATGTTTTTGTCTGGAGTAATAAGATAATAATAACCAAGATAAGGTATGCTGATACAAGTGTTAAAACCCTTTGCTGAATACATAATATCTTTTGAAGATGTTTTTTTAGCTATATTTTCCAACAAAGCTATATTGTCTGTTTTATAGTTTATTGCAAGTATTTCAATTCCCTCTTTTTCAAGTATCCTATATCCTAAAGAATCAATTTCGTTTTTATAATTAAGTAGGGTTTCTATGCAAGAAGGGCAATCTTTACACCATAGATTTAATAAGATCCAAGAGTTTTTGTCTTTAATGTATGTCGTGTCTCCATGTATAGAAACCAGAGGATAGTTTTTTATGGCATTATTGATTGTATCATTTGTAGAACCCCTCATGCTATAAGGCAAATTGTCTTCGTCATGAAATGAATAATCATAGTAAATAGATTTGCTGAAATCTAAAACTGACTCAAAAAATGATTGTTTGTCTTCAAATGATATGTCAGAAATGATATATGTTGTTTTTAGTTCAAAATCATTGTTTGTGATGTTTTTGATGAAAACACTATCAATATGATAATTGTGTACATTTACGTAGGAATAAACACTATACTGGATAGGGATGTCATATTTTGATGTTGTGTTGTTGTATATGTATCCAATAGGTGTTAAACTTGCAAACACCTTTGTTTTTTTACCATCAATAAATGTGTCAGTGACAGATTTGTGTATCAATTGGTTGCCGGAATAAAGATCTTTTTCTAATAGTTGGTGATAATAAGGCATTTCTCTTAAATATCCTTTAGCATGATTTTTCATATTCCAATAAGCCTTTTTACCATTACTGTTACATTTGTTTATACATGCTATTTCTCTGGTATTATGATCTATTAGAAAATAGTTTTCTTTATCAAATATCATTGTTTTTGTTGAATCAGAATTGATAACAGTGAAAGATGGATTTTTTTTGTCGTAGCAATAAATAATATAAAACACCTCAGTTGGGTCTTTGATATCGTTAAAAAGCGAATGCTTGGTTAATTTTATACTCACATATTTATTGTCTTCAACAGCGTTTTTCGCACATTGAACATATTCTAAAGTGGTTTTTATATTGGATTTTGAACATCCTAAGCATAGTGCCACCATACTTAGGATGATTGCTTGAAATAATTTTTTCGTATACATGAGTTTTGTATTTAAACAAGCATTATTACTGCAACAACTATACAATGATAATATGCAAGAAAATTTTTTCATAGATTACGCTTTGTAAAATTCAGTTTCGCAAATTTAATTATTAAAATTCATAAAACCGTAATAAACATTACACTTTATTATAAAATTGTACAATTTACCTCCATGAATTCTAATAGGATTTTTTAAACCTCAAAACTTTAAAATCTCAGAAGTTTTTTAAGGTACTGAAATTTTGAGATTCTGAGTTTCTGAGTTTTTGAGATTCTGAGTTTCTGAGTTTTTGAGATTCTGAGTTTCAAATAAAAAAAATCCCGAATCTTAATTGACTCGGGATTTTTTTCTGTTCGTTTTATCTGTAACGATTATTCTGCGATTTCAGCATCAACTGGGATAACTGAAACGTATGAACGATCGTCTCTTCTTCTACGGAATTCAACGATACCGTCTGTAAGAGCGTAGAGAGTATGATCTTTACCGCAACCTACGTTTTCACCTGGATTGTGTTTTGTACCACGTTGACGGACGATAATGTTACCAGCGATAACAGCTTGACCACCGAAAACCTTTACGCCCAAACGTTTACTTTGGGATTCACGACCGTTTGATGAACTACCAACACCTTTTTTATGTGCCATAATTTAAATTTTTTCGGGTTTGTTATTCAGTAATATTTTCAATGCTGATCTTTGTCAATTCTTGACGATGACCATTTAATGTTTGATAACCTTTTCTTCTTTTCTTTTTGAAAACAAGAACTTTGTCACCTCTGAGATGCTCAACAATCTTAGCATCAACTTTAGCACCTTGGAGGACGGGGGTGCCTACCCTTGTGTTGCCTTCATTTTCGATCAACAACACCTTGTCGAAAGTGATTGTGCCTTCGACTTCACCATTCAAACGATTGCAATAGATTTGATCACCTTTGCTTACTTTGAATTGTTGCCCTGCGATTTCTACAATTGCGTACATTCTTTAAATTTAA
>JAZRNQ010000010.1:0-7361 GCA_045648285.1 Bacteroidales bacterium | reverse complement strand
ATTGCGTCCATCGCACTCTTGTCACCTGTCAGTTCCATATGTTTTTCAGGAATGAATTCCAATTCAATTTTGGTAACTTTATATATAGGATAGTCAGGAAGTGCTGCCTTTATTATTTTAGTTGCAATTTCAGAAGACATATTTCTCAACGGACAAAAAAGGTTGAATGCCATAGGCTGGCTGGAGAGTAGATTATTGAAGAGTCGGTCCGATTCGATAGTTTCGTATTTCTCTCTATTGTTAACCCTTTTCACCGCATATTCGTATGCACATTTTGTTAAAAAATTTTTCCAGCAACCTTCTTTGGGATTCTCCCCATTGCTGATGTAATTACCGTAATAATGCACATTTCCATATCTATCTGTATATGGACGAATTTCTTCTCCAATCTCGACACGATAGATTGACTGCAATTTTCTACATTTTGCAACAAATTTGGAATCGCCTTTATATTCTTCTCCGTATTTATTCTTCATAATCTTATCCTTTTTTATATCATCAATCTTATCATTCCATCAGCCTTGACAAACATCTCCGGATAGCGACAAATCACAGCATAAACCTGACTTGACGTGACTGGTTGTCCGTCTTTACGGATATGCAGTCGCTTGCTGTTTATCATCTCGGCAATCTGCTCCGTCCGCATCCCATGGTTCTGACTTGCAAGACAATACAATATGGCTTCTTCGATTTTCATATTACTTACATAATTATGCAAATCTATTGAAAATTCTATATAGAAACGACATTTTACCATCTACTTTTTTAAATAAAACTTCACATTTTCTCTTCTTATTTACATAATATTTTTCCTTAACTTTGAACTCTCAACTTTTATAACAAAAAACATCATGAACAAACAAGAATACAGACAAGCCAACATCGATTGGCTGAAGGCAAAGGCTCAGGAAGAAGGCGTCAAAGCTCTTCCTAAAGGCATCTATTACAAAGTGATAAGCGAAGGCAAAAACGACGGCGTCCATCCTACTCCTCGTAATGTCGTAACCGCGCATTACACAGGCTGGACCATCGACGGCAAGGTGTTCGACAGTAGCCGCGACGAAGGCGTGCCAATCGCATTCCGCTTGAGCGACTTAATCGAAGGTTGGATTATTGCGATGCAGCAGATGTGCGTCGGCGACAAATGGGAAATCTACCTCCCTGCCGAAATGGCTTACGGCAACTACTCGCAACCAGGAATCCCTGGAGGCTCAACGCTGATATTCGAGATAGAATTGTTTGGAATAGCATAAGTTTATAAAAAAATCGCTGGTCATGTTAATCTTTTCCAGCGATTTTTCTTTCATACCGATAATCATTATCTACGAAGCATCAATAACAGATGTTTGTCTTTAGACATCAAATCTTTGTCTTGCAGATATAATGGACTATATTTACCAAACGGCATATCGCTAAACACATGCATATTTGCAATTCGAGCTGCTTCAATGTGATCTGTCGTGGCTACATCAACAGCTGATACTATAACATCCGCTAAAACACCTACTAAAGCACCCGCTAGGTCATTGCCATAACCAGAATTTTTCATCAAGTCCAATGTCATGTCACATGACCTTTCAAACAAAATCTCATTTGTTGTCGTTGACTTAACAATATAACTTACAACGGTATGAATCTGAAAACCTTCTTTTGCCCACTTGTCAATGACAGCAAACACCACTGCATCAGCTCCGAAATATTCCTTAAACTTATTTAGCGAGGAATGAATGAAATATTCAGCATCGTATGCACTTTCATTCTTGAATACATCCATCGCCATGATTGGAGAAACGACATAATAACCAGCTTCTGCAATATGCTGACTTATCGAAGTGTAAAGCAAATCCTTAGCTTCAACGTTACTCGTATTATTTATCGGAGGCATCACTAAAATAGATACAGGATTCTCTTCATACATCTTTGCATAAGCTTCTCCTTTAGTAAGATTTGAAGAAATTGAAACCGTACACGAGGTCTGTGTCAACATCACAATGCCTATTATCAAGAAATACCAATATCTTCTCATATCAATCTTCCTTATTTTCATTAGCGATACGTTTAATAATAGGTTCTATGAATTGTCGTGACTCTGGATATAACTCGATTTCTTTCTCAAGCAATTCTTTTCCATATTCTGAAAAAACAATGCCCTCCATCAACCGCTTCTGCGACTTAGTTGCATGTTCATTGAAATATGTCGCATTCTCTGGATTTAAAAGAATATATCCTAAATCAGCACAGACTCCAGGAGGAATCATACTCTCATTAGCTTCACATTTAATCATAATGTCTCGATATGTCTCAATCATGTCACATATACTTTCTGGTGACTGATACTTAAAATAATTATAAGTAGCCTTTTCATATCCTGTTGTATTATCGGAAAATGAAACTGGTCCCCAATAGTACATGGACGTAGTTGCACATGATGAGAACATCAATATCAGAGATGATATGATTACTAATGAGCTAATAGTCTTCATAATTCAACAATCTTATTTTCTCCTGCTGAGACAAATATTTTCTGAGTGTAAATCACTTTGCCGTCTAATGTTACCTTCACATCATGTTGTCCTGGAGTGATTTCTATAGTATTTTCCACAGTTCTTTTAAGACTTCTATCTTTACGATAATCTTTCAACTTTACTGTTTCAACATCGTATTGCTGATTATCAACAGTTACTACAATTTCCTGTTTTTTATCCATAACAAATGATATGCTTGATTCATCTGCCAATCCCGTTGTGATAGAATAAGAACCGACGCCACAACTTGCCATAAACACACTTAAAAGTGCTATCAATAATATCTTTTTCATAGTTATATTAGTCGTTTAAAATGTAGTAATTGCTTAATTGTTCTGGATTGATTTCTTCGCCTTCGTAAGTGCAGAATGAAATTTCAGTCTCTGGTGTGTCACCGACTGACATTGTTACTGTTACAACACCAATCTTTTTACCAGGCAATTCTACATCCATGCCTGTTTGTGGATTTTTAACAGTTTTACCTTTCAAATAAACATTGAAAGTATCACCAGCTACCAATCCCTGTGATACGCCACCTGAGATGATATAATTACCATCTTCTACAGAAAGTATGTATGACTTCCATGGTTTGTCAGTACATTTGTTTATCACATTTTCAACGAGTTGTGAAATCGCAGCAGAGATAGCCTTGTCGCTTAAAGTAGCATCGAAGCCAGCTTGTCCACCGATACCCATAACCTCTTTTGTAGATGTCTCTGCCATTCCCTTGGCTTCATCAGAATAGATAATCAAACCTGTGTGAGTATCGACGATACGGATGCTGACACCAGCTTCTACAGTCTGAACCTTGGTATTGCTGAAAACCTTTTGCTGTCCTTCGTTCTTTCTGCCATATTCTGTGATAGAACCGAGAATGATGTAATCAGCACCAATCTTCTGCATATTATCGCCAGACTCTTGCACTAGAAGTTCCAAATCACTTCTTTCCAACAAGATAAACTTTTCCGACTGAGCTAATTTTGCCGAGAGGATATCCAACGCCTGTTTTCCCATTAGGTCATTTTCCTTATCGTAGAAGATACCTTTTCCGTATTGTGTCTCATTAGAAAATCTTCCTATAGCGACTTTTCTTTTGATAGTTTTTTCAGTTTGTGCGTATGTAGTCATTGCCACACAAAACGCCACAAATAACAATAGTATTTTTTTCATGGTTTTTAAATTTAGGTTTATAAAATCATTCTGTCACAATAGTCTCCTCAACTGCAACAATTGTATCGTTTGTTACTGTCAATGTATCTGTAACAACTGTTTCAACTTCAACCTGATTATATCTTGGAAGTGGAGAATTCAATTTAGGACTTACATAATTCAAGATATTACCCAACCATAGACCTGCAACCACAGCGATGATTAACAACACTGTGAGGCTCCATTTCTGCCATGTTTTCAAACCTTTTTTAGCGAAAGGATCGTCGAGTTTCATCTTAGGATATTTTGCCATTTCTGTCAATGTCTCACCGAAAGGAATGCTAATCTTAGAGTTAGCATTGATTGCCCAGCCGTTAGCATTCAACAATGGAGCGATGTTTCTGCGACGTAACTTCATCCATGCCATCACCATTGAAGGACCAGAGATAAGTAAAATTATACCAACGAATAACATGATGAGCTGCCACCATGTAAGAGCGAATAAACCTTTGAAGATACTTGCCAAAGCTGTACCAATCATACCGAGTGCCATACCTATTGCAGCAAATATACCAGCAAATTTAGCGATGTCGAATGGTGGTGTTGCAACGGCAGCTTTTGCTTCTTCCGCTGTCTTTGTCGGAACAGCGTTGATGTTAGCAGTAGCGTTTGCCATAATCTTGGCATCCTTGTCAGCCGCACTCTTGTTGATGAGATTTTCTATTGCCGTCGCCATTCTGCGATATGGAGACCAGAACGACTGCGAGATGTTTATCGGATTATCAATGACTTTAGTCACAACAGCATCCCATTCCAAACCATTATTATCGTAGAAAATACCGTTTTTACCAACAGCCAATGCTCCAATATCACCTACTGTGATAGCTGCTACAATCTGCAACTTACCAGGTTTCGTCTTTGTCGTGCAGTCGCAGTAAACCAGATACATTCCGCTTGTTCCTGCCGATGCACTGTGTTTGCCAGCATCATCGACTTTCATGCAGAATCTACAAGCTCTTTGGTCGATGATGAGAGTTCCGCATTGGAAGATAGCTTTTATATTTTTGTCTTTATTATAGAAATCATTGAATGTTACGAAATTCTTCAGAAGCTGATAGAAATCACGCAGGACATGTAGGAACTTATCGACCATTTCTATATTGTCAGACTCTTCTTTCAAAGCTGCATCTTGCGCCACTAAATCGAAAAGAGCTGCTTTCTTATCCTGAGCTATAAAGTTCTTAATAGCATCTAATCCAAGACCTTCTACAGCTGCTCCTGCCTTAGCATTCTTCCATGCTTGATATGCAGCGAACTTCACTCCTATCGCATTCCAATCTTCTTCGGTAATGACAGTCTTGGAAGAATCTATTGCCACTGATTTAACAAGATTGAAGTTCTTGTCCCATGCTGGATTTATGGCTGCATTAACATCAATCTCCGATTTTCCTGTGATATGTGTCAAAGGATAAGCTGCAATTTCATCGTTTTTGGTTGAGAGATTTTCTGCGCTGATAGCATCGATTCTTGAAGTCTGTATGTCGAGAGATGCCATGCTGTTTGGAGAAAACGCTGCGAGTTTAGAACGCATGAAGAAATCCTTCACCTTAGCATCCAATGCGTTATATGCTGCGATAAGAGCATCTGTCTTATCACCGTATGGCGCTTCAACAACAGCATCATTCCATGCCACATAATCGTTGAGGTTTTTATAAAAGGCTTCTATCTGTTCTGTTCCAACACCTTGAGCACCGCTTCTGTCTGCAACGCCGCCTATTGTCGACAATATTGCAGCAATCGTAGCTTTTAGCTCTGCGTCATCAGTACTTGCTTCTGTTATGACACCATCGCCATTGAAGCGTGTCTTTGCAAAAATAGCTGCTATATCTGCTGTGTCTGCCAAAGAAATCACAGTGCCTTCTTTCCCTAGATTTTCTATTATCTGTTTCGCTGAAGAATAAAGTTTCTTTCCATTGGCATCATCGGTATTTATCTGACTGATGTCTATAGAATCCACACCTTTTAATATAAGGTCTTTGTCTTTCAATAGCGAAGTAATCCATTTCGACACACAAATCACATCATTGATACGAAGTTTTCCATCTCCGTCGCAGTCCATATATTTCAGACTCTTGTCATCAATTTCAAGACCTGTTGTCGGACAAGAAAGAACTGTCCACATCTTTGGATCCAACTCATTAAGATGAGCGATGTCTTCACCAGAGTTTATTCTAACACGTGCGGTACCTCCTACATTAACGAAGTGCCATTTATATTTTTTCTCTTTAAGGATATTAATTACTGACATAATATTACTTTTTTACTGATATTCCTCGCAAATGTAAGTAAAAAAATAATAAAATAAAAGGATAAAAAAGTTAAAATTCGTTAACATTTAAAGCATAAGATATATGCTTAAATCATCTTTTGTCTTTTTATGAGATATGATGTAAGTATCTGATTATAATCATTATTTATATCAGCCTCTACATAATCTATCTGATATTGATAACAATGATGTAGCAACTCATTTTTTCTCTCCGTCATGATTTTTTCATAAAATTCTTTAACATCAGACGGATTGAGTTTTATAACTTCATCTGTTTCCATATCGACGAAACGATGCGGTCTGTTTTCGTATTTTAGTTTTTGTTCATGAAGTGAGTCAAAAACGTGGAAAAGAACGACTTCGTGCTTATTGTAGCGAAGATGTTTCAGAGCTGCGAATAATTCATCAAGATTGTCAATATTATCAAGCATATCGCTAAAGATAATCACGAGGCTTCTTTTGTGTGTCATCTCTGCTATCTTGTGCAGCGACTGAATGGCATTTGTCGAAGTCTTTTGCGACTTATCGTATGGCGACATCAACTTCTCCAGCTCTGCATACACCATGTTAATATGTGTTCTTGACAATTTCGCGTCTGTATGCAAATCTATATCTGAGTCAAAAGTTGAAAGACCTATTGCATCACGCTGACGACGCATCAGTTCGATGAGAGCCGCGCTGCTATAAACAGAATACCATAATTTATTAGTATGTTCGAAATCGAGTTTGTTTCGTACCGGGAAGTACATACTTGAACTTTTGTCGATTACGATATGACAACGAAGATTAGTTTCTTCTTCGTAGCGTTTCACAAAGAGTTTCTCGGTTCTTGCGTAAAGTTTCCAGTCGATATTTCTGGTTGGTTCTCCTGAGTTGTAAAGACGATGCTCAGCAAACTCCACTGAGAAGCCATGGAACGGACTTTTATGGAGACCTGTTATAAAGCCTTCCACTATTTGCCGCGCTAAGAATTCAAGGCTTCCCAGTTGAGCAATATTGCTGACATCTATTGGCATTTATATTAGATAAGTTTCTTCAATTTGTCTTCGAAAACTTGTTTTGCTGCGCCACCAACGTTTTTGTCAACTACTTGACCGCCTTTGAAATAAAGAACTGTAGGAACGTTCATGATGCGGAATTTTGCTGCTAAGCTTTGGCATTCGTCGATGTCTGCTTTGAAAACTTTAGCTTTGCCTGCATATTCTTCAGCTAATTGATCCATATAAGGAGCGATCATGTTGCAAGGGCCGCACCATGCTGCGCCGAAATCAACCATAACTGGAACTTCGCTTTGTAATACTTCTACTTCGAAAGTAGCGTCTGTAATGTGATTTGCCATAATTATAATTTTTTATAAA
>JAZRNQ010000009.1:0-3939 GCA_045648285.1 Bacteroidales bacterium | reverse complement strand
TATAAGGTGACGTACGTCATCCGTTATAAAATCTATGACTGGAGCAAGTGAATCGTTGTTTGTCTTTACATTAAAATAAAGGGAGCCTCTCATGAAGTGATTTATACTATCGGTGAGATAGAACTGCATTGGCGAAGCGACACCTTCACCTTCGAGGAAATAAACCAAGCCATAAATATTCCTTTCTGGGTTTACTATCACGCTATCTCTTATTCCCATAGCACGAGAGAGATGCTTCGACATCATATAATATGAATCTTCTAGATATGCATCGAGATTGTCATCGACAGTCTTATAACTGATATGCACAGTGCCTTTATAAGAAGGATATTCTATGTTAACCCATTCTTTCTCATGGAGAGAATGATAGTCGGGAGTGATAGTAGAATATATTGGATATTCGAAGCTATAATACTTCATGCTATCAAGCTTCTGGTATTCTTTTTCAGGAAAGTCTATTCTGAAGTAGCCTTTAGGTTTTGGCTGATATTGCTTGCTATCGCAGGATGAAAACAAGATGAGAAACAATGAACTAAGAGCTAAGAACTTTGAGCTTTGAGCCTTGAGCTTTGAGCTTTGAGCTTTGAGCTTTGAACTCTGAGCCTTGAGCTCTGAACTTTGAACTCTGAGCTTTGAGCTAAGAGCTTTAAGTTCAGGCATCGATGACTGTTGTCTGTTGTCCGTTGTCCGTTGTCTATTGAATATCTTCATCTTTACGAGTTACCTTTATCTTAATAATGTGTTTGTTGTCGGACTCTACGATTTCGAAAGTGAAATCCTTGTATGATGACTTAAAACCTGCTTCAGGGATTCGACCTTCCATCTCGAGAATCATTCCCGCAAGAGTATCCGACTCGCCTTCTATCTCCTCGAAATAATCATCGTCGATACCGAACACCTTGCAGAAGTCGACATTGCTTATCTGAGCCTTAAAGATATATGTATTATTATCTATTTTCTTATAATTTTCGTTTTCAGGCTCTTTGTCGAATTCATCGCTGATATCACCCACTATTTCCTCTACAATATCTTCAAGTGTCACCAATCCTGATGTACCGCCATATTCATCAACCACGATAGCGATATGTATCTTCTTAGCTCTAAAGTCTTGGAACAAATCGTTTATCTTTTTGTTTTCCGGAACAAAGAAAGCTGGCCGCAACAATGTCTGCCACTCAAAGCCATTCTCCTCCAAATGAGGAAGCAAATCTTTCACATAAAGCATACCTTTGACATCGTCAAGGTCCTTATCATAAACAGGGATTCTAGAAAAGCCCTTATCAACGACTTGAACCATAAGCTCGTCAAATTCAGTATCAATAGAAACAGAGAACATATTGACACGAGGGCGCATGATGTCGCTAACCTCTTTCTCACCGAAAGAAGCTATACCTTTGAGCATGTTTTTTTCTTCAGGTGAAGAGCCATCTTCTGTTGTGATATCTACTGCAGTAGAGAGGTCGCTCAGAGAAATAGAGCCAGTTTTCTTACCTAATCTCTTATCTATAAATGATGTTGAAGAAACGAATATTTTACTTAAAGGCTTGAAGATAACAATGAGGACTTTCAAAATAGGAGCCATCAATATTGCTATCGACTTAGACTTTTTAGATGCGTAAACCTTAGGAATCATCTCACCTATGAGCAATATCAATGATGTAACGACAACGACATTCAATATAAACGCTGCTATAGGATTAACAGCAAGGTTGAACATCATGCTCATAATGTAAGTAGAGAATATCGTGATAGAGATATTGACTAAGTTATTAAATATAAGGATTGTAACGAGTAGAGTTTTAGGTTTTTGGCGTATTTCGAGAACCAGTTGTTCATTACGGTTCTGTGAAGATTCCAATTCATTAATGTCGTTAGGCTGTAAAGAGAAATAAGCCGTTTCACTAGAAGATGCCATTGCCGAACACAGCAACAAGGCAAACATTAATATCAAACAAAAAACCACTTTGGCAGATATGCCGATGAAGAAAGGCTCTACTGTTACAACCGACAGCAGACATATAAGAGGGTCTATTGAAGCTATTTCCAAAATAAAGATATTTAAATTACGAGTGCAAAGATACGAAAAAATAAAGATACTAAGTTGCTAAGTTGCTAAGATACTAAGATTTTTTATAATCTCATCCTCTCAACAACTTAGCAACTTAGTAACTCAGTAACTTTTTAAAACGGAAGATCATCACCGTCGTATCCTGGGTCTGGCATTTGTGGCAAAGGAGGATTGTTGAATGAAGGCTGTGGCGCACTCATAGCAGGTTGAGCCTGATATTCAACTGGTGCTGGTGCTGCAGGCTGCTGATAGACAGGCGCTGCTTGGTAAGCAGGTGCTGCAGGCTGATAGCTAGGAGCTGACTGCTGATAGCTATTATAAGATGTGTTAACTTGTTCAGGATTGTTTTGAGTGCGTTTTGTTCCCATGCTCATCATTTTATCGACAAGCACTTCTGTGACGTAACGTGTCACGTTTTGTGCATCTACATATTGACGTGTCTTAAGACGACCTTCCACATACATGAAATCACCTTTTATATAATTACGTCTTTTTTCAGCTATATCAAGAGCCAAATTACCCCATGCCACCAGATTATGCCAGTCGGTCTGTTCTGCCCATTCTCCGTTACGATCGCGATAACGTTCCGTTGTTGCCAATGTCACTGACATTTTCTTTGCTCCGTTTTCAAATGATATAATCTCAGGATCTTTTCCGAGATGTCCTATAAGCATTACCTTATTTAAACTTGCCATAATTGTTAAATGTTAAAAAACTTTTACCAAAATTACATTAATTTTCCATGAGTAAACCATAAATTCAAAAATTATTTTGCCAAATATACATCGTTAAAATAGCGAAAATTGACAAAATAATTCTATTTAGCACATTTTTAATGCTTTTAGTAAAAAAAATAGTTTTTTTTTGACATTACAATCAAAAAAAGTTCTTACCTTTGCAACCTAAAATTTTATTATTAACATTTAAAAAATATTAGAAATGACAAAAGCAGAAATCGTAGCACAAATTGCTGAAAAAACTGGCGTTGAAAAAGCTAGCGCACAAGTTGTCGTTGAAGCATTCATGGATATCGTAAAGAAATCAGTTGCTGAAGGCGAACCAGTTTATTTAAGAGGTTTTGGTAGCTTCATCAGAAAGACTAGAGCAGAAAAAGTTGGAAGAAATATTAAAGAAGATAAATCTATCATCATCCCAGAACACAACATTCCAGCATTCAAGCCTTCAAAAACTTTTGCTAACGAAGTAAAATAAATATAAACACTTAAAAACATATTATTATGCCAAACGGTAAAAAACATAAAAGACACAAAATGTCTACACACAAACGTAAAAAACGTTTAAGAAAAGATAGACATAAGAAGAAAAAATAATCATTGATTATTTTCATTTACATAACACAACATTACAAACCTTATTCATTAAAATTGCTAATGTTGTGTTATGTTTTTTTAATTTTTAAACCTTTGCAAATATTTAACTGAAATGGACGAAATAACAAACACAAACAAAGAGCTCATCATCAGTGCTGATGTTTCAGAGGTTAATATTGTTTTATTGGAAGACAAACAGCTTGTAGAGCTTCATAAAGAACAAAAAAACAATAGCGTATCGGTAGGTGACGTTTATCTAGGACGCATCAAGAAGATATTACCTGGCTTAAATGCAGCTTTCGTTGACATCGGAAGCAGAAAAGACGCTTTCTTACATTATCTCGATCTCGGTCCTCAAGTCCTTTCTTTGCGTAAATTCACCAAATTGGCAGAATCTGGTGACATTACATTGCTGGACATGGACAAATTCGAGATGGAAAAAGACATCAACAAGTCAGGAAAAATATCAGATATTTTAACAGTAGGCGACAGAATACCTGTTCAGATAGCCAAAGAACCTATCAACACCAAAGGTCCTAG
>JAZRNQ010000008.1:0-3465 GCA_045648285.1 Bacteroidales bacterium | reverse complement strand
TATCATTATGATGAAAAGCACGACTAGTAATAATGCTGAGCCGAGAAACGATGCTAAGAATGTTTTGAAAAATGATTTCATAAAAAAATATAATTAGGGTTCAAAGATACAATTTTTTTTAATTTTGCGCAAAACAAATATAAATATGGAAACACTTTCTTTAATTCTTTTAGGTACGAACTTGGGCAATCGAGAAGCTTTGTTAACCAAGGCGATAGAGATGATAGAAGATAGATGTGGCGAGCTTGTGGCAGTGTCTAACATATATGAGACGGAGCCATGGGGGTTTGTTGCTGAGAATAATTTTTTAAACCAGCTTGTAAAGATAAAAACAGAACTTGAGGCTCATGATTTGCTGAAGGAATTATTGTCGATAGAGGCGGTGTTAGGGCGACAGAGAGATGAGAATGTAAAAGGTTATTCATCACGTCCTATGGACTTGGATATATTATATTATGGTGATGCTATTATCGACGATGAGGATTTGGTTGTACCACATCCGCGTCTGCATCTGCGACGTTTTGCCTTGCTGCCTTTGTGTGATGTAGCGGCGGATTTCGAACATCCAATATTTAAGAAGACCAATGCTATTCTTTTGGAAGAATGTCAAGACACATCTGAAGTTCTGAAGTTCTGAGGTTCTGAAATTTTGAAGTTTTGAGTTTTAAAAAAAAGCTACTCAATTTGAGTAGCTTTTTTTTGTTATCATTATTTGTTTCAATCTTTCACTGTTGTGATTGTAACATTAGCGCGACGTAATTGTGGTAATAATGGTTCGATACCTGAATATTTATTCATTAACTTGCGTAATGTTTCTTCACGGTTTGAAGATGTTTCAATTTCTTTTGCTATAGCTTCTTTGTCAGCGAGGTCTGAACCTAAGATAGCTTCGATGAGACCTTCCCAGTCACCGCCGTTAGAGTGAATCTTAACGTGTGATGGGTCGAGGTGTGTGTGAAGTTCTTCTTGTACTAATTCAGCAGCTGCTTGAGCGCGGCCTAATGCGAGGCGTTCGTTTTCTTCAGCTGTGCCTTCTGGTGAAGCATAACCTTCAACGATGATGTCTTCTACGTGGAAGCCTTCTTGAACTTCTTGTGAAGCTCTGTTGATAGCATCGATATTAGTTTGTGTGTTGATCTTTTCGATTTCGTTGATAGGGAATACGATGTTAGCGTGGTTTGTATGATAGATAGTGTGTTTTTCTATCACTTCAGTTGTTTTAGGCTGATTAGCTGCTTGTTCTTCGAGAGCTTCTTTTACGATTTGTTTGATTTCTTCAGGAGTGATGCAGCATTCTTTTTCAGTTTGTGCTTCTAAAGCTTCCATAGCAGCTCTGTTGCATGAGTTCATGAGTTTGTAGCGTAAACCGAAGTTAACAGTAGTGCGCCAGTCGTTGTTGATGCCTGAAGGAACTACGTCTAATCTGTCGCTGTCGACAGCGTATGTTGTTAAGTCTGTATAAAAGTCAATGTTTTTATTTACGACGTAGTTAAATTCAACACCCATAGGGATTGTCATAGCTACTCTTCTGTGTTTGAAGCCGTTGCCTTGTAAGTTGTTAGCACCTTCGAAGTGATAACCTGTGTAGCGTTTTTCGCCGTCTTCCATTGTTGTTCTAGCTCTGTATTGCATTTGACCGACACCGATGTGAGCATAAACTCCGTAACGACGTGTTTCGTCATGACCTAAGATGAAACCAACGAGGTCGGCTGCGATATTGATGTTAGCTTCGTAGTAGTCAGCGTAGTCTACTGTGAAAGCATTTACGTATTCGCCAGTGAATATACCATAGCCAAACTTGGTGTAGATTCTGTAGAAGTTATGGAAATTGTAACCGATACCGAAGTTCATATTACCTCTGACGCTAGAGAAGTTGTATTGGTTGTCGCCGAAGAGGAATGAAGCACCGCCGTCTGTCATTAAGTACCAGTAGTTGCAGTAAGCATCATTTCTTTTGAAGATGTTAGCTTCTTTACCTAATCTATAGCTTGCACCGAGGTTTAATGAAGTGAACCAGTCGTTGTGTTCGCCTCTTGCGATACCGTCTAAGAGGTCAGTATCAGCATAGTTGGCTGTATAATCTAAATAAACTTTCCAGCTTGGGTTGATGGCATAGTTTAATTCGAAGCCCATTGGGAGTGTAGCTGCTACTTTTCTGCCATTTCTTTTGTCGTATCCGTTTTCGTATACATCGTTGCCGTTGTTGTCGTTGAGTCTTACTCTAGATCTGACTTGGCCGATACCGATATGAGGAACGAAGTTGACTTTTCTGTCTGGGTTGTAACCGAGGATGATGTCTGTGAAATTAACTGTCAAGTTGATGTTAGCTTCAAAATAATTTGACTTGTCAATGTCGACGTGGTCGTATTTGCCGTTTAAACCGCCGAATCCAAGGTTTCCTTTGATACCTAAGATATTGTCGAATTGGTATCCAACGCCGATATGACCATTGAGACCCAACTTCAGACCTGAATTGTCACCGTTTAATAAGCCTAATCCTAAGTCACCTGATACGTATACGTAATCGTTGAAATTTGTGCTTGTGACTTGAGCAGCACCATTTTGGATTTCTGTATTGTCGTTTTGACCATAGAATGCCATAGGACATAAAGCCAAAACCACAATCATAATGAGTTTAGTAAAGTTTAATTTATTCATACTCTTAAATATTTAGTTTCTAATAGCCTTAAATAATACTAATGATTGAAATGTTTTTTAATTTGCAAATATAAGTGTTTTTGCTGATAAATGAGTGTTTTTTGTAAAAAAAAATAAAAAAAGTCGCCGAAGCGACTCTTGGGTTTAAATGTTAATAATTATTATCGTTTATTCGATTAATGCAACGAATTCCGGGCTGTCTTGCATATATGCGAATTCCATATCGTGTTTAGCCATCTTCTTTATTTTTGAATCTTTTTTAATTGCTTTGGCAAGGTGCTTCAGACTCTTGTCGATGTCTTGTGTTCTCGCTGCAATCACTGCTTGTAAATATAAGGTCTTGCCATTTTCTTCCAGACATTTGACAGTTTCTTCTGCAATGACATATTGCTTGTCTAATGTTTGTGCTAATGCTATGTTATAGTCGCAGTTAGGATTGTCTTTCATCATCATCTTGATGGCTTTTTTATAATCGCCTTTGTTGATGTGAACAACACCTTTGTTGTAATCGGTGTCTAAACCTAAATTGTTAGCTTGATCGAATAAAGCGGCTGCTGTCTCATAGTCGTTCTCGAAAATTGCGATGATACCTAGGTTGTTGTATGCTTCAGCTAATAAGTCGTCAATCTCGATGGCTCGTTTGGTTAGTTGTTTTGCATGTTTGATGTGGCCTCTCTCAATAGCGACGACGCCGGCATTGCAATATGGCTCTGCATTGTTAGGGTAAGTCTCAATGGCGGTGATGTATATCTTTTCCTTGTCGTTTAATTCTTTGACTAATGTGGCTGCATACATCATCTGGTCGCA
>JAZRNQ010000007.1:0-3905 GCA_045648285.1 Bacteroidales bacterium | reverse complement strand
GAGTGGAAGTAGTTTTGGCTAATGGCTAAAGGCTAAGGTTTGTTTGGAAGTTTTAAAAAAAACTTTTGTCTTTTGTCTTTTGTCTTTTGTCTTTTTTTTATCTTTGCACGAATTTTTTTACCAACACATCTTATGTAGGATTTATCTTATATTTATTCATTTATCAAAGAAAGGGGGAAAACCATGATAGAAACATTAGCAGTAGGCAAACTGAAATGGCATCATATTACCGACCCGACGGAAGAAGATTTCGTTGAATTGAAGGAGAAGTTTCATTTTCACCCTCTTGATATTGAAGACTGTAAGTCGGTTAACCAACGTCCTAAGATAGACATCTACGACGATTATTATTTCCTTATCCTACAATATCCAGATTTCGACAGACAAGATAAGTTCATATTTCCAAAGGAAGTGAAGCTCTTCTGGGGCAAGGATTATATCATCACTTTGGAAAGAAAACGCTGGCATGTAAGTCAGCTGTTTAATGAATACAGCGAGCGTGACGACAATTCATTGGCAAAAGAACTCGCTACTTCCGATATTCTCCTTTATCGTATCATTGAGAAACTGATGAAAGAGTCTCTCTATCTTTTGAAAAAGATAGGCTTTGAACTTGAGATGCTTAACAAAGAACTCTTCGGAAGCAAACAGGTTAGAATCATCGAGAGAATATCTATTACAAGAAAAAATATCATCACAATCAATACTATCTTCAAGCCACAGCTTAGAATGTTCCATAGCTTCGAGACTGGTCAGATTAAAGGTTATGGCGATGTGGAATTCATGGAAGACTACTGGGGTAATATCCTCGACTACTACCAAAAGGTATGGGATATGACGGAAGACCATGAAGATTTGATTGAAGGTCTGTCGAAGACATTCGATTCAATGCAGACTAACAAGACCAACGAGATTATGAAGATGCTCACTCTTCTCTCGTCAATCATACTTCCACTTACTTTTATCACAGGTCTTTTCGGAATGAATGTGGCGTTTCCTTTTATCACCTCAACGAAGGTGGCATTTTGGGTTATCATCGGAGTGATGTTGGTGGTAAGCGTTGCGTTGATTTATTTCTTCAAGCATAGAAAGTGGTGGCAATGAGCAATGACAAAAGTCTAAAGACTAATGACTAAAGATTTTTAGCAATATTGCAAAATAAAAAAAGGATGGTAATTTACCATCCTTAATTGTTTATTGTCAATTTTCAGCTTTCAATTTTTAATTTTCAATTGTAGCTGCTACTTGTTCTGCTCTGGCGAGAGCCTTGTGGATGTGGTCGAGAACATTTTCTTCACCAACCATGTTAACGATGCCAGCTTTCTTGATTGCAGCATGAACGTTTTGGTTAACGCCAGATAAGATGATGATGTGACCTTCGTCTAATGCAGACTGTATGAAAATCTCGAGGTTGTGGATACCAGTAGCGTCGATGAAGCTTACCTTACGCATTCTGATGATACGAATCTTGTTTTCTGAATGACGATGTGATAACTCTTCGAATTTATTAGCGATACCGAAGAAGAAAGGACCTTCGATTTCATATACTTCTGTGTGGTTTGGAACCATAAGTCTCTCATCTTGTTCGCCGTCGCTATGAACGTCTAACTCATCTTGGATGACAGAGATATTGGTGCTTTCCATGATACGTTTGATGAATAAGATAACTGCTAATACCAAGCCGATTTCGATAGCGATGGTGAGGTCGAAGATGACTGTGAGCAATAATGTTGTGAAGAGAACAGCGATGTCGCTTCTTGATTGTTTGCACATTGAAACGATGGTTCTCCAGCCGCTCATGGTATAAGAAACCACGATGAGAACACCTGCGAGGCATGACATTGGGATGAGGCCTACGAGGCTACCTAAGAATAACAACACTAACAACAACACAAATGTGTGAACGATACCAGCTATTGGAGTGCGGCCGCCGTTGTTGATGTTTGCCATTGTACGAGCGATAGCTCCTGTTGCAGGGATGCCGCCGAAGAATGGAACGACGACGTTAGCGATACCGTTGCCGATGAGTTCAGTGTTTGAGTTATGTCTGTCGCTGATTACACCGTCGGCAACCATAGCTGAGAGCAATGACTCGATGGCACCTAACATAGCGATAGTGAATGCTGCAGGAAGTACCTTTTGTGCTGTTGAGAATATTGTCTCACCTTCTTCTATTGCAGGCATTCTGAATGAAGGAAGACCTGAAGGCAATTCGTATAAGTCGCCGATAGTCTTGATAGAATCGATGCCAGCATATTTTTTCAAAACCCATGTCACTACTGTCATGACGATGATAGCCAATAATGAGCCAGGGATTTTCTTTGAGATCTTTGGAGTGAGGACGATTATCAAGATGCTGAGCACACCTATTAATAATGCCCACCAGTTGACGTTAGAGATGTTTTGGAAGTAGCATGCCCATTTGTCGATGAAGTTGGCTGGCACGTTGCTGATGCCGAGGCCGAAGAGGTCGTTCATCTGTGTTGAGAAGATGGTGATGGCGATACCGCCTGTGAAACCGACGATGATAGGATAAGGCATGAACTTGATGATGCTGCCGAGTTTGAAAGCACCCATGAGAATCTGCATGATACCAGCTAATATTGTAGCGATTGCGAGTCCTGTGAGACCGAACTGTTGGATGATGCCATAGATGATGACGATGAATGCGCCTGTAGGACCGCCTATCTGTACTTTAGAACCGCCGAGAGCAGAGATGATGAAACCAGCCATGATAGCTGTTACGAGGCCTTCTGTAGGACCTACGCCTGAGGCGATACCGAAAGCGATAGCTAAAGGAATAGCGACGATACCGACGATGATACCAGCCATCGCGTCTTTAGCGAACATCTGTTTGTTGTAATTCTTTAATGTTGAAAATAAGCGAGGCTTAAAATCAATAGAAAATTTACGGCTTTTCTTTGCCTTTGCGTTAACAGTATTTGTTTCTGCCATGACAAATGAATTGAATGATAATTACTTGTAATTGTTTTTTTTAATGAAATTTTGAAGCTGCAAAGATAAGAAAAAGACTAAAGACAAAAGGCGAATGATGAAAGATTTTTTTGAACTCTGACTCTGACACTGACTTATAGACTTAGCAATTCAGCAACTCAGAGTCTTTCAAAAAAAGAAGCGCTACTGTTATAGTAGCGCTTCCTATATGTGGATAACGTCTGTTGACTGTTGTCCGTTGTCTGTTGTCTTAAAATTACCAAGCAAACAATGGGAATTCTGACATCATTTCGTTGACTTTTTCTCTTACAGCTGTCAATTTAGCTGTGTTGTCGATGTTGCTGATAACGTCGTCGATGAGTTCAACGATTGGTTCCATGTGTTCTTCTTTAAGACCGCGTGTTGTGATAGCAGGAGTACCGATGCGGAGACCTGATGTTTGGAATGGTGAGCGGCTGTCGAATGGAACCATGTTTTTATTAACTGTGATGTCGGCTTCAACGAGTGTGTTTTCAACCATTCTACCTGTGATTTCTGGGAATTTAGAACGGAGGTCGATGAGCATGAGGTGGTTGTCTGTACCGCCTGAGATGATGTTGTAACCTCTGTCTGTGAATGCCTTAGCCATCACTGTAGCGTTTTTCTTGACTTGGAGGATGTATTCGAAGTATTCATCTGAGAGAGCTTCGCCGAAAGCTACAGCCTTACTTGCGATGACGTGTTCGAGTGGACCACCTTGTACGCCTGGGAATACTGCGCTGTTGAGGAGAGCTGACATCATTTTAACTTCGCCCTTAGGTGTTGTGAGACCCCATGGGTTTTCGAAGTCTTCACGCATCAAGATCATACCGCCGCGTGGACCACGGAGTGTCTTGTGTGTTGTTGTTGTGATGATGTGACAGTAATCCAATGGGTCGTTGAGGATACCGCGAGCGATGAGACCTGAAGGG
>JAZRNQ010000006.1:0-7832 GCA_045648285.1 Bacteroidales bacterium | reverse complement strand
TTGACTGTTGTCCGTTGACTTTAAAAATATGGAAAACGAAAAAATAGAATTAACAGAATTGTCAGAACTCGGTGAATTCGGTCTCATCGACAGACTGACGAAAGACATCAAGACATATAACAAATCGACAGTGAAAGGCATCGGCGATGACGCTGCTGTCATCGACCATAAGAGCGAGCAGACATTGATTTCTACCGACGTCTTGATTGAAGGCGTTCACTTCGACATGACATATATGCCTTTGAAACACTTAGGTTACAAAGCCGCTGTAGTGAACTTCTCCGACATCTATGCTATGAACGGAACACCTACACAGATAGTAGTCGGAATGGGACTCTCAAGCAAGTTCTCAGTGGAAGCCGTTGAAGAGATATTCGCTGGCATCAAGTTAGCCTGCGACACTTACAAAGTCGACTTAGTCGGTGGCGACACAACAGCAAGCAAGTCGGGACTCTTCATCTCGATAACAGTCATCGGCAAGGCAAAGAAAGACGACATCGTCTATCGTGATGGTGCTAAAGCCAACGACTTATTATGCGTCAGCGGAACACTCGGCGCTGCATATACAGGTTTATTAATTTTAGAAAGAGAGAAAGCCGCTTTCATGGCAGACCCTAACGTACAGCCAGAACTTTATGGTTACGACTATATCCTCGAACGTCAGCTCAAGCCTGAAGCACGCAAAGACATCGTGGCAAGACTCAAGGAGTTAGAGATAAAACCAACAGCGATGATAGATATTTCTGACGGATTAGCATCAGAGATATTACATCTTTGCAAAGACTCTAAGGTCGGTTGCAGAGTATTTGAAGACCGCATCCCAATGCATCAGAAAGCCATCGACGTAGCAAAAGAATTCGACATCGTGCCTTGCGTGGCAGCACTCAACGGAGGCGAAGACTACGAACTCCTCTTCACCGTGAAACAAGAAGATTACGATAAAGTCAAAGACATGGAAGACGTGAGAATCATCGGCTTCATGACGCCAGACACAAACGTCGCTGAACTCATCACCACCGACGAACACGTAATACCAATCGAAGCACAAGGATTTAAACATTTTTAAAGCGCAAAGTGTAAAGTTGAGAGTGGAGAGTTTATCAGATTCTAATACACTTTAAACTCTACACTTATAATCTATAGAACGACTCTCAACTCTACACTATAAACTAAAGATTATGAACGACAAAATAACCTCCATCTTAAAAACCATCCCCACCGATCCGGGAGTGTATCGTTATTATGACGAAAAAGGCGAGATTATTTATGTCGGTAAAGCCAAAAACCTCAAACGCAGAGTATCGAGTTATTTCAACAAACAGCAGAGCGGTAAGGTCAAGGTGCTTGTCAGTCGCATCGCCGACATCAAGTTCATCGTGGTAGACAACGAGATGGAAGCACTTCTTCTCGAGAACAACATGATTAAACAATACAAGCCACGTTACAACATCATGTTGAAAGACGACAAGACATATCCTTGGATATGCGTCAAGAACGAGAGATTTCCGCGAGTATATCTTACAAGGAAAAAAGTCAACGACGGCTCCATCTATTTCGGACCTTATCCTTCAGTGATGACAGCGAGGACGCTGCTCGAAATGTTACGTAAGCTCTACCCTATCAGGAACTGCAAATTAATTTTAAAAGAAGAGAACATCAACAACGGACATTACCGTCCTTGTCTGGAATATCACATCGGCAACTGTCTCGCCCCTTGCGACGGTAGCATCAGCGAAGAGGATTATCGTCAGATGATTCAAAACATAAAAAGAGTCATCAAAGGTAATATTCAGGAAGTCATGAAAGACATGAAAGCGCAGATGATGGACCATGCATCGAGGTTAGAGTTCGAGAAGGCCCAAGTCATAAAAGACAAATACGACATACTCGAAAACTATCATGCGAAATCCGTCGTATGCAGCAACAGCCTCTTCGACATGGAAGTATTTTCCTACGAAGACGCAGGCAATTCTTTCTATGTCAATTACATGAAAATCGTCGAAGGTGCGATAATACAGTCACATTCTTTTGAGATAAAGAGAAAGTTAGATGAAACTCCAGACGAATTACTTTCCATGGCCATTGTCGAGGTTCGTCAGATGATGGAAAGTCATAACATCAAGGAAGTCATCATCCCGATAGACATAGACATAAAACTAGAAGGCGTCAAGTTCACAATCCCGCAACGAGGAGAGAAGTTCGACATTTTGGAATTATCGCAACGTAATGCGAAACAATATCGTATCGAGACAGAAAAACTCAGGACTCTCGTTGACCCAGAACGACATACTAAGAGAATCTTGAACCAGATGAAGGACGACTTGAACTTGCCGGTTCTCCCTGAAGTCATTGAATGTTTCGACAACTCCAACTTCCAAGGCGACTATGCTGTAGCCGCGATGACGCAGTTTGTCAATGCGAAGCCCAACAAGAGCGGCTACCGACATTTCAACATCAAGACCGTTGAAGGACCCAACGACTTCGCCTCTATGGAAGAGATTATCTACAGAAGATACAAACGCCTCTTAGACGAAGAGCAGCGACTCCCAGATTTGATTGTCGTTGACGGCGGCAAGGGACAATTGTCGTCAGCCGTTAAGATTTTGCAGCAGCTAGGATTATTCGGAAAAATCAGCATCATCGGCATCGCGGAGAAACTGGAAGAGATATATTTCCCAGGCGACAGCATACCTTTATATATAGACAAACGTTCCGAGACCTTGAAGGTTATACAACACATCCGTGACGAGGCGCACAGATTCGGTATCACGCATCACAGGAAGAAATTCGAGAAAGGATTCCTTCATTCCGAATTAAACGACATCAAAGGCATCGGCAAACAGACAGCCGAGAAACTGATGTTAGAGTTGAAATCCGTGAAGAATATCAAAGAAGCAAGTTTAGAGACAATAGAAAACGTCATCGGCAAGGCGAAGGCGAAGATTGTGAAGGAATATTTTGACAAACCATCCGCAGAATAATTATCCACTAATCTGCACGAATCTCCACTAAATTCTTTCGTGAAGGTTTAGTGTCTTTTCGTGGATGATAATAGCTTTCCACTAATCTTCACGAATATTTCATTAAATTACTTTCGTGAAAGTTTAGGGTCTTTTCGTAGATGATAATAGCTTTCCACTAATCTGCACGAATATTTCATTAAATTACTTTCGTGAAGGTTTAGTGTATTTTCGTGGATGATAAAATTTTCGTGTAAAACAAAAAACCTCGACAGTCAATGACTACCGAGGTTTCTGTGCTCCCACCTGGACTTGAACCAGGGACCAACTGATTATGAGTCAGCTACTCTAACCGACTGAGCTATAGGAGCAAGGCGAACAAATGTTCATTCCTTTGTTTTGCGAGTGCAAAGTTACAAAATTGTTGCTAATTTCATAACTTTTTTTGAAAAAAAATTGAAAAATTTTTCCTTGTATTAAACCGTATTTTCAAACTATTTTAACCTATTGAATTATAATAATTTGCAGTCTCATCCAATATAGCAAACACTTCTTCTATCGTCCTTGCTTCCATCAATCGTAACTTAAATTGCTTGAAATTTACGAATCCTTTGAAATAAAGTCCCCAGTGTTTTCGCATTTCCATCACCGCATATAACTCGTCTTTCTTATAATTCAAGGAGTCTGAAAGATGAGACTTCGCAACACGTACCCTTTCATCAACATTAGGTGCTGGCAGTAACTCACCTGTCTTAAGATAATGTTTTATATCCCTGAAAATCCATGGATTTCCGTAAGTGGCACGTCCTATCATAAGTCCGTCGACACCATAATTATCCAAGAAATATTTTGCAGATGGTCCGTCGACGACATCGCCGTTGCCGATAATAGGTATCGTCATTCTTGGATTATTCTTCACCTCACCTATCAGAGTCCAGTCTGCAGGCTCGCCCCATTTCGTGGTTCTCAAACGTCCATGAATCGTCAAGGCTTGTATTCCAACATCTTGCAATCGTTCTGCTATATCGACTATTTCCTTATGCTCGCTATCATAACCAAGACGTGTCTTCACCGTAACAGGTTTCTTCACCGCTTTCACCACAGCTTCTGTGATAGCGACCATCTTAGGAATATCGTTCATAATACCAGAGCCAGCTCCCTTTGAAGCGACTTTTTTAACAGGACAGCCGAAGTTAATGTCAATGATATCAGGATTATAACGCTCAGCATAACGTGCTGCTTCTACCATTGGTCCGACACTGTTTCCAAAAATCTGAACTCCGAAAGGACGCTCGCCTTCAACGAAGCCCAATTTCCTCACGCTCTTCACCGCATCACGAATCAAACCATCGGAAGAAATAAACTCTGAATAAACAATGTCTGCACCTTGTTCCTTGCATGCATGACGAAACGGAGGGTCAGTGACACCTTCCATCGGAGCTAACAACAAAGGAACATGATCAAATTCTATATCTGCTATCTTAAACATAACTGTCAAAAACCTTATTTTTTAATATGCAAAAATAAGCATTTCATATTATCAAAAATATTAAATTTGCAAATAAATATAACACGATATGCAACTCCCTATCATTAAGAGAACTACCAAGTTAGAAAGAATATTCTTACTAATGGCTTTAATTATAATCGGCCTTATTTTAGGAACCATAATCGGTTTGGCTTACGTCTTCATAACGAAAAACAATCCTGAAGATTTAAACTCTCTCAGATTCATGCAAATCAGCAGCCAGATTTTCACCTTCGTGCTTCCACCTATAATGTATGCTCTCTTAGTGAAAGAGAAACCTGTCAACGCACTAGGATTAAAGGAATCCAAAATCTTATGGCTCCTTATCGGCACTGCGATGATTTTCGCCATCATGCCTCTCAACAGCATCTTAGCTGAATGGAACGCAGGTTTAAAATTGCCAGAATCTCTAAGCGCATTAGAACAAATAATGAAAGAGATGCAAGATGCTGCGTCAGCAATGATTGAGAAATTTGTAAGTGTCAACACCATAGGCGGCCTCATACTCAACCTCTTTATGATAGCAGGATTAGCAGCATTAGGCGAAGAGCTGCTTTTCAGATCAGTGATACAAACATCATTAATTAAAGCATGTAAAAACCCACACATCGGAATACTCATAGCTTCTGCAATATTCTCGTTCATCCATTTTGAATTCTATGGCTTCGTTCCTCGACTTATACTAGGTATGTTACTTGGTTATATGTTCTATTTCTCGGGCAGCGTCTGGGTTCCAATGTTGATGCATTTCCTTAACAACGGAACAGTTGTTCTGATTTATTTCCTTAATAACAAAGACATTACAAATATCGATGTAGACACTTTCGGACAAACAAGCATTCCTGTTTTAATAGTCAGCATCGTTGTTATGATAGTTTTATTCTTGTTCTCTATAAAATATTCACACAAAGAACGAACAATAATAGACGATTGATTATTTATAAAACATGAAATCATTATTTGTCATAGATAAGTTATTACTTTCCAAACTATTAAAATTCGGAATCGTGGGATGTTCCGGAATGATAATAGACTTTGGCATGACTTATCTATGCAAAGAAATATTAAAAATCAATAAATTTCTCAGCAACGGAATAGGTTTCGTTCTCGCTGCAACATCGAATTATTTCCTTAACAGAAACTGGACCTTCAACAGTCAAAGCGAAGATATTGGAACACAATATGCACAATTCATGATTGTGTCTGCCATCGGGCTAGGCATAAACTCCTTAGTCCTATATCTTTTAAACGAGAAACTAAAATGGAACTTTTACTTCAGCAAACTAATCGCTATTGCGATAACGACAATCTGGAATTTCTTTGCGAATTTATTATTTACCTTTAAATAAGACTAAAGTCAACGGTCAACAGTCCTTGGATATACATGATTCTGAACTCGACTCATGACAAAAAATCAAGAAGGAGTTAAAGAAAGTGAACAATGTAGCTCCTACATGTGTCTCCAAAGTATCATCGGTAAACATAGAAAGCATTATTATAAACAGAAATACCAAATACAGATAATTACAATTCTTCTTATCTGCAATGATAGGATAAAACATTGAAAACAAGAACCATAACAAACCAACGACTCCAAAAGCCACCATTATCGCAAGATATTGATTATGACTTCTAAGTCTATATTCCGGTCTCAATTTTGAATTTGTATTTTCATAATAATCTGCAAAAGGTTTGATAATACCAGTACCCACACCGAAAAAAGGACTATCCTTTATAATTCCAAAAGATGCTTTTATATATTCAACACGCTGAAAAACAGAGCTTCCATTAGCATCTCCACTCCTTCTATATTTTTCATAACCCACCATCACCTTCATGATTCTGGTCTTGAAGCCTGGATTTTCCATGTAGTTATAGTTAGCGATGCCGTTTTCTATATTCTTAACATCATCGTCACTAAGTTGTGCAACACCTTCTGCATCTTTTCTTAAATCTCTCGATGTAAGGTAACGCACCAATGCATCATAACCATCAGCCCATTCATGCTTAATTTTTTTAACACTTCGTTTGTTCCAAGCATCTAACATCTCTTTTTTTGAGAGATATAAGCCCACATACCTCGCATCCTCTACGCCAAAACGTATGGTATCAAAAACATAAGGATTACCTAACTTAGTATGCGTATCTAACTGTAACACATCAACCTTAGCTGGGGTCATATAGTCTTTAACAACCTTATATGGATAGTATAATGCCACAGCTACCACTACTACAATCGCTACTACCATACAAATTTTAACATTTGTCTTCGTACTTCTGAAAACATAATACATCATCAATACAAAACACAATGCTACAATAATCAAAAGACTGGTAATAGACTCAAAAATCGTTATCTGCCATAAGAACCAAATTATCATAAAAACGATAATCGACTTGGTTATCAGACTATAGTTTCTCTTCACCAAATAATATCCCAATATAAATATTGAGAAAACCATACATAATGACAGACGGATATAGTTGATAAAAAGCGACAACTCCCTCACGTCAACGAAATCACGACGAAGGAATTTTATCGTTCCTAAGACTGTCACAAAAAATACAGAAGCTATAAAAAGCCACAAGATCGTATCAAACTGCTTGCTGTTCAATGGCTTCATCGACGATAATATAATCGGTATTAGTAAAAGTGGCAACTTGATTCTCAAGTCGTGAAAAGCAGAAGGAAAATCGTAGGTATATATCAATCCCATAAGATGCATGACATACACCGACGCCATAACAACTGCTACTCTATTATGCAAGAATTCAGAGAAACGTGTCTTTACATTATACCAAATACCTTTGAAAGAGAATGCGATACGAGATAATATCCTTAACACGAAAGGTTTTTCGGAAAACATTTGGTTAATGGAACGCATGTCCAAGCCAAGCAAGAACCATAAAACTAAAAGGTAAACCATCGATAAGCTCAAGAGAAACCTTGATGTTGGAAGTGATACCACCATCAAAATCAAGCCTACCAAATAGAAATATGTACCCGTTTTACCGTATTCTACTTTCATAAAGTTGCTGAGTTACTGAGCATTGCTAACAGTCAATTGAAGCAAAGTTTCGTATTCGTTCTTGCCGTTAGAATTGAGAAGTATTTCAACAGCGCGATTCAACTCAACGTCGTCTTTCAAAGTCGAGACAATCTTGCCTTTTTGGTAATAATAACGACCTACCAATTCCATCTTCAAGATTTCAGAAATCTCTTTTCTGTTATTTATCAAGTCATTATCCTTATGACTTTTCAACTCATTTTCCAAAACATCGAGTTGTTCTTTGATATTGTCGTAATAGCCTTCCAATTTAGCTGTCTTCACCAAGACCTCAAA
>JAZRNQ010000005.1:0-27884 GCA_045648285.1 Bacteroidales bacterium | reverse complement strand
GATTAATTTTTGAACCTGTTTTGCAGGGATTTCGCGCTTTGCGCTTCATCACCTGCCTATAAACTGCCGCTCCTACGGAGCTGATTTGAGTATACTTTTCATATCGATTTTTGACATAAAAATAACATTGATGAAAATGTTTTCATCAAAGTTACTATATTCAATTGGTATACATTAACTTATAATGATTTTACCAACTATTTTTGTCTATTATACCAAAATCTCAGAACCTCAGAAAAATCAAAAACTCAGAACTTTTAAAAAAAATTCTGAGTTTTTGAATTTTTGAGATTCTAAATCTTAAATTTCTTTATCTCTTTATAAAAAGCACCTTCAGGTCGCAAGATGCTTTGATATAAAATTATCTCGTTGACTTCTTGTTTGATGTAGGTCTTCTGCTCAATGCCAGCGACTATCTTTTGGAAATATTGCTTCTCGCACAACTCTTTGATACGTCCCAATGTGATATGAGGCACGAAGTTCTGTCTGTCGCGGAGATAACCTAGTTTATCGAATGTCGACAATGTATCTTCCTCCAAATCGTATAACTCTTGAGGTGTGTTTTGCATTCCTAGCCAGAGTACGCGAGGAGCGTAACGGCTGCCGAAGATACCAGTTCTGTTGAAATCCATGGTGAAGCTCTTATGATTTTGCAGCATCTCTCCCACTGCGTCTATTATCTTAGGAATGTCTTCGTTAGGAGTGTTGCCGATGAATTTCAGCGTGAGATGAATATGTTCCGGCTTGACCCAATTGATACGTTTTTCATGAGCCAGCTGACGTTTCAAACCCTCCAAAAGAGGAATGAAACCATTGTCCTTAGTCTTTATCGGTATTGCGAGGAAAAGTCTTTTCATAATTCATAATTCACAATTCATAATTCACAATGCCTTAATTATGCATTATGCATTATGAATTATACATTGATTAATAATCCATTTGTTCGTATTCGCTAGCGAGTCCACCTGCTGATGTTTCTCTATAAATCAATGGCATATCGTGGCCTGTTCTCTTCATGGTGTCTACTACTTTATCGTACGACACTCTATGTGTTCCGTCGGTGTAGGTAGCGAAGATGTTAGCGTCCATGGCGCGTGCTGCTGCGAAGGCATTACGTTCTATACAAGGTATCTGCACCAGTCCGCACACAGGGTCGCATGTCATTCCGAGGTGATGTTCCAGAGCCATCTCTGCTGCGTATTCTATCTGGGCGCAGCTACCGCCAAAGAGCTGACATACCGCAGCTGCCGCCATAGCACATGCCACACCCACTTCACCTTGACATCCAACCTCAGCACCTGAGATAGAAGCATTAGTCTTGGCGATGTTACCAACAAGTGCCGCTGTCGACAAGGCATTAAGTATTCTAGGCTTGGCAATCTCGTATGCCTTGGCAGAGTGATACAAGACCGATGGCAAGACACCACTAGAGCCACATGTAGGAGCTGTGACTATCAAGCCGCCTGAGGCATTTTCCTCACTGACAGCGAGAGCGTAAGAGAACACCAGACCTCTGCTCTTCAGAGTATGCTGATAACCCATCGCCTTGATGTGATAGTTGGCAGCCTTACGTGGAAGATTCAACGGTCCTGGCAGACGGCCTTCGGTCTGAAGCCCGCGTTCAACGGCAGCCTTCATCGTCATCCATACCTCTTCAAGATAATCCATGAGATATGGGTCATTCTCAACGTCTTTGACATATTCCCAATAAGCCTTGCCTTTTTCTTCGCACCAGTTTAAGATGTCGGTCATTTTGGTGATAGGATAAATATCAGGTATGACTGCAGGTTTGCCTTCTTCTTCAAGAGCGCCGCCGCCAACGCTATACACAGTCCATTCTTCCGTCATGACACCTTCTGAGTTAAAGGCTTTAAACGTCATGCCGTTAGGATGATATGGAAGAAAGATTTCCGACTCCCAATTGATAGTGACAGGTGCCTTATCACCAAAGACGTCCATGATTGCGACGTCGGTCAAGTGACCTTTGCCTGTGAGGGCGAGACTGCCATATAAAGTGACTTCAAAACGTACAGCTTCAGGATGACGTGCAAGAAACTGTTCTGATGCAAAACGAGGAGCCATGGTGTGACTGCTAGAAGGACCATGACCTATACGATATATCTCTTTTATTGTCTTCATTTATTTTTAAATATTACCCTACAAAGTTACGAATTTATCAAAGAATAATTGTCTTTGTGGGAAAAAATCTTATGGACTTTGAATGCTGAACTTTGAACTTTGAGCCTGTCGAAGCGCAACACTCTGCGACTTTATGTCTTTGCGTCTTTCTGACTCTAAACTAAGATTTTGACTTTCATAAAAAAAAGTAAAGACGTCACTTTCTTGTTAAGTGACGTCTTTACTTGTAGTCTTATTGTCTTGTAGACTTGTAGTCTTTTATTTTTTCTTCGCAAATAGTGTAATAAGCACACTACCCAAGACACCTGCTGATATTGAAGCTGCCAAGATTGCTATCTTACCTAAGTTACGTAAGTGCATCATTGTTTCAGGTGCTAGTTCTCCGAATGAGAGAGTGTCGACGAAGATTGACATTGTAAATCCGATACCGCCGAGGCATGCCACTGCGAAGAGCTTCTTCCATGTGCCGCCGTTTGGCATCTCACCGACTTTCAACTTAATAGCAATCCAGCTTGCGAGGGTGATACCTACTGGCTTTCCTAACAAAAGACCAAAATAGATACCGAGACCTACAGAACCTATCTCTGGTGAATATTGGAAGAAGTTTAGATAACTCAAACCAGGTATCTCGACGCCAGCATTAGCGATAGCGAAGATAGGCATAATCACGAAGTTGACCCATGGTGTCAAGGCGTGTTCAAGACGATAGCTCATACCGACAGTACCTTTTGAGACCGTACTGATACTTCTGAGACAAATCTGTTGGTCGTGGTTAGGAGAATCAGAGTCATCTTGGAACTTATCTATCATTCTTTGGTAATAAGCTGTTTTCTTGTCATAATAAGAACGAGAGAAACGAGCCTTCATAGGAATCATCATTGCCATGACAACACCAGACATTGTTGCGTGGATGCCAGCATAATAGAACAACATCCACACTGCTATAGCTGGGATGAGATAATATATCATTCGTTTGACGCCAGCTTTGTTAAGCAAGAACACCAAGAATAAGATAGCGAAAGATATCAATAAAAGCTTAGCGTTGATTGCGCCTCCGTAGAAGAACGCTACAACCAATATTGCGCCTAAGTCGTCGGCAATAGCAAGTGCTGTCAAGAAAATCTTTAACGATACTGGCACTCTGTCGCCAAGCATCGACATGATACCGATAGCGAAGGCGATGTCAGTAGCTGTTGGGATACCCCAGCCGCTGCTTGCTGCTGTACCTGCATTGAAACATGTATAGATAAGAGCTGGGAACAACATACCGCCTAAAGCTGCTATGACTGGCAACATGGCTTTCTTCACTGTTGACAACTCGCCACAGACAATCTCACGTTTAATCTCGAGACCTACCGTAAAGAAGAACACAACCATAAGAATGTCGTTGATAAACTTCTCGACAGTCATCTCCTTTGGAAAGACCCATTCAAAATTATGGCTTTTGATAGAAATAGATAAGTTGGTTTCTAGGAAAGCATGATAAGCTTCTTTTGTGAAAGGAAGGTTAGCCAGCAACATGGCGACGACGACGCTAAGCATCAAAAGAACACCAGAAATCCAAGGCTTCGCCATAAGACGAGTTCCACCCAAACCAACAGCATGTTGGTATCTTACTCGGGTGTAGTGCTGAAACATTCTCATAATCTATAGTTTTGAGTTTTAACCTAATAGTAAATATTATTAAATAAATGATGCAATTTCTTAAATTAAGCCGCAAAAGTAGTAAATATTTCATTCAATTCACAATTCATAATGCATAATTCATAATTAAAAAAAATACCTTTTTTAGTATAATCATATTCAAAAAATATTGTATCTTTGCAGTCGCAAATTATGGGGCATTAGCTCAGTTGGCTAGAGCGTTTGACTGGCAGTCAAGAGGTCATGAGTTCGATTCTCATATGCTCCACAGATTGGCTAAGGCTAATGACTAGAACAAGTCGTTAGCTTTTTTTGTGATTAAGAAACAACAAAATTATAAAATTGTCATGGATTCAACATTAAAGTTTTCCGACATCGTCGCAGCGCGTAACACATTAAGAGGCGTTGCTAAACAAACATCTATCATTCATTCCAAGTCATTTTCTCAAATGTCTGACGCCAATATCTTCATGAAATTGGAAAATATGCAGACAACAGGCGCTTTCAAAGTCAGAGGTGCTTATAACAAATTAGCCAACTTGTCACCAGAAGAAAGAGCTAAGGGCGTTGTAGCAGCTTCTGCTGGCAACCATGCTCAGGGCGTTGCTTTCTCTGCAACAAAACTCGGAATGCAAAGCACCATCTTCATGCCTATCTTCACACCTCCATTGAAGGTGTTGGCAACAAAGGGCTACGGTGCTAACGTAGTGCTCGCCGGCGACTCTTTCGACGACGCAGCTATCGCTTCACAAGAATATATCAAAGAACATAACGCTACATATATCCATCCTTTCAACGACCCTTTGATTATCGCTGGTCAAGGCACTATAGGTCTCGAAATCGTGGAACAACAGCCTGACGTCGACGCTGTCATCGTACCTATCGGCGGCGGTGGTCTCATCGCTGGTATCGCAATGGCAATAAAAGAGATGAACCCTAAGATTAAAGTCATCGGCGTTAACGCTGCTGGCGCTGCTTCTACAGTGGCATCACGCCAAGCTAACAAAGTCATCACATTGCCTTCAGTATCTACAATAGCTGACGGTATCGCTGTGAAGACTCCAGGCGCACTCACATTCGACATCATACAAAAATACGTCGACGATGTTGTAAGCGTAACAGACACAGAGATAGCTCATACAGCTTACCTCTTGTTACAAAGAGCTAAGATTCTCGCTGAACCTGCAGGCGTTACTTCAGTAGCAGCTGCTTTGTACAACAAGGCTAACCTCAAAGGATTGAACGTTGTTCCTGTCGTCAGTGGCGGTAACATCAACATGCAGCTCCTCGAACAGATTATTGAAAAAGGTATGGTGGAAGAAGGCCTCAGAGCTACAGTGAAAGTCATCGTCCCTGACCAATCAGGTGAGTTGAAGAAAATACTCGCTATATTCGAAGGTCTTAAAGTCAATATCAACGAAATCAACCACGAACGCTCATCTAACAACGTGGAAATCGGTAAGACAATGCTTACGATAAGAATGAACCTCCAAGATAAAACACAGCTTCATACTATCGTTAATATGCTCCACGAACACGGATTGTATTGCGAAGTAGTTTCTTGATAGAAATCTCAAAAATTCAGAAATTCAAAATCTCAAAATTCTGAGTTTCTGAGTTTCTGAGTTTTTAAAAAAAGGCATCATCCAAGTCACGGAAATCTCCTGTCTTGATGATGTCTTTTTCTTTTATCATAATGAAAATAGGAAATCTTCCGTATGTGACGTCTATGGCTCTGTTAGGCATGATATGCCAATAAGTGAAATCTTCCGTCATAGTCTCTTCTCGAAAGTCGATAATTCCTTCCGGACTTCCCCATATAAAAACATTGATATCTTCAATCGGGATGTCTTCATTTCTAAGCATCAATGATAACTTCTTAAGTCCTAGCTTACAGTATTTACAGCCAGCACTAACCACAGCTATCAGTTGCTTTTCTCTCTCTTTAAAATTCGTGATGGTATCGAATTCAACACCTTCTTCTGTAAAATCTATCTTCACCACTTCTTCAAATGACTCGTACAAATCGATAGTGCTTACTTCTTTCTCCGTGGAATAAATCATTTTATATATAGAATCGGGAGGGGTGAGGATGAAGACTACAAGACAACAAGACAACAAGACTACAAGGACTTTGAACTTTGAACTTTGAGCTTTGAACTTCGTTCGTCGACATAACAACAAAAGAACTATCAGTATGAGATTCTTCACTATAGATTCTAACGGGCTTAACTCGATGAGTTCTCCGAAGCAGTGGCAGTTGTCGTCATTACGGAATATCGCGACATATATCAAAAACAAAGTGAATAATATCAATGAGATTATTGTCACTCGTCTTGTGATTTTATAATTGATTTTAAAAATCAAAAACAATCCCAGGACCATCTCTGCAATGATTAGTATTCTTGACACGAATGTCGTAAGAAGAAAACTAAATATATCAAAGCTATAAATATAAATCTCAAATTCATCAATAGATATTAATTTAAGAATGGCAGCTATGATAAACACGCTGCCAACACCTATATTTGTTAACTTTGAACTTTGAACTTTGAACATTGAACTCTGAACCTTTAATTCCTAACTCCTAACTATCTCAATGATTCGTAAATCATATTCTTAAGTCTTAATGTCTGTTCAACGATATGTACGTCTTCTTTATTGCCTTTAGGGTTTTCAAGTCCGATGTTATTTTTCAATCTGAATCTAAACTTCATATCATCAGGACTACCTTTGATAACTATTCCCAAGCGTTTAAACAGCCATGGATTTGACAATCCTAATCTATAGTCGAAGGTCATGTTGAGGTTATGACGACCGCCTACGACAGCCTGATATTTATCGACGGTTATGAGTGTAGGATAGACATCGATTTCATTTTTGAACACCGTGATTTCCACATTGAGATTGTCTATCGTATTATGTTCTTTATCCTTAAATCCCAACATCCTGCCGAGTTTCTTGTATGTAGCGTTGTCGAGTACCACTAAGTCCTTACCATGGATAGCAGTAGCGCCTTTCAAAGTAGACATCTTCATTTCATAGTTAGACTTAAGATATGTCTCCACTGCGAAATGGAACTCTGCCTTACCAGCGAAAGAGCTAAGCATTGGCACGAGTGTATCGAGTTCTGGCACAAGATTTATCATCTCAGCAATGTCTATCTCCAGAAGGTGCAAGTCTAGTCCGAGGTAGAGATGATTTCTACGTGGCGACTTATACATCGCAGTGACCATCATCGTTGCAGCGTCTGTGGTAAAACCCATTTCCTTCAACACCATCACACCATTCTTGACTGCAAGACCGCCGCCGACATTAGTAAGATTCATCTCACCTGCTACAGCTTTATCTATGTTTGTATTCAAGGTAATGTCAATGCCAAGTGGCACCATGAACGGATTGTCTTCTTTAGCGACAGTGTCTGTCACTTCTTCCTCTACTACTAAAGTAGTGTCACCCATACCGCTGAAGATATCCATAATCTGATTTACATCAGTATAATGTGAAGTAAAATCGAGCGCTCCTTTCAGCAGGGCTTCCTTTTTCAAGAACTCATCGACATTTGTAAACTTACCTTCCAACTCAAAGTCGGAATTTCCAAGCACAATGCTACTATTGTTAATTTGGATTCCTGTTGTGTCGTAGTTAAAATCGATAGAAGGGATATAGACAGAAGTTGGCAAATCGCTCATAGCGAAGACAGCCTTATTAAGTTGTATCCCAGCATGAGGATTCCATTGCAAGAGCAAATCTTCTTGTTCAGCGTCATAGTCGGCAGACAAATTGAAATCGAGTTGCTCTGTCGCAAAACTCATCTCCTCTCCCATTTCAAACGACAGACTGTCGCCATTATAAACTGCTATATATGAGGCGTCATTGCTGTTTTCTTTCATGAACATCGCGACACTACCCTGAGGATTATTGGTAAAGAAAGCCATGTCATCCATAGCAGCGTCTATCCTTGAGAAAGAATAATCAGCATAGACTGACATTGGCACGTTTTCATCTAAGACATTAGACACCTGAGCTTCTATATTATAATCCTTAAGATTTGCCACTATCATGTCAGATACTTTAGCATCCATATTATTACCGCTTATCGCGACATCTATAAAACTGCTAGCCAGTTGTTCCGAGCCTGTCTTTGGCAAAGTAAAGTCTAACTTAAGTTCATCAGCCTTCACATTGACAGTGTCGCAATAAACCACATTCATGTCGTTCCATTGTAAGCTTCCGTCAACTTTAGCTTTTGTAAAATCCATCGTTGTGAGTTGATGATTATTCACATTAGCTTTGAAATTTAACTTTACATCGCCTTTAGCGACTATTCCTTCAGGAATAAAATCTTGAAGTTCATCAAGGTCAGCTTTAGCATTAAGGCTGATGTTACAATACATCTTATCCATCACGTCTTTCACTGTTCCAGAGAAAGAAAGCGATGAATTCGACATATTAGCATTGAAACGATTTACATATACATCTGATTTATCATTAAAATCTAAATCAGCTTTTATTGAAGTATTGAGATTCGTTATAGGGTAAGGCAGCATCTCTGGCATTGAGATTATACCTTTATTATATTCTAATTCAGCATTCACGACAGGCATTGTGTTTTCGTTATAAACACCTTTTATGTCAGCGACAAGTTTCAGTTCGCCATTGACATCAATGCCTTCGAGAAGTTCTTCGCGCATCGAAGCTGGGATAAGTCCGGTGAGCTGGTCCACCATAATGGTATTGGTTTTTATGTTCATGTCGATATTGATGTCGTCGTCAGGCATAGCAACCTTACCAATCATATCGACGAAGATATTGTTGAGAGCCAGTTGTGATGCACCGAGTTCGACGTCCATAGTACTCAATGTAGCATTGAGAGGAGCAATAACTCTGATGTCAGCCTTATTTACAAGAAGCTCATCATCCATGCTGAATGACAAGTCACCGACTGCCATTTCAACATTACCTTTTATTATATCATAATTATTGACATCGCCTTTGTATCTGAAGTCGAGAGAATTCAGTTCAGCGATTTGTCCTGCGTTTTCATAAAATAAAATAGAAGAAGATACTTCTATGTCGGCTTTGATATCATCGCCATTCATATCAGCATCTCCTTCTAATTTTAAGTCGTTAAGTTTCACAGCCATTGACAATGAGTCTGTCGTTTGTTGATATGCTATATCGCGAATCGACGCTTTCACATTGCCAGCGATTTCTTCCCCTCTCACCTTTGCCTTTGCCGACATATTCAACCCATTAATGTCGGCGAACATACCTTGAGTAAGGTCGGTGTATCTTACGTCAACGTCATTGACTTTCATTGAAGCCAAATCTATTCCGTAAGTCACCTCCGAGCTTTCCACCACGATAGTGTCTGGCTCTGCTGGAGGGAAAATATCGATGTTTGTCTTGCCCAGTTCGTCTGTGAAGATATTCACATAGCCGCCGTTCAATTTACATTCATCGACGATAATCTGATTTTCCTTAAGGAACTTCTTGATGTCCACTGAGACGACACATTCATTGATATAGGCGAGCGTGTCAGATGGATTCCCGGCCATCTTGTTGACAAGCACGACATCGTCGATTTTCAATCCAACTTCTGGGAAGGATTTAAACACCGTGAGGTCGGCTCTTTCTATATCGAAGTCGCAGTTGATAAAGTTAGGTACTTGGTTTTTAACTATTGACGTTAAGCGTGCCGGAGTCACCACAAACCAGCAAGCAACCATCACGGCCATCAACACTAATCCAAGCAGAGTCCCCAAACTTATCAGTGTTATCTTCAGCGGCTTTCTCATATCATTCAGCCCTTATCAGATTATAAGTTGCTCTGAAGCCTTCGTTGTTATACTTGAAATCTGTTGAAGTCAACTCCAAGATGTTACAATATTGAGGCACTATAGCATCATTTATTTCCATCTTGTAGTATTTGAAGAACTTGTCTTCTGCTCCTTCATCAAACTCCCAAGTAAAGGTCGAAGCTTCTTCTTCTGTGACATCATCTCTGAGGTCCCATTCTTTTCCTGTGCCATCGCTGTTATAGACTTCGAAATACTGTCCATCGGCAGTCATCCATTTTCCCACAATTTGAGACTTGTCGATATTGGCAGTATCACCTCCGCCCAAACCGTTACATGATGTCATGAAAACGGTCAACAGCAATAAAGCCACAAAACTTAACCTTTTCATATTATTGGTTTTTTAAAGATTACTTTGCAGCAATCATTTCGATTTCAACTAAAACTTCTTTTGGAAGTGTTCTTACTGCGAAAGCAGCTCTTGCAGGAGGATTTTGTGTAAAGCGTTTGCCATACACTTCATTCATTGCTGCGAAGTTAGCCATATCGCTGAGTAAGCATGTTGATTTAACTACGTTGTCGAAAGTGTAACCAGCTTCTGTCAAGATACCTTCGAGGTTTTTCATGACTTGTTCTGTTTGTTCGTAGATACCACCTTCAACGATGTTGCCTGTTTCAGGATTGATTGGAATCTGACCTGAGATAAACAACATTCCATTCACTTCGATAGCTTGGCTGTATGGGCCAATTGCACCTGGTGCATTCTTTGTTGCAATAACTTTTTTCATTTCTATTTCGTAATTTTTAATTTAGTTAAACATATATTTCTTTCATTATTAATCACTTTTCAGCAATTATCATATCACATCTCTGAGCCTCATATAAATATTTTATACAAAAACATCCATAGATTCTCACACGATACAATTATACCTGCAAAGTTATTATAATTATTCAAAAAAACAAATAATAAATGAATATTGTTATTAACACACAATTGTTAATAAAAACTCAGAAATTCAGAAACTCAGAAATTCAGAAATTCAGAAATTCAGAAACTCAAAAAATCAGAAAGTCAAAATTCATAAAATTCTGAGATTTTGAAATTTTGAGATTTTGAAATTTTGAGATTTTGAGTTTTTTTTAATTATCTCTATAATCTTTTTTCTTTGTGAGTTTCAGGTCTTGGAGTGCAGAGGCTTTCACGTTGATTTGGAAGTTCCAGCTCTTATATGTTCCGAGTGGAATCCAGTTGAAGCGCATCTCCCAGCAGTGTAGGTCGCGATAAATCGTCAAAGATGTATACGACAGTTTCTTCAATTCGAAGTCCCAGCCTGTCTGCACCGACACTTTCCAGTTAGGAGTCAGGTTGACATTTCCATTAACTCCAAGTGTCTGTATGACTTTCCTGTTATCCTGCAATATAAGATTTATATACGACGGATTGTTCGACAAGGTGAGGTTATAACTCAACGACAACGACCATTGCGTCGACCAGTCGACATAGTCTTGTGGGTTGGAACGTATATCGTTCATCTCTTCTTCCGATGCCAGCGGTGAGGTCCTGGTCTGTCGGGTAGAATTATTCTTTCCTTTATTCTTAAAGGTATCGTTATTCAAGGAGTAACTCATACTGAAATTCCATGCCACGCTGTTTTTTCTGAACAGACGTTTATTGACATCCCATTCAAATTGATTGAGTTGTTTTCTTCCTAATGAGTCCAAGATATAAGGGTCCCAGATGCTGGAATATCTCAACGACATATTTTTAAACAATGTCGTTCTTCCGTTGACAGAAAGATACGAGAAGTTGAGCGAGTCTTTCGCAATGTCATAGCTGCCACTAAAAGTCAGGTCTTCTATAATCTTCACCTTCTTCATGCCCGTGATGGTGTCTTTCTTCGACGGCACTTTTATCTCCAGGTTATTGCCGAAGCTATAGTTGATACGTCCCGACTCACCCGATGGCGGTGTTCCGTATATGTTTCCTTGGAACATAGAATATAGCTGTTCTATGCCATTGGCGTCGTAATATGTATCATAATAATTCCAGAAATCCTTGGAGAAGTCAGGGTTATACGACACTCCTATCGATGGCGTGAACACATGACGTATAGCTCTGACAGGTCCTTTCTTAAAGTTCACCATGCCATAGAGTTTAGTCGTCATAGTACTCGACACATCAAAGCTGAACACGTTCCTAAACTGATTGATGGTATCAGTCTTGACATAACCGCCAGCAGCCATCGTCGGATCATCAACCCATTGTTTAGCAAAATATCTGAAATACATTCTATCTGTCACTGTTGCCGATGTCGTCCATGTGATATGCTTAAACAGTTTCACTGGCATACTGATAGGTATTCTATGTTGGATACCATTTTGTACATTGTCGAGCCATCCTGGCGTAAAGAAAAGACTGTCTGCCATGCTCACATAATTCTTTGCGTTGGCAGTATAGCTCATATACATATCCTTATACCATCTCTTCTTCGCTGGATTACCAATATTTTTAAAAGGATAAACACGATTCATGGTGAGAGTGACTTCTGGCAATGTCACCGTCATGACACGCGTGAGAGTGTTCTGGCTATGGCTCGCGTTAGCAGTGAAATTAAACAAATCACCTATCCTTGTCTGGTATGCCACACTCGACTGGAAGGTATTGCTCAGATACTCGTTCGAGGTGATAGCGTTGTATTTGTTATAGTTAGAACTCACGATATAAACGTCAGCCGAGAACGATGACTTTGGTCTCGCCTTTGGGTCTTGCTTATGCACCCAGCGTACCTTGAAGTCGGTACTTTCGTTATAGTCGGCAGAGCCTTTGGAGCCTATCTTATTCACGGCATAGCTTCCAGAGAAAGAGCCATTGAAGGCGTAGCGTTTGTTATAACGAAGCGTAGGCTTGATAGCCCAGCTGCCTCTGGTGTAGATGTCACCGACGAGTTGCAAATCGAGATATTCATTTATTCCCCAGTAGAAACCACCATTTTCCAGGTAAAAACCTCTGTTTGCCGACTCGCCCCACGACGGTACCAAGATACCGTTGCGTTGTCCTTTGGAGTTAGGGAAGATACCGAAAGGAACACCTATTGGAAGTGGCGTCTCCATCAACTTAAAATACGCAGGACCCGTCACGATTTTGTCATTAGGAATGACCTTAGCCTTTCCGAAATGAAACTCGAAATGAGGATGTTCCTGATTGCTACATGTAGTGAATGAACCTGACTTTATATTAATGGAATTGTCCTCCATCTTCTTAATTTTTTTTCCATGGATATAACCCATAGCATCTTCAGTAAATACCTTGGTGATGACACCTTTCTTTGTCTCGAAGTTAAACGTCATCGACTCTGAGAGATATTTCTTATCACCTTCCAAAAAGACAGGATTGCCATAGAGTTTACCAACAGAATCGAGAAGACCTTTTGCGAAGACAGTCCTCTTATCCATATCGAATTCTATATATGCAGCCTCAATGGTGATATCCTCATAAACGACCTTGGCATCGCCGTAATAGTAAATCTTGTTATTTCTAAAATCCTGAATGGTAGAATCGCTACAAGTACGTTCTATCTTGTCTTCTATAAAAGATTCTTTCTGTGGAGTGGATTTCGGTTGAACTAAAACAGTATCGTTTTTAACGATAGTGTCGGCTATTATCATCAGCGTATCTTGAAGTAAAAGCGAATCTCTTTTCACTTCTAATGAATCAACACTTTCTACCCTTATCGTATCGCTGATAGTATCAGTCTCTATTGGCTCCGACATATTCACAGTATCATGATTTTCTTCTTTCTCACTAGCGACATTCAAGGTCTTACAACCCGACATCATCAAGGAGACGGAAAAGAAAAATACGATAAAAAGTTTATATATATCAGACCTCAACAATTTAATTTTATATTTTTGTAGAAAATTTATGCAAATATACGTTTCTTATGCTTAACTTGCGATTAAATTCTGTAAAACGATTGATTTTATTTTTTCTTATTCTGATTTCTAACTTTATTTGTTCAGATAATGTTCAAGCGCAGAATAAAGGCAAGATAAAGACTGTCGTCATTGACGCAGGACATGGTGGCAAGGACCCAGGAGCTGTCGGAAAAAAAGCCAAGGAGAAAGACATCACACTGAGTGTCGCCAAGATGACTGGCGACTATATCAAGCAGCATTGTCCCGACGTGAATGTCGTCTACACCCGTAGCGGCGACACCTTCGTCTCTCTTCTCAGGAGAGCGCAGATAGCAAACGAGAAAAACGCAGACCTTTTCATCTCCATACACTGTAACGCAAACGCTTCCACACAGCCTAGTGGCGTGGAGACTTTCGTGATGGGAGAACACAGAAACGCTGCAAACCTCGAAGTGGCTAAGCTAGAAAACGCCGCTATCATGTATGAAGAAAACGCACAGGAAGATTATAACAACTTCAACCCTAACAGCACTGAAGCTTATATCATGCTCAACTTCTTCCAAAGCGAATATAAAAACGCTTCCTTGGATTTTGCCGAACACATACAAAACCAGCTCGTCAAGAGAGTGGGTAGAAAAGACAGAGGCGTGCAACAGGCTGGCTTCCTCGTGCTTTACAAGACAGCGATGCCTTCGGTGCTGGTAGAGATTGGCTTCCTCTCTAATCCTGCTGAGGAGAATTTCCTTAACTCCAAAGACGGACAGACTTACATCGCCTCGGCATTGTTCCGCGCCTTCCGCGACTACAAACAAGCTTACGAGAAAGAAAATGTAACAGAAGGTCCAGCATACGAAAACAACAACGCCACTCCAAGCGTTGATGCTAATAAAACGATTTATAAAGTTCAGATAGAAAGCAGAAGCAGAAAGGTAGACAACCCTTCTCAACATTATAAAGGTTTAAATCATATCGACTTCTACGAACACAATGGTCAGTTCAAATACACCGCTGGCATATTCGACACCAAGAAAGAAGCCGATGAATATTGTAAAGATGTCAAGGCTAAGGGTTATGTCAGCGCTTTCGTGGTAAGTTTTAAAAATGGAGTAAGATTATAAAATTACATAAAATGAAAGACAAGACAAAATCAATATTGATAGCACTATCATTCATCGTCGCAATGGTATTGTTTGTTTGGGGATTTAATTTTCTGAAAGGTAAATCACTGCTTAACAATCAATACAAGTTCTATGCAATATATGACAACTCCAAGGGACTGCTCCCTGGCGACCTCGTCACCATCAACGGGATGCAGGTGGGAACTGTCAGCTCACTGGAGTTTCACCCAAAGAAAGACGGTTCTATAATAGTGGAATTCCTCACAAGCAAAGAATTAGACATACCAGCTAATAGTGTCATCAACCTCGCCTCTAGTCTTACTGGCTCCGTCAGTTTAGACATCATAATCGGCGACTCCGAAGCCTTGGCACAAAGCGGCGACACCCTCACCTCCGATTACGACAACGGAACAATGGGAATGATAGCAGAGACAATAATACCTCTCAAAAATAAATTAGAGACTTTGTTAGTGTCTGTCAACGAACTGACAACAAACCTCAACGACATGCTCAGCCAAGAGCTTAAAGATAACATCAACAAAGGAGCTAGTAGCTTCGCATCTTCAATGAATAACATCGTGGCTATCTCATCCGACTTACAACAGCTCACCGACAGCGAAGACGGCAAACTCACCATGGTGGTCAATAACCTTGAGACTATAACAGACAACTTCGGAACCGTCAGCGACTCGTTAAAGGCTATCGACTATAACAGCTTGGTGACATCTCTAGAAAACTGCCTGACTGAGTTCAACACACTTCTCAACGGCATCAACAATGGTGAAGGCAGCGCAGGACTCTTGGTCAAAGAAGACTCATTATATAACAATATCAACACAACTATCGAGACACTGCAAACAATACTTGAAGAAATAAAAGCAAACCCTAAGAAAATAAAACTGAGCGTTTTTTAATTAGTTAGGAGTTAGGAATTGTATAAACTCAGAAACTCAGAAACTTAGAAACTCAGAAACTCAAAAATGAAGCATTATATTTTAGTGATATTATTGTTGTTATCGAATGTCATCGTGGCTCAGAAGAAGACCACGATTCACATCTTGAATGCTGACAAGGCTGACTACGACGAGCGTCTGGGCAAGGACGTGCAGCGTCTGATTGGCAATGTCATCATGCGTCAAGATTCTACATATTTCTATAGCGACAGTGCTTATTTCAATGAGAAGACCAAGTTCTTCGACGGTTTCGGCAACGTACATATCATCGTCAACGACAGCGTGAATATATATAGCAAATTATTGAAATATAATGGAGAAACAAAATTCGCGGAGCTTTTCCACGACGTGATATTAAAAGACGACTCCACTACCTTAAAGACACAATACATGACTTACGACAGAGTCGGACATCTTGCAACTTATCCTAACAAAGGAACGATAACACGTAACGACAAAAAACTCGTAAGTAAGAAAGGCTACTACCGCGATGACATCAAGGTGCTTTATTTCAGGAAAGACGTCGTTGGAACCATGCCTGATTATAAAATCGTCTCCGACACCTTGGTCTACGACACCGAGAACGAGATGATGTACTTCTATGGTCCGACGAATATTTATAATGAGGATAACACACTGATAGGCAACTACGGCTGGTATAACACCGAGACAGAATTCGTCTATCTCGACAGACGCGCCACCTTGAAAAACGAGGAGCAGTCGATGACAGCCGACACCATGTTCTACAACAGAAAGACAGGCTATGCCAAAGCACTCAGCGACGTGGTCATCGTTGACACCACCAACAAGGCAACCCTCACTGGCGAATATGCAGAGCTGTGGAAAAACATAGGCAAGTGCATGATAACAGACAATCTAAGAGCTTATTATTACGAAGAAGTCGACACCTTGTTTGCCATAGCCGACAGCATGTATGTCTACTTCGACACTATAAGCAACGACGTCCAACGCATCAATGCATTTTATAACGTACGTTTTTTCAGAAACGACGTCCAAGGCAAATGCGACTCATTACATTACGTCGTCACCGACTCTATGGTGTATATGAGGACTGAGCCGGTGATATGGGCAGAAGACTCACAGCTCAGCGGCGACCTCATCGACATAAAAGTCAAAGGTCAAGCTATAGAAAACCTCGTGATGTATCCTAATGCCTTCGTCATACAGCAAGACTCCATCAAAGGATTCAACCAGGTGAAAGGCAAAGAAATCACCACCTATTTCAGAGACAAGGACATTGACAATATGTACAACAAAGGCAATGCCGAGACCATCTACTGGCTCCGCGATGACGACGGCAGCCTAATAGGAATCAACATCTCACAGTCTGCCGAGATGGATATCATAATCAGAAACAGACAGATTTCCAGAATCAAACATTACAGCAATATCAAGGAGACCTTATACCCAGAGGAACAACTGAAAGCCGACATGGAACACCTGAAAGGATTCCTGTGGCAAGAAGAGAAGAAACCAACGAGAAGGGAGTTTTAAGACACCGAGTTTCAGAGTTTTTTTTAAAGACGCAGAGTCACAAAGTCGCAGAGAAACTTTGAGTCTTTGAGTCTTTGCGTCTTTGAGTCTATAAGTCAGTGTCATAGTTCAAAGTTCAGAGTTCAAAGTTCAGAGTTCAAAGTTCAGAGTTTTTTAAAAGTCGCAGAAAAACTTTGCGTCTTTGCGTCTTTGCGTCAATAAGTCAGAGTTCAAAGTTCAAAGTTCAAAGTTCCAGAGATACCTGAGCCTGTCGAAGGCAAAGTTCGGCGCTTCGACAAGCTCAGCGACCGATTAGCCTTTTGCCCTTAGCCTTTTACCATTAGCCATTCGCCCTTAGCCATTTACCATTAGCCCTTAGCCATTAGTCATAGTTCAGAGTCTCGCGTAGAGGCGCACGGACGTGCGACTTTGGAATTGAGGAATTGAGGAGCTAAGGAACTAAGGGTATGAGGGATTTTGAGTTTTCGAGTTTTTTAAAGATTTTAGTTCAAAAAAAAGCGCTACTTCTCGGTAGCGCCTTCTTCAATTTATATCAGGACACGATGAATCACGTCCGTATAATTATTTTCTCTTACGTGATGCGTAAAGAACTGCCATGCCTCCGAGGAGTAACAGTCCTGAACCAAGCGGTGCGCTTTGGTCACCATCCATGCCGTGGCCTATCATAGCTGGCATTGTGCCCCATGATTCGTTTGTTCTTTGTTCTTCAACATTGCTGTATCTGAAGAAACCATCGCTTTGTGCGTTTGCACCGACAGCAGCGAATAATGCTATTGCTAATATTATCTTTTTCATGTTTTTCTTTTTTTGAGTTGAGAGTTGAGAGTTGAGAGTTGAGGGTTGAGAGTTGAGAGTTTAGAGTTTAGAGTTGAGAGTTGAGGGTTTAGAGCAGTTGTAAGTTTATCTTCAAACTACTCTACACTCTAAACTCTACACTCTCCACTATTTTATAAAATTATCTTTTGAACCTTAACACCTTCTTCGTTGACTACTCTTACAACGTATGCTGCGTCCTTGAAGTCGCTTACGTCGATTCTGTTGTTGTCGCTTGCAACATCATTAGAATAGACTATTCTTCCTAACATATCAACGATTTGTACTGAGCCTTCGATTGAGAGGATGAGTTCTTCTCCTGATTGATATGCAAAATGACTGTTGTCTGTTGTCTGTCGTCTGTTGTCTTTTTTCAACAATACGAATCTTTCTGGGTTATCGCTTGATGTAGCGATGAAGGTATAATCTTGTTCAAGAATATTTACTGTTGTGTTTGTTTCTTTATCTAAGAGATATAATTCTTCAAACTCGCAGTTTTCTTGTCTTAATGAGATTGTATATTCTCCCATGACGTTTGTCTCGAAGTTGACAGGAATCTCGTTCACGTTAATATCCATCATAGCGATAGCATAATCTGCATCATCCATTGGGATATATAACATAGGAATATCCTCATTCTCGTGATTCATCTTGTCGAGACCTACGCCTTTGTCGAATACCACGAAAGCTCTGTCGGAATATTTAGCGTTAGCAACTGTTAACTGCAATGAGCTATGAGCTGTGAGTTGTGAGCTATTACGAGATTGCTGACGGCTGATATTAAAAATAGGCAACTCATAATCATCCACCAACGACTTGACCAAGATGCTTTGCATTGGCTTGATAGCTTCTGTTGTTGAAGCCTCAGCAGCCCAAGCACCTTCGCCTGTGAGAGTGTAGTAGCCGTTGGCTAAAACATCCATTACTCCTCCAACGGTGAATGTTGTTAATGTCGCATCATTCTCTACATCTAAACTTCCTTCATCAGAATATTCGTCACAAATTATTGTTCCATCATCGTATTTAATGGTAAATGAACATTCATCTGGATAACCGCCTACCATAAATGAGACTGTTACTGTAACACTGGAACCTATGTATATAGTTTCTGTTTTAGAATAACCATGTCCAAGAGTAATTGTTTTATCAGGAGTTCCATCAGAGAAAGATAAGTTCAAAGCAGCTCCATTCCAACCATCTCCATAACGATCGTTTAATTCAAAGATTATATTTTGTGTTCCTTTTGTTTTTATTGACTCTCCTAAATAAATATCATGAGTGAAAGGATTGCCAATAAGATGGAAACCATTAAGCACATCACTCTCAGCAGTGAGATTGTAAGTAACTGCTTTTGTATTGATATCACCTGTAAATTCTAAGGTTGTGTTTTCGGCATTAGCATAGAGATAACCGCGTCCTGGGTCTAAAGTCTGGAAGTTAGTGCTGTTAGGACCAGGTTTAGCATTCTGCCAAGTGTGAGAAGGTTCATCGTAGCGATATAAGTCTGAATTAGGAGTTAGGAATGAGGAATTAGGAATTATTTGAATAGTATCCTTCAATGGAGACGCAATAGTGTACCATACGCTCTCACTTGTTGTCTTGTTGTCTTGTTGTCTTGTTGTCTCGGCATAGCCGACAATCTCCTTCTTCACAGTAACCACACCTCTCGCAACTTCACAATAAAGCTGACCGCCATCTTCAATAGTTATATTACCATTAGTAGTATTTTCATTACCACAAAGACCAAAACTCTTTACTTTGAGAATTTCAGACGCCATAGGAGTGACGTCTCTACCTTGTTGTCTTGTTGTCTTGTAGTCTTGTTGACTTCCCAAAACAAGCGAAGCGTTAATAGCCACATTATCATCTTCGTCAGGCCATGTCTGACCATCAGCCAAGCCAACCCATCCTGTGGACGATGACTGTTGTCCAACAAAAGTAGGCATCTTCACCAACTTGTCTTCTGGAATATTATCAAATGATTCCCAGATTACAGGAGCATAAACCATAGCATTTATGTTTGAGAAAGCATTTTCTCCAATTGTAGGATTCGCATCTCTGTAGAAGAAAATATCTGTGAAACCATCACAACTCAAAAAAGCATATTCTCCAATAGTAGTGACGCTGTTAGGTATTGTCAAAGAACCATTGAAACCGTAACAATCACAAAAAGCATAATTTCCAATAGCCGTGACGCTGTTAGGAATTGTCAAAGAACCAGTGAAACCGGAACAAGAATCAAAAGCAGAACTTCCAATAGTCGTGACGCTGTTAGGTATTGCCAAAGAACCAGTGAAACTGGAACAATAAGAAAAAGCATTATTTCCAATATACGTGACGCTGTTTGGTATTGTCAAAGAACCATTGAAACCGTAACAATTATAAAAAGCAGAATTTCCAATAGTGGTGACGCTGATAGGTATTGTCAAGGAACCTGTGAAACCGGAACAATTATAAAAAGCAGAATTTCCAATAGTCTTGACACTGTTAGGGATTGTCAAAGTACCTGTAAAACCTTCACAAGAATCAAAAGCAGAATTTCCAATATGTGTGATGCCTTCTTCCAAGACCAATGATGTTGGTGCTGTTTCCAATTCTCCCCAAGGAGGAATATTATTGCCATAATATTCATAATCCCACATTGCACCTGTGCCAAATATGGTGAGAGTGTTTTCATCATTAACATACCAATAAAGACTATCGCCGCATTTGTTGTTTCCAATTAAATCAATTGTTTCAGCACTTAGTGTTACAATTGTTTTAGGCATTGTAAAACTATAAATGTCATTAGTAAGAGTTGCTTCTATGTCATTAGCTAGAAGCTTCGAGATTTTTATATCATTGTTTGTAGGTGTTGCTGTAACTGATACGATGTTGTCTGCAAGACCGTATGTTGTTTCATTGTATTTTGTTGTGTTTGATGTATATTCAATGGTGGCAGTAGTTGAAGGGATATTGTTGGTAAGTTTGTACCATGCATTACCTATGACTGTAGTATTGTGTTCAACATTGAAATAGACATCGCCAGCTTTTACGTTGTTAAAATTACCAGCATTGACAACTACGATGCTGTTAGGTGCATTATTGTTTGAAAAAATACAGTTTTTCTTTGACGAAATTGTACCACCATTGATAATGAGTGTGCCGTTACCGTAAAAGAAAATAGCTGCTTCATTTGTATCATCATTATTTGGAGAACTTATTTCTGCACCGTTCTCAATAATAACGGTATTGTTATTGCCTAAAGATATACATCTTCCGTATGAATTTTTGTTGGTGATTTTAACATCGCCTTGGATAGTAAGTTTTTTTTGAGATGAAGTGCTATAGAATTTAATATACTGACCTCCGCCTGTAAACTCTATCTCTCCGTTTTTTATGATGCAGTCACCTGAAAATTCCAATGCGTTTGATTCGGATGGATAGCTATCGTTATAGATTCTTTTGCCGTTAAGGTCTAGTGTTACTATGGTATTATTGCTAGTGAATTTTGGATGATCAGATAATACGGAGTTGTCCCAATCTTTAAGCATAGTGATTGTAGCTGTTTTACCGTTTGCGTAATTAAAGGCATCTACTAAAGAACCGTATTGGGTGGTGTCGTTACCAATGATTACAGATACTACTGGAGTATCCCATATGGCGTAAAACGAACAATCACTGTTGTTGCTGAAAGACTGTCCTGGTGCCATTTGATAGCCATCTACGCTATTTCTAGCCCAAGCTATGAAAACCATGCCTTCTGGAGGTGTAAAACCGCATGTGGTGTGATTGATAATATTGTAGTTGCTACCATGAGACTTATGGTCTACGTAAGTTTGTTCAGAACCGTCATTAGCATAATATGTAATGGAATATTCCTTATATTTGAATTTGGCAGTCAGGGTACAGCTTTCAGTGACGGTGAAAGTGTATTCTGTATCGGTAGAGACTTGTACACCATCTTTTTGCCATTCGACAAATTCTCTGCCACTTTTGGGTTCTGCGGTTAATGTAACAATACTACCTTCCTCATATTCGCCTCCACCAGATACGGTGCCATAGGATGAAGGTGAGGCGTTAACTGTTATGGTGTATGTAACAGTTGAGTTGGTGTTTGTTGTTGCTAAATTGTTTTTAGTGTCGCCATTGTTGTACGACTTCGCATTGAGCGCATTGCTACCTCCCGCTATCGTCAGGAGGCAGATGAGAAGTAGTTTGTAGAGTTTTTTCATTTTGTTTGTTTAAAGACAACAGACAACGAACAACAGTCCGTGGGTATGCTTTTTCTGTGTCGGTGTCAGAGTCTGTGTCATAGTTAATATTCGGTTTTAATTTTTTTAAAGTCAATAAAAAAAAGCTTCCACACTCTACAATATAGCAGAATATGAAAGCTTTTTAAAAGTCAACGGACAACAGACAACAGTCAACAGTCCTTGGGTATGCTTTTTTAAGGTCAACGGACAACAGTCAACAGACTGCGGATAAGCTGTGCCAGGAGGTTTTATGAAGTTGAAAATTGAAAACTGAAAATTGAAAGTTTTCAATTTTTGAGTCGTCAAGTTTTCAGATAAAAGTCTATAATCAGTTTTAGTTATCATTGTTTTAAAACAGTCACTGAGTAGTAATAGTTCTCAGTTTTTATAGTTTAAAAAGTTTTATTAATCTAGTTGTTTAGTCTTAGTTTCTTTAAGAAAGAATAAGTTCACAAATTTAATAAAAAAAACAATAAGTTTTAAACGTAATAGGATTTTTTTTGTTAGGAACTAAGGAACTAAGGAACTGAGGAATTGAGGAATTGAGGAACTGAGGAACTGAGGAACTGAGGAATTGAGGAACTGAGGAATTTTGAGTTGTTGAGTTGCTGAGATTTTTTTAGGTCTCGCGTAGAGGCGCACGGACGTGCGACTTTGGAATTAGGATTTGAGGAATTGAGGAATTGAGGAATTTTGAGTCACCAAGTCACCAAGTCACTGAGACACTAAGTTTTTGAGATTCTGAGATTTTGAGATTCTGAGATTCTGAGTCACAAAGTCGCAGAGAAACTTTGAGTCTTTGAGTCTATAAGTCAGAGTTCAGAGTTCAAAGTTCAAAGTTCAACAGCCAACATCCAACAGCCTTAGTTCAGAGTTCAAAAAAAAAGAGAGACGTATAATGATACGTCTCTACTTGTTGTCTTGTAGACTTGTTGTCTTGTAGTCTTATAGACTTTTATTCGTAAATCTTAGCTTCTACTTCGCCGTTGAGAACCATGAGTCCATTTAATGTAAGAGCCATCATTTCGTCTTCACCTGGATATACGCATACTGGAGCAATCTTACCGACGTGGCTTTCAATGATTTTGCAGAAGTTCTTGTCGTATGCCATACCGCCTGTCAAGAAGATAGCGTCAACGTCCATGCTGAATGCTGATGCAGCGAGGCCGCCTATTTCTTTAGCTACTTGGTAAGCCATAGCGCGATATACGAGTTCCCATTCTTTATTGCCAGCCTTCACTTGGTTTTCAACTTCCATAGCGTCGTTAGTGCCGAGGTAAGCGACGAAACCGCCTTGACCTTTAAGCATGAGGTCTATTTCTTTCTTGGTATATTTACCGCTGAAGCAAGCTGTCATGAGAGGACCTGATGGCAATGCGCCTGAACGTTCTGGTGTGAAAGGACCGTCGCCATTCAATGCGTTGTTGACGTCAACAACACGACCTTTCTTGTGAGCTGCCACTGAGATACCACCGCCGAGGTGAATACCGATGAGGTTCAACTCTTCATATTTCTTGCCTACTGTAGCTGCATGTTGACGAGCAATCATCTTTTGGTTCAAAGCGTGGAAAACAGACATACGTGGGAATGCAGGATGTCCTGAGAAACGTGCTACTTCTTCCATTTCATCAACGATAACTGGGTCAGCGATATAAGCTTTAACGCCTACTGACTTAGCGATATCGTCAGCTATCAAACCGCCGAGGTTACAAGCATGTTCACCGACAGGGCTGTTAATCAAGTCGCGTTTCATTGCTTCGTTAACTTCGTAGATACCTGATGTGAGTGGTTTTAACAAACCGCCACGGCCAACAACCATTGAAAGGTCATTGAGTTCGATGCCAGCTTCTTTCAAAGTGTTAAGGATAACATCTTTACGGAAGTGATATTGGTCAGCGATATGTTCAAATGGAGCTATCTCTTCTGCAGAGTGTTTGATATTTGTCTTGAAGACACATTCTTTATCTTGGAAAACAGCAATCTTAGTTGATGTTGAACCTGGGTTAATGATTAATAATTTGTAACTCATAGTCTTTTTTGTTTTATTGTTATTTAGCTAATAATGCTGCTAATGCTATTGAATATAATTTTGTCTTTGCAGTATCGCCGCGTGATGACAAGACACATGGTACTTTAGCACCCATAACGACAGCTGCTACTTCAGCGTGGTTGAACTTGCTGTTACATTTGTAGAATACGTTAGCTGCTTCGATACATGGGAAGAGGAGACAGTCGGCGTCGCCAGCGACAGGGCTCTTGAAGCCTTTGATAGCTACTGCTTCAGCATCGATAGCGAGGTCTAATGAGATAGGGCCGTCAACGACACATCCTTTGATTTGACCGCGTTCTGCCATCTTGGTGATGAGAGCAGCGTCGACACATGCTTGCATACCAACGAGCATTTGTTCTGTAGCAGTGATGACAGCCAACTTAGGATTCTTGATATCCAATGCGTTTGCTGTTGCTACTAAATATTTTAATAATGTTTGTTTTTGTTTGAAATCTGGAGCTGGGATGATAGCGCAGTCGCTAGCAATCATCAATTTGTGATAGTTAGGATTTTCTATTGCACAGACGTGAGCCAATGTAGCGTTTGGAGGGCATAAGCCGCGTTCTTTGTTCAAGATAGCGCGCATGTATTTGTCTGTTGAGAGAAGACCTTTCATCATGATGTCAGCTTCACCTGAGTTGATGAGGTCACAAGCTTTTGCTGCTGCCTTTACATCTTCTGTTTCATGAATGATGGTAAATTTGTTGATGTCAATCTTTTCTGCTTCGCAAACCTTAGCAATAACGTCTTTGTCACCACATAAAGTAGCTTCAATCAAGCCATTGTCTACTGCTTCGCTGACAGCGCAGATTGTGTGATCATCATTAGCGTAAGCTGCTACCAAGCGTTTCTTTGGACGGCTACGCAATACTTCAAACATTTGTTCTAATTTGTTCATAATACGAGTTTTTGTTTATTATTGAATTCTATTTAACATCCTATATATCTTGAAATGACGAGACGTAATATCTCTGAAGTTCCCTCTCCTATCTGTAATATTCTCTGGTCGCGGTAGAATCGTTCCATGTTAAAATCTTTTAACAATCCGTGACCACCCATCACCTGTACTGCGTTGTCGCATACCTCGGCAGCTACCTCTGAGCAATATAGTTTCGCCATCGCTGCTTCTTTGCCGTAAGGCATTCCTGCGTCTTTTATCCTGCAAGCCTTATAAAGCAAGGCACGAGCTGCTTCTATCTTCATCGCCATATCAGCGAGTTTGAAACTGACAGCCTGGAACTTACATATCTGCTTGCCGAACTGTTCTCTTTCTTTAGAGTAAGCCAACGCCATCTCGTAGGCACCTTGTGCGCATCCCAATCCCATAGCAGCGATAGAGAGACGACCGCCGTCTAAGGTTGCGAGCATGATATGAGAGCCTTGTCCTGGAGTGCCTAACATATTTTCCTTTGGAAGCTCAACATTATTGAAGGTGAGTTTGCCTGTGTTGGAAGCACGCCACATCATCTTACGATGCATAGGTTCTTGGCAGAAGCCTTGTGTGTCGTTTTCGATAAGGAAGGTGGTAAATTCTGGCTTGCCGTTATTTTCGCCGGTGATGACTTGTATGGTACTTCCCAATGTCATCGGAGTAGCGCTGTTGGTGATGAAAATCTTGGAGCCGTTGACAATCCATTTATCATCTTCCAATCGTGCTGTCGACTGTGTACCTCTTGAGTCACAGCCAGCGTTTTCTTCTGTCAAGCCGAAGCCCCAGAGATGTGACTTACAAAGACGTGGGAGGTATTTCTCTTTCTGTTCTTTGGTTCCGTATTCTTTGATAGGGCTGATGCCTAATGAGTTGCCTGCTGCAATAGTAGCTGCTGTAGAACCGTCAACTCTAGCGAGTTCTTCAACAGCGATGATATAAGAGAGAGTATCGAGTCCATGTCCGCCATATTCCTTTGGGACACACATGCCGAGAAGCCCGAGGTCTGCCATCTTCTTTGTCAGCTCAACATCGAATATCTCATTCTCGTCGTTATAAGAAGCGACAGCTTTCACCTCGCGTTCAGCGAAGTCGCGAACTTTCTCACGAAACTCAATCTGTTCTTTTGTCAAATCAAAATTCATATCGATAATTCTATCAAAATATTTTTAACGTCTACTTTATCACCTTCAGCGACACATACCTTAGCCACCTTAGCTGATGTCATCGCCTTGATGTTGTTTTCCATTTTCATTGCTTCAACAACGCACAACACATCGCCTTCCTTAACGTCATCGCCTTCTTTCACATTGACTTTGATAACCTTTCCTGGCATAGGAGAGTAATATGTCATGTCGTTGTTTTTAGTATCTGTATTAGAATAATCCTTAGAGTAGTTAAGCTCATCATCACGACGACAGATGAAATCCAAGCCTCTGAGATGAACGCAATAGCTATTGCCCGAGACCTCTGAGACGAAGATAGACTCCGTTGCTCCATTGATGATAACCTTGTTGATATCACCGCCATTCTGCGACAACAACACCTCGTAATCCTGTCCGTTAATCTTACACTTCAGTGTCTTCGGACTTATCTTTTCTATCTTAACATTGAAAGCCATTGGCTGTTGGCTATTGGCTATTGGCTGTTGACCATCAACGCTGACAGTGATATTCATGTTATAACGCCAATATCCTATTCTTTCCCAGACGTTGTTTATCTCTTTATTTTCAAGATAAAGTTTATTGAAGTCATGGAAAAGGAACAATGCCACCACATCTTCTTTCTTTATCTCATCACGCATAGTGCGCATTGAACCGAGAAGTTCCTCCTGATGTTTCTCGCAATAAGACGTATCGATTTTATTTTCGATAAAATCTTTATTGTCTATCACGCTTTGGAGATAAGGTATATTGGTTCTATATGTCTGTACTATATAATCTTTAAGAGCGTTTCTTGTAATCTCGATAGCAGCCTCTCTTGTCTTGCCGTGGCAGATAAGCTTGCTTATCATAGGGTCGTAGCTATCGGAGATGGTTGTAGGTCCGTCGATGCTGCTGTCTATTCTCACGCCGCGCATCTTAGGCTCGTGATATAAAGTCAGCTGAGCTGGTGCAGGCATGAAGTTATTTTCAGGATCTTCGGCATATATTCTACATTCTATGGCATGACCGTTAGCCACTATAGAATCCTGGGTGTAGCCCATAACTTTACCGCGTGCTATGCGAATCTGCTCCTCTACGATGTCTATACCCGTTCTTTGTTCTGTGACCGGATGTTCCACCTGTATTCTGGTGTTCATCTCAAGGAAGTAGAAGTTCTGGTTCTCATCGACGATGAACTCTACAGTACCAGCGTTATTGTAGTTCATCTTCTTACAGATGTCGACGGCAGTGTTACATATAGCCTGACGTCTTTCTTCTGTCAGCGTTGGTGAAGGAGACTCTTCTATGATTTTCTGGTAGCGTCTCTGCACCGAGCACTCGCGTTCGTAGAGATGTATTACATTGCCATGATGGTCGGCGAGAATCTGCACCTCGATATGACGAGGGTTTCTTATATATTGTTCAATGAAAATCTGTCCGTTGCCGAAGTAACGTTCTGCTTCGCGTGATGCTTGCTCCAACGATGGGCGTAGCTGTGAGGCATCTTCCACGACACGCATGCCCTTGCCGCCGCCGCCCGCAGAGGCTTTTATTAAAACGGGATACGGAAGGGCGGCGGCATGAGCCACTATCTCTTCAACGCTACCCACCAAACCCCATACGAC
>JAZRNQ010000004.1:0-13791 GCA_045648285.1 Bacteroidales bacterium | reverse complement strand
TTATCACACCTTGTTGCGCAACAGGTTATACCGTCATAAATGTCACAGTGCGTGCCAATGACATGATAAGACATAATAATACATGGATACAATGCTGTGTATCAGTAAAATAAAAATCTTAGAAAGAATATTGTGATGTTTGAGGACTATTGCAAAATGCAAGACTTTTTCGCAAACTGCTATTGCAAACTGCAAGAAAAGTTGGAAAATATTATAAATTACAATGAATGCTAATTATCTATGGAATAGTTTTTTATTAGAGATAAATTACAGATAATGACAAATTAATGAGTTTTATAAGTAAGAAATAATATGACACATAAAAATGGATTATATCGGATATTTAAGACCATACTATATATAAATTTAGTCGTTTTTCAGAAAAGCATCTGTCATTCATTATTTCAATTGTTTTTAGTTTGTGACCTAATTTATTGAAATCTTTATTAATGTCAACAAGAATATTTTTTAAATATGTTTTTTCTATTATCATTAGTAAATTTATGTTGTTAAAATTATCTTTTATTTTAGAGTTACAGATAATGTCGGTAGAGTTGATGGATTCATTTGTAATGACAATAGCAATTTTATTAAATACATCCATACAATTAGAATTAGATTCACATAGTAAATTTTGTTCTTCTTGAACAGAAAAACATTCAATGATGTTGTTTGGTGGAACGACTATGCCTTTGCTTTTAATAAAGGGAACTATTTCATCAGGAATTTTTACATTGTGATATCCATCATGTGCAGAACCATCAGCATTGATCGCAAAAATTTGATTGTTTTTTACATAAATATGCATGTGTTTTTGATTGCCTGGACGTTGCTCTCCGAAAGGGATGTCTATTCTATATCCGTATTTTTTTACACCTGGAATTTTTTGAAATAAGGCTTCCAATATTGGGGTTCGATCAGATTCTAAAAAGTCAAAATATATTGCATCAAAATAGATGTCCTTTAAAGGCATAATGGTGTTTGTATATAATTTATTTTGTTCTTTGATGTATGATTTTAATGATTTCATATATTAGGAATAAATTAAAATTACTACTAAAGTTTGTTTGAAATTATATGAGCAAAATTGTATGTATTAGTATGTCTTGATCAGTATATGTAATACAATATGATGTCTTGTCCCTATATTATGTTGTTATATATTAACGTTTAATTTTACGTAATCTTTATTTTATACGGCAAAGATATATTTTTTGTTAATGTCATAATGCTAAATCATTATTTAATTCCATACTTTATAATTTTCCTATACAATGTGGAAGGATTTATATTTAGTATTATGGCTGTCTTTGATTTGTTTCCGCCACAGGAATGCAACGCTCTGATGATATTCTGCTTTTCATTTTCTTCGTCTCTTAACGGTAGCAATGGGAGCTCTGTTGTGTTTGTATGTATTGGCGGCGATATGGTGATGCTCAATGAGGTATGGTCAATAAGTCTATTCTTTGTCATTAGTACCGCACGTCTTATCTTGTTCTGCAACTCCCTGATATTTCCAGACCAGCCGTGTGAAAGAAGCAGCCGTTCTGCTTCTGATGTGAAACCGGCTGTCTCCTTATGCAGCTCCTCGGAAAACCTTTTACGGAAGAACTCCGCGAGCGGCAGAATGTCTTCTGGACAATCACGCAGTGATGGCTGGAGAATCTCGAATTCTCCCAACCGATGATACAGATCTTCACGGAAACGTCCGTCACTGATAGCTTTTCCCATATCCTCGTTAGTCGCCGCTACAATGCGGACATTCACATTACGTTCCGTATTTGAACCTATCGGTATGAATGTTCCTTCCTGCAATACACGTAGCAGAGACGATTGCATGTCAAAAGGCAAGGTGCCAATCTCATCAAGGAAGAGCGTTCCACCATTGGCGGAGTCGAAGTAACCAGTCTTGTCGCTGTCTGCACCTGTAAAAGCTCCTTTGACATGACCGAAGAACATGGACGATGCAAGTTCTTGTGGTATGACACCACAATTTATAGCGACGAAGGGCATATCTTTACGTGTGCTGTGGAAATGTATGCTTCGTGCTATGGATTCCTTGCCAGTACCGTTTGCACCGAGTATCAGAACTGATATGTCCGATGGTGCAACAAGTTCTGCAAGATATTCAGCTTCCTTTGCTTTGGGACTTACCCGTTTGAACAGTTCCTTCTCATTCCTGCGTATCGTTGATACGGGTTTCAGAAGTTCCTTTGTCATTTCAACTAACTGTTCGTGATATACTGGCTTTGCAAGATAATCCTTTGCACCCATCTTGATAGCCTTGACAGCGTCGGTTACCGAAGCGTATTCCGTCATTATCACAAACGGTATGTCGATTCTTTCACTGTTCAGCCATTCGAGCAGTGAAATCCCGTCGCCTTTGGGCAGACGTACGTCCGAGAATATGAGGTCGAATTTTTCCTTGTTTAAAAGTTTGCGGGCGGCAACTTCGTCTATTGCGGTAACAACGTCATAATTTTCACGGCATAGCCATTGCCGCTGAATCTGCGATAGGGTCACGTTATCTTCTACTATCAGTATCTTTTTCTTCATCGTCGATTCTGTTTATCTCATTTACGGTATCATCCATAAGACGTTCTATATGGTTTATAATAAGATTCGTGTTGGTCGTTATTGTCTTGATGTCAGAACTTGGGCTTTCCAATATATTGCGGTATGTTGACAGAATGCCTTCCATTGAGAGCATTTCCCACATTGGAAACATACGATGTGCAGTACTTTGCATTGATTTGATGTCATTTGATAAAACGGCATTCTTTAGGTCCGCAATATCCTTTTCACATGTCTCGACTATGGATTTAAGGATGAGCCTCCTGTCTGTCACTTCCGCAAGTGTTTTGGAAAAGTCCGTTTTATATTCAACTTCACGACCTTTGATGACAGATGCCATGTGTTTAAGCAGTTCATTCATGGAGAATGGCTTGAATATGCATCCGTCAAAACCTGCCTCAAGCAATGTGTTCCTTTCGCTGTCGCTTCGTGCCGTCATAGCCACGACGGGTATGTCTCTTGAGTTGCCGATACGTGACCTGCGAAGCAGTTTCAACAGCTCAAACCCGTTGGCGTCAGGCATCTGGATGTCTGTGAGCAGCAGGTCATAGTTCCTTTTGCGCAATTCTTCTGTCAGCTTCTCGACTTTTGTGCAGATTGTGCATGAGACTCTGTTACGTTCCAGCATATCCTTGATGACCTCAAGCTGGAAACAGTCGTCGTCAATGACGATTACATTCTGTGGAAGATGCATGGAGTCGTCGAATACCACATCTTCTTCATCAATGTTATCGTTGGTTATCGGCAACGGCAATATGATGGTAAACGTAGAACCACATCCAAGCTTGCTTTTTACATCTATCGTACCGTTAAGCAAGGTGACAAGACCTTTTGTGATTGTTAAGCCAAGTCCGAAACCTTCCGTATTTTTGTCATCTGTGGCACGCTCAAAAGGTAGATAAATTCGTCGCAGCAATTCTTCGGACATTCCTATGCCTGTGTCGCTTATCTCTATCATGAGTTTTCCATCTGTATAACTAGCTTTGAATTTGACATATCCAGCAGAGGTGAACTTTACTGCATTTGATAACAGATTACCGATTATCTGCTCTATCCTGTCAGGGTCTCCTTTTACAACGACATCGGTGTCTTTGAATTCATGTTCGAAGAACAGACCTTTGGCATCGGTCTGCTGTATGATGCCGTCAGCGGTACGGCTAAGCATGTCGGATATACGGAAAGGTATTCTGCGGGCTGTCTCTTTCGCTTCGTTAAGCCTATAGACGTCAAGCAGGTTGTTTACAAGCTGGAGTATATGCTTGCAGTAAGTGGTGATGTTCTTAAGTTTGTGATTACGTTTCTTCTTGTCGCGTGTCTCCATCGCCAGTTCCGCGCTGCCGTATATTCCGTTAAGGGGTCCGCGTATGTCATGGGAGATGGTCAGGATGATCTTGTTACGCATTTCAAGCAGTTCCGCATTCTTGCGGTTGCTTTCTTCCAGTTTGCGGCGTATACGTTCTTTGCTTGCGTAGTCACGCATGATGACGAAGTATGATGCAATGAGCATCATGAGCAGAAATAATGTAATGCTGGCGATGTATATTTTCGATTCTTCACGTGTCTTTGTGATTTGTTGCTCACGTTCGCTCAGGTCAGTTGTGATGCGTTTGTCCATCGCTTCGATGAGGCCTTTAAGCTGCATGTTTATATTCAGGTTACGGTATGCGAGATTGTCTGCTGTAGCTGAAAGTCGTCCGAGATGTTCCGTCTGTTTCTTTATGACATCGCGGTTGAGGGAATGGAGTTGTGCCGATGTGACGGATTGGGTTTTGTCCTCCTTTTTCCTGAAGATTTCCAGGAATCCTTTTTTCTTCTTTTTCTTGGATTCCTTTGCGCTTTCGTATGCGATTGCGGGGACACGTTCGGCGAGTTCTTTATTGAGTTCCATCTGTCGTTCGAAGAGTTCTGAGATATTGAAAAGAAGGTCTTCTTTTTCAGCCATCAGATTTCTCAGGCTGTCAATCCTTTCACCGGAATAATATTCTTTGAATCCGCATAATATGCTGTCAAGTTTCAAGCGTTTTGCCCGATATACGGCTGGATCTTCATCGTCCCATTCAAGTATGGTCTCGCCGAACATGGTGAGATCCAGCATATGCACGTATGCGTTGCGTATGTTTCTTCTGAGTTCGTGAATCTGTTTTATCTCATTCTCCAACCTGTTCATCTGCCGCCATTCGTGAAGGTATGTATATACGATACCCGTTATCAGGGCGACAATGACGGTATAGCCTATAGCAAGCTTTCGTTCTATTTTCATTGCGTCCTTTGCAAGTGTTGTTTTTTTATATAACGATAAGAATGATGGGGATATTGTAATAAAATAAAAAATGTTGTCTTAAAGATTAGTGTTTTTTTATTCAATGTATCATAAAATAAAGAAAAAGTATTATCTTTGCATATTATATGATGTGTTATTGTTATGGCAAAGAGTACAATGGGAACTAAGTTGCCCCGAAAGTTGGAGCAAAAAATGCAAATTGTTGGTGAGCAGATAAAGCTTGCCCGATTGCGTCGTAACTTGAGTGTCGCACAGGTGGCAGAGCGTGCTACTTGCTCTTCTCTCACTGTGTCACGAATAGAAAAAGGTGTGCCCACAGTGGCTATTGGTATCTATTTGCGTGTGTTGTATGCTCTGCAGCTGGATGACGATATTCTCTCTTTAGCAAAGGATGACGAACTTGGCAGAGCATTGCAGGATATGAATTTGCCACAGCGTGAAAGGGCATCTAAAAAGGAGTAGCGGATTATGAAGAAATTGTATGTGTATGCCGATTTTGATTGGCTCAAGGATATTGAACTTGTTGGAGAATTAGGCTACGAATCGCTTCGTGGTTCGGACAGCTATAGTTTTAGGTTTGCTGATAGTTGGATGAAAAAGTACAACGCTATAAACCTTAGTGAAGATATCAATAACTATCTGGGAATACAATACACACAGCCGAATAAGGATATTTTCGGTTGCTTTGCCGATGCTCTTCCCGATAGATGGGGACGCACCTTGTTATTGCGTCGTGAGCAGATATTGGCACAAGATGAAAATCGACCGATACGTCGCCTTTCGTCGTTTGATTTTTTGACGGGTATAGACGACTTTTCCCGTATGGGCGGATTCCGTTTTAAGGAGAAGCCTGATGGTGAGTTTATAAACGCTGATAATTCGTTGCGTATTCCGCCATTGACCGACTTGCGCGAACTAATTGCGGCGAGCAAGGAGATTGAGAAAAGTGAGGATGTTAATGAACTTCCAGAAAAACGATGGATAGCACAACTTGTGCAACCTGGTTCTTCGCTTGGAGGTGCTCGTCCCAAAGCAAATGTTGTAGATACCGATCGCAGTATATGTGTTGCCAAGTTCCCGTCGTTAAAAGATGATTATGATGTGGGATTGTGGGAACATTTCTGTCATCTGTTAGCCCAAAATGCAGGCATCAACGCTGCTGAAACTAAGGTGATTGCAACAAATGACAAACATCATACGCTGCTTTCTCGTCGCTTTGACAGAACTGATGCGGGTGAAAGAATTCATTTTGCATCGGCAATGACACTGCTGGGACTGAATGATGGCGATAATGCCACAACAGGACACGGATATGTTGACATTGTTGATTTTATTTTGAGTGGCTGTACTGATGTTGATGCAAACTTGCGCGAGCTGTTCCGTAGGGTTGCTTTCAATATATGTGTTGGCAATAGCGATGACCATTTCCGTAATCACGGATTCTTGCTCACAGCGAAGGGGTGGGTTCTATCTCCTGCATACGATATGAACCCGACTCTGAATGACCACCAGAGTCTGCTGATCAATAGTAATACCAATAAGTCAGATCTCTCAATTCTTTTGGACTCATGTGATGAATATATGCTTACTCATACAATCGCAAAAGAAATTATCGACAAAGTTGTTGCTGCAGTTAAAGACTGGCGTGCATTAGCAAACAGATTGGGCATTACCAAACGAGAAATGATTCTGTTTGAAGGAGTGTATGAAAAAGCTGTTGATTATAGATGAATTTCCATATGTAAACCAAGAGACATAAGTATGATAACATTTAAGGATGGACTGACTATTGGTGGTAATTCTCCAATTAGAATTAATTGCAATATAGGTTGTAACAAAATAGAAGATATCGAATCTGAGATTTCAAAGCTTGAATTCATTCAATCATGTAATGAATTGCCAGATATGATGATGGATTTAAGCCTGATAGAATTGGAAAAACCTCTCTATAATTATATCAAGAATAAGCTTGGAATACCTTTTGGGGTTGTACTCTCTTATCGTAGATTTACAAAATCACGAGGATATCAGTGGGATGAGATTCGAAATGCCTTTTTCCAGCTTTGTAGTGATGGTGTCTCTTTTATAACTATACACTTTACAGCAGATCTTGATCTATTCTATAAAGCTCGCCAAATACGCAAAATACCCGTTACTAGCCGTGGGGGTGGAATGGTTTTACACGATAGTAGAATAAATAATCGAACACAGAATATTTTTAGGGAGCACATAGATGAGATTGCGGATATCGCCTTGAAACATGACGTGGTTATTAGTCTTGGCACAACCTTTCGTCCTGGTACAATTTTGGACGCGTGTGATTCAATACATATAAAGGAAACATTGCGACAACTTGATATTTGTAAATTATTACAAAGTAAAGGTGTTAAAGTTATGGTGGAGAATATTGGTCACATAACTTTGGATAAAATATCAGATCATTCGAAATTATTAAGTAAATTTAATGCTCCTATAATGCCTTTAGGCCCTTTGCCTACTGATACCGCAATCAATGCAGATCATATTGCCAATGCAATTGGAGCATCTTTTGCCGCCTATATAGGATGTGCACATATCATTAATTGTGTAACACGATATGAGCACTCTGAATCTGCAATTACACAAGATGCCACAATTGAAGCAATTAGAGCGGCAAAAGTAGCGGCACATATAGCAGATTTATCTCGTAATATAAATGAAGCTAATCATTATGACACCATTATAACCAATAATCGCATGAAAGAGTATAGCTGTTTTACCGACAGCAACAATTGTACAAGATGTAGCACGGTTTGTCCACTTAAACTTACTAACATATGATTGAAACAGGAAATTTTTCAGAATTTAATGATGCTAGGAAACGCGATATTTCTTCATGTAATGATGCTGAAATAGTTGCCATTCTTTCAGAAAATAGCGACCGTTTCCCTAATATATATTCTCTACTAACAGAAACCACTAAGTTTTACGCTGAAAATTTCTCTGATTTACAGAAAAATATTAAACGAGAAAAGAGACTTGTTGTATTTGAAACACCGAGTCGCGTATCTATGAATCATGAATATACAATTGAAGGCGTAGGTAATTTGCCACAAGGTTTTCATTTTTTGTTCAATACGAGAGAGCGTTTGAGTTGGTTGAAAATATTCCTTGAGGACAAAAGGGTGTCTATTGCTTCTAGAGATAAGGTCGTGTCGTTATTGAAAGAAAAAATAGGTGCCGAGTTGGATGGTTTTGCTGCAATTCTTCACTTATCTTCCCAAGATGCTGCCATGCGTTTATATGAAGCATCTGACGGAAAGCCATGTTTCATTGAGTTTAATAATAAAGAATACAAAGGACAACAAAGTCTGCTTCTTAGCATTACATTTTTTGATTCAATAAGGAATAAAGTATCACAATGTAGAAAAAGATGGTGGTCGCCATTACAAGAAAAAGAGATAAACTATAACTATAGTACCATATCTGGGAACGCCAACGCATGGGTATATTTCAAATCTCCTGCAAATTTTGTTTTGTCCGTAAGTAACAATGCCACATATGGGCAATACGAGTCATCCCCTAGCAATGATGACGAAATAACATCATTGGTACTTACACCTAAAGGGGAAAAATTGTCTATCGATTTTAAAATCTCAATCGATGTCCCTAATGCATTGAAGAGATGGTACAATGTAATGCTATATTTAGCATATTTAGGTGTTTTATGTGGTCTTATATTAGTTGGCGATGTGTTGTTTGGTACTGTTCAAAACAAGATAATCGAAACATTTAATAATTGTAGTTATGCAATAATTGCAGCACTAATTGCAACACGCGGATGGTTAATGTCTGAAGAACAAGTAATGAAGAAAATTTCCAACTGCTACACTTATATTATCTGCATTTTAATAGCTTTAATTATGACAATATCATTTGTACCTCATACATCTCTTGATAATACAAACGAACCTATAGAAATGATGTTAGGTAATAAGAATAACGAACATTCCATTTCTCTAGACTCAGTAGATTATAACATTCATAACAATAAGAAAAGCAATACTTATGATACGCTGAATCATGCAAAAAAGAAAAGTCCTCATACATACGATTCACTACAAATGAAAACTCCAAATGAATGCAATACTCCAATACCTGTCAAGAAAACAGCAGAGGTCAGTGGTGAAATTAATAGCAATCAAGATACTATTACAAAAGAAAATGACAAAGGTACTGATGTATAAATAAACTATTATAAGTTATATTGTTGATATTTCCAAATAAAGCACTGCCATTGGATTAAAGTAGGAACTCGATTCCTTGTCGATAAGTGTAAAATTAAATGAGTTGCCGATAAGGAATCGAATAGTTTTGTTTATGATGTTGAGCTACTCTTATACCATTATAGGATTGACTTTCATCGTGTTTAGGTTCAAATAAAGTCCTTGGTGTTCAACCATTCCGTGACGGAACATCTTCCAAAGTATATCGCATCCCAATTGTGCTAATGTGGAATTGATGAACAGATCCTGTTTTTCTAATGCTTCTGCTAGTGAGCAGCTTGGACCTGAATCATCATCTTTTATTTTTGAGAATTTCACCATTTTTGTGATGACCTTTAACGAAGGTACTGTCTTGTATATCTGTGATTTCGGCTGTTTTATTCTTCTTGGTACTGTTCCCAATACAACTTGTCCTGAAGATTGGGTGTTACCGAAGTCAAGCCAGTAGAGTGGGGTACTGTAATCAGTGTAATTTCTTGCAGGTATATCTTTTAGTATATTCCAAGTGTCTATTCTGGATTTTATGTTGTCAGTGCAGGTTATGGTTATATTCGCTATATCATCACGACGTGCATCTTTCAAATTTGATGGATAATGTTTTGACACAGACTTCCAGTCATTGCCGAAAAAATTGTTGATTCGTGTAATTAGGCAACTAGCCTTGTTAAGTCCAAGGTCAGAATATCCGAACAGTTGTCTTCCGATATTGGCTTCACTTACATCATCAGGATCGTATAGCGTTATGAATAGTCCGGGATGACCGAGATTCCTCAGTGTTACATCAAGTCGTGCCAGACAAGTGAGTACCTGTGAGCCTGTTCCTCCTGCTCCGATGAGACTTATGGTTATAGGATGCTGTGGATTTAGCAGATAGCCGTCTGTATAATGTATTCTTTTCATTTCAGTATGTCTTTAAGTTTCATATTTTGTAGCGGCATTAGCTCTTTAAGGTTGAATGGGGCGTTCTTTGCCGCTTTTGTTACTAGTATAAGATTGTTTTTTGTCGGATTCCCTCTGCTTCCTAAATGTGAGAATTCCGTTAGCCAGAATTTCTTTTCCCAGTATTCTATAAGTCTGTCGTATGTCAGTACAGAAGGCTTTGATATTTTAGCAGAGCCAAGACATACGCTTGACGCTGTTACGTTGAAGAACGGGGCTGCATATAGTTTGGAGTCGGATGTCAGGTCGGGGTCAATATAAGCATAGATATTCAGATGCTCGTTGTTTACCTCATATATAAGTCCGGGCAGGTTGTATTCAGCATTTTCGAGATTCAGCGATTCTTTAAAGAACATCATTCGTTTTTGTGGAGGGTTGTACCATACGTATTTCTCAATGCCTTTGCGTGTGTCGCACCAGAGAAGGTTTGAAGGAACGCTGCCATGCGGAGTACATCCATGTCTTTCCGAATATCTGCTAATCAGTTCATCTATAAAATCTACCGTTACGGGGCGACCTTCACTCATGTTTCCTTCTTTATCAATGCTTCTAAGCTCAAGAAAGTAGCTTCCGTCACAGTCGGAAGAATATGCAATTAGTGCAGCATGCGGATGAAGAACTGCATTTATCTGTCTTGTCAGTTTGTTCGTTTCCATTTCCTTTATCGTATATAGTTTATAAATTTATCAGCCCATTTGAAGAATCTTTCTGGATAAGAGTCTTCTATTTTGAATATTTTGTTAGACTGCGGCGTTACTTTGAATGTTGATGTTGGCAGTATTTCGTATGATTCCTGACGATTGGAGTTGAACAGATCTTCGAGATACTCAGTCACCATATCGTTACAGTCATAGACCATCCTTATCTGCTGTCCAAGTTCCATAGGAAGGAAGTCCGGTTCATCGTCGTAGAATGGATCGTAAGCATAGCGTATTATTGGTTTAACCGGTTTTGTGAATTCAATGCCACTTTTCATCATGTGGATTAGTCCTTTTTCAAAGTCATTGCGACAATCGTATTCGTTGATTGCTTTTGTCAGATTTTTGTAATAAGACTTGTTCCACACTCTGTTGAGAAGTATGTATGCCTTCCCTGAAGTGTATGAATGCAGAAGTTGTTTTTTGTTTTTACGATCTTTGGGATTCTCGTTTTCAGAATCATCAGAAAGCATCTCGATAACCCAGTCCATGTCATCTTCATTATTGATGGTCGTGAATTCGTTTCCTTTCATCAGATGATGCATGAATGTTATTGCTATACGTCTCAGTTTTGGGTTAAGCTCTTCTACGAATTTTATTGGGAAATAGTACAGTGTGTAATCTCCCCAAATGTGAGCCTTCCATAGATTGAAGTAGAGACATCCGCAATCTTCTTCATAATTGAGATTTATGCTGTCTCCGACAAGTGCGTTCATTTCATGATAAAGATTTGATATGCCTTCACCTATGCTTCTTCCAGGATTATGTTCAGCCTTTTCATTCATAAGTTCTGCATATCTGAAATATGAATCACGGAGATAGTCATAATTTTTCTGTGTGATAAGGTTGTATGTTTCTCCGTTATGATCTTCTCTGATAATGGAATGTGGAGGTAATGGTGATACTGCGTTTTTTAGAAAAGAATTACGGCACCGCTTGGCGCCGTAACTCTTTCCGTTCTTGTCACTCCATGTTGTACTTCCCGTCTTATTGACGCTATTATCATGCGTGCAAGACGATCTGACTGATGTTTCTCCAAAGGTATGCATGGTTTGTTATTTTTTATATCCGTATTCATTTTCTTATCCTTTTGTACCTATTGTTGTTTTGAATTCATAGACTGCGACATCATCCTTGATAGTAGGTCCGTGTACTGTCGCAGTGGTAAGTTCCGGATAGATGTTAGAGTAGTAGCTCATTACGTTTTCAGCTGATTCTGACGGATTCGGGTCAGGCAGGCTTATCATTTCTGTACCTTTTTTAAAGGTGAATGATCTTTTCATGTCGTTTACTGTGAGTGCCATATTTTTATAATGTATTTGCGTATGTTTGGTGATAATTTGATTCTAGCATATGCTGTGGAAAATCTGGATATTCTTCATAGTCTTCAGGACGGTATGAAGGTCCTTCATTATAGATATATGTCTGTTCCTGGCTTTCAGCAGCATATTCCTGCTCATTTTGTTGGAACATAGGTATTTCTCCTTGCTGGTAGTTATACTGCTGAGATGCATTCTGATGTTCGCATTGCTGTGTCGTTATGGGTTGAGGATGTGTAGGATGCTGGACATGTCTCTGCTGCATAGGCTGTTGTATAGGTCGCATCATTGTCTGTTGTTGAGGCGCTTGTCTTGACGTATTGATTGTTTGTATTTGAGTTTGTACAGCATGCTGCTGTTGCGGCGCTGGAGTGTCATCCATCATGTCGAAGAGACTTCCTTGACTTAAGGCTTTTTTCTGTTCTGCAATTTTTTCATCTATAGATTTCTGATTTTCAGTCGTCGCATAAATGCGTGCCTGTTGTAAAGCATTGATTGCATCCCTATGTTTTCGGGATGTTATCATTTCTTCCGCCTTTTTAATAAGTCTGTCATATTTCTCGCGTTTTTCCTTTTCCTCTTTTGATTCTTTAGATTTGGCATCCTTTGCTGCTTTGCTGTTGGCGGCAGCTATATCTGTCTGTTTCTCGAATTCTACCATATTGGATATAAGTCCCATAGCTTTGCGTACCGGCTGTGCCATGGCTTGAAGGAATCCGGCATCCATCTCTTCTGGTGTACCGGTAAGAGTCAGCGGAATGATGTGGTTTTGAGCCTCATCTTTCAGTCGGTTTGCCTTTGGTAATGTTGATACCGTAAGTTGTCCGTTGGTTTTGCGTATGACTAGCGTAATATCCACGCTGTCAGTCATTATCTGTGAAATTGATGTAAAAAACATAGTTTTATAGTTTAATGTTAATACTAATTTGTTTAATTCTGATGTCACCTGTTGAGGTATTCTGCTAGCAGTCTGTTGCGGTCAGGATGCCTGCTTATTTCCAAGATGGGATTGATGAGTTCTGATATTAGAACAGGTTCTTTTTTTTCTTTTTGTTTTACTTCCGGTATTATAACCTTTACATTTCTTCTGCGTACCGATGGTATATGTATCGGAGTCATTTGTTGTCTTGTTACTGATGCTTGATTCATCTCATTTTCTTTTATATGGTTAATACTCGGACTTTGGCAGAGTCCGTTGAACTACGAGGGCTTTACGGCTGATGTTTCCGGAAAGGCAAGGTTTTCGGGAAAAATACCGCAGCATAGCAAGGATGATTTTTTCAGAAACCATATTGGCATGACCTTGCCGTCCGAAAGAAGCATCTGCCATTTTTGCCCTGTAGTTCATCGGCTCGCCAATGGAATGTGTATATGTCTTGTAGTTATTTTGTATTTTAATTTCAATAAATATAATTTGCTTTTTTTACTTGATAAATGTTTTTTGGCTGAGCATAAATGCGTGTGCAAAAAGTTTGTAATCACAGAAAATCATATTTTATAATACAAAGTAGGCGACTAAAATTTTAGCCGCCCACTTTGTAAACTATATGGCAATGTATAATAATGGATTTCTATATTTAGAACACCAAGAAACTTAGAATAGCAAAGATAATCAGTCCAGCCATTACGATGCAGGCAATCCTGTATATAAATCTGAAAAATCCAGGAAAGCATACGATGGCTACCGCAGCCCATACTGGCGATACACCTCGTGT
>JAZRNQ010000003.1:0-2178 GCA_045648285.1 Bacteroidales bacterium | reverse complement strand
TTGGAGTTATTTTAGCGTGAACGTATCGCATATTGAATACGTCGACAACATAAATGGCGGTGTAAAATAAAAAAATGGCGGTGTAAAACAAAAAAAGTGGCGGTGTAAAGTTGGTAAAGGTGATAGTTTTGTTTATCTTTGTACGCATATAAACATATACAGAAAAAAAAATGATTTCAGGCGATTTACAGGATAAATTGATTCAATGTGAAAAGTACCAGCAAGAGTTATGGTCATATCGTCCATTATCACCAGAGACTCTGGATTCGTTGAAAGAATACTACAGAATTGGTACAACTTTTTCAAGCAATGCCATTGAGGGTAATAGTCTGACTGAATCGGAAACAAAAGTCATTATTGAGAACGGATTGACGATAGAAGGCAAACCTCTGCGCGATATTTACGAAGCAGTAGGACACGCTAAAGCATACGATTATCTGTATGAACTTAGCCATAACGAGCCTATCACAGAAGAGATAATATGCAACATACATAGACTTTTTTATCAGAAGATAGATGATGAAAAAGCAGGCAAATATCGTAAAGTACCAGTTTTTATAAGCGGAAGCAAACACGCTGTTGCTCCAATTGCAGAGATTAGCAAACGCATGAAACAACTGGTTCAATGGTACAACAACAATGAAAGCAAACTGCACCCCATCGTTTTAGCGGCAGAATTCCATAAACGCTTTGTTTTTATTCACCCATTTATTGATGGTAATGGACGTGTTGCTCGTTTGTTAATGAATTTATCGTTGATGCGCAACGATTACAACATAGCGATAATTCCAGCTGTCACACGCGCAGAATATATAGATGCCTTAGAAAAAGCACATAATGATGATAACATCTTCACATCATTTATTGCAGATAGAATCATGATGACGCAGTTGGAGATATTAAGACTATTTCGTGAAACTGAACCAAAACCTCAAAAGATTGATTTTGAACAGATGTTGTATGACACGATTGTTAACAACCCAGGATTGAATGCACCTTCTTTATCGAAAAAGTTAGGACGCAGTCTAAGGACCACGCAACGTTATTTAAAAAAGTTGAGCGACAAAAAGCAAATTATCTTCAAAGGCGTTGCTAAAAACGGAGGATATGAGGCAATTGACAATTGACAGTTGAAGTTGTAGATTATGTATTGTGTCGTGTGATACGTCTCTACCATCACTCCTAACTCCTTAGTTCTCTAATTCCTCATACCCTTAGTTCCTCAGTTCCTTAATTCCTATATCCTCCAAAAGACTGCTATCTGCAAGATATCATTGAACATGCCATAGTAAGGTAGCAATCGGCGGATGTATTTGACGTTACCATTGCTATACATATATTTCGAACTCTTACAGATGGATGTCATGGAGTTGACTGCTCGTAAGCCAATCTCTATATTTTCTTTCACGCTGACTCTGGCTCCTACTACAGTATTGAAGACAAATCTGTTCCAAGGGTCGCTGGCAAAGACCTCAACACCCATTATCTCTTGTCTGTAATTTACCAAGACATCTAAGCTGACACCTGCTTCTAGCTTCAGCCATCCAAGATTTATATCATTGACATTTATCTTGTTAAGATTATAAGCAAAGACTATAGGCAAGTCTATATAATCTAATTTGATAAGAAAAGGATCGAAAAAAGGCCATGTCTCCATATCAGCCGAATACGAACCTTTTTGAATATATTTCAACTCCATCTGAACGTCAACGTCTTCGGTAAGATTCAAACCTGCGAACGCTCCACCGACGAGACCTAGCTTATGATAACCGCCACGAGTGTCACCGCCAACCTGCGACATGGTGCCACCTGCTATGAGTCCGCCAAAGAATTCCTGAGCTGACAAGCCAGCTCCAAAGACTAACACAAATATTAAAAGTAACAATCTCTTCATAATCATTTCTCCCTTTTTATACAATAATTTACCAATGCTTTCAAACTAGCTAATGCTTCTTCATTCTTAATCTCATCCAGCTGACTTAAAGCTTCATCGACGAAGGCATTCATCTTATCTTCCGCATAATCCAAACAATGATTTTGATGCACCTTATCTATTATCTCCATACGAGCCTCCACTTCGTCGCTATGATATTTTATCTTCCTGATGATGCTTCGTCTCTCTGACTTGTCACTGATTTTCAACAAGTGAATAAGAGGTAATGTCATCTTATGTTCTTG
>JAZRNQ010000002.1:0-7592 GCA_045648285.1 Bacteroidales bacterium | reverse complement strand
TAATCTCTTTTGTTTAACTCAAACTAAAAAACAATAAAGGTTATGAAAAAATTATTAATCATCGTATGTCTGTTCTTCGCCTGGCAGTTTAAGGCGGAGGCTTGCACCGGCATCTCTATGTTTGCTGCTGACGGAGCATATTTCCAAGCTCGAACAATAGAATGGGCTGGCACTAATCTTAATAGTATGTATGTCGTGGTACCACGTAATTTCAGTCAGACATCATTCACTCCGAAAGGTCAAAACGGAATGACGTTCAAAGCTAAATACGGTTACGTCGGACTCGCTGTTCACGAAAAAGAATTCATAGCAGAAGGTCTTAATGAAGCTGGATTGTCTGCTGGCTTGTTCTATTTCCCTAACTACGGCAGCTATCAGCTGTATGACGAGAAGTATAATTCAACGACAATTGCCGACTTGCAATTAGTGTCGTGGATATTGTCACAGTTTGCTACAGTAGACGAGGTGAAGTCTAATATTAATAATGTGCGTGTCGTTTCTCTTATGGGCGGCGATGGCTCTGAAGAGGCAATCCACTGGAGAATTGGCGATAACACGGGAAAACAGATAGTGTTGGAAATAGAAAACGGAGTTTATCATATCTATGACAATCCTATCGGTGTGTTGACAAATGCTCCTAACTTCCCTTGGCATCTCAGCAATTTGAGCAACTACATCAACCTTACTCCGATAAACCCTCCTGCACATGAAATGGCTAACTTTATGGTAAAGCCAATCGGTCATGGCAATGGCTTCCTCGGTATGCCTGGCGACTTCACACCTCCATCACGTTTCGTGAGAGCTGCTTTCTTCAAAGCTACAGCACCAATGTTGCCAACAGCAAGAGCTACTATGCTTCAGTGCTTCCATATCTTGAATAACTTCGATATCCCTATCGGAATGAACTTCCCTAAGAATGAAATCCCTGACTTGCCAAGCGCAACACAATGGACTTCAGCTATCGATTTGACAAATAGGGTTATTTATTACAAGACTTTTGATAACAATAATATCAGAATGATTGACTTGAAAGAAATTGATTTTGCTAAGGTTAAATATCAATACCAACGATTAGATGAATCGAATTCGCAACCTGTTGAGGTGGTGACTGTGGGTTAATGAAGTCTACAAGACCACAAGACTACAAGACCACAAGTCAACAAGCAAAAAAGAGTTCCTAGTAAATAAGGAACTCTTTTTTAATACCAACTAACTTGTAGTCTTATAGTCTTGTAGACTTTGCTAAAAATCATTAAAGACTTTTCACGATGTCGTAAGTATCTTTAGCAATCATGTATTCTTCGTCTGTTGGGAATACAACGACTGTAACTTTAGAATCTGGTGTTGAGATGATACGAGCTTCGCCCATTGTAGTGTCGTTAGCTTCCATGTCAATCTTAACTCCGAGATATTCCATATCTTGTAAGATTGGACCTCTCATGAACCAAGCATTTTCGCCGATACCACCTGTCATGACGATGATGTCAACGCCGTTCATTACAGCTGCGTAAGCACCGATATATTTCTTGACGCGGTGTTTGAACATATTGAAAGCGTATGTTGCGCGTTCGTCGCCAGCTTCTTTACCTGCTCTCACGTCACGCATATCTTGTTTATCGCCAGTGATACCGATGAGGCCTGATTTCTTGTTGACGAGAGTGTTCATTTGTTTGAGGTCGTAACCTTCTTTTTCAGCGATATACATAAAAACGCCGAGGTCGAGGTCGCCAGTGCGGCTACCCATCATAAGACCTTCAACAGGAGTGAAACCCATTGATGTGTCGACTGATTTTCCGTTTTCTACTGCTGCGATAGAAGCGCCGCTACCTAAGTGGCAAGTGATGATCTTTTGGTCGTTCCAGTCTTTGCCGATGAATTTAGCTGCGTTTTCAGCAACGAATTTGTGGCTTGTTCCGTGGAAACCGTAGCGACGTACGCGGTATTTGTCGTAATATTCGTAAGGAATAGGGTAGAGGTAAGCTTCAGGTTTCATTGTTGAGTGGAATGCTGTGTCGAAGCAGCCGCCTTGTTTTACGTTAGGAAGCAATTCTGTAACAGCTTTCACGCCTGCCATACATGCTGGGTTGTGGAGAGGAGCGAGGTCGATGAGTTCTTCCATGAGTTCCATGACGCTGTTGTCGATGAGGACGCTCTTAGTGAATTTTTCACCGCCGTGAACCAAACGATGACCTACTGCACCGATTTCGTCTAATGATTTGATGACGCCGTGGTTTTCATCGAGCAATGCGTTAAGCACGATGCTGATACCTACAGTGTGGTTTGGAATAGGAAGTTGTTCGTAATGTTTCTCGCCGTTCCATTTATGTGTGAACTCTCCCATTTCGAGACCGATACGTTCGAGGAGACCTTTTGCCAAAACGTTGTGACCGTTATCGTCTATATCAAAAAGTTGATATTTGATTGATGAGCTGCCACAGTTTAAAACTAAAATTTTCATTTTTTTATTTATGTTAAAATTTATTGTTGAAAAGAGAGACGTGTCAATGTGCGTTATTGTAGTTGCATTGACGCGTCTCTACAATTATGAATTATGAATTCTTCTGAGCTATTGCTTGGTTACATGTGATAGCAACGAGTTTATAGATGTCATCGATTGAACAGCCACGGCTCAAGTCGTTACATGGTTTAGCAAAGCCTTGGAGGACTGGGCCGACAGCTTCAGCGCCAGCGAGACGTTGAACGAGTTTGTAAGCGATGTTACCTACTTCCAATCTTGGGAATACCAATGTGTTAGCTTTGCCAGCTACTTCGCTGTTTGGAGCTTTGCTTGCGCCTACTGAAGGAACGATAGCTGCGTCTGCTTGTAATTCGCCGTCGATGCATAAATCAGGGCGCATTTGTTTTGCTAATTCAGTAGCTTTGATGACTTTGTCGACGTCTTCGTGTTTTGCAGAGCCTTTTGTTGAGAAGCTCAACATTGCTACTTTTGGATCTATCTTAGCGATGTTCTTAGCAGTGTCGGCTGTACAAACAGCGATTTCTGCGAGTTGTTCTGCTGTTGGAACAGGTGTTACGGCGCAGTCAGCACAAACGATTTTGCCGTCAGTTCCATATTTGTCGTTAGGTAAGAACATGATGAATGCGCCAGAAACGCAAGAAACGCCAGGAGCTGTCTTGATGATTTGCAATGCAGGACGGAGCATGTCGCCTGTTGTGCTGCGAGCGCCACTTACTAAACCGTCAGCGTCACCAGCTTTGAGCATCAAAACGCCGAGATACATGAAGTTTTCAGCGTATTTCTGTGCTTCTTCTATTGTCATGCCTTTGCTCTTGCGAAGTTCGAAAAGCAAGTTGGCGTATTTATCTCTGTCAGGATTGTTTGTTGGGTCAACGATAGTAGCTTTTTCGATGTGGTTCAAACCGAATTCTACAGCCATATCTTTGATTTTCTGTGCAGGTCCGATGAGGATTACATCAGCGATGCCGTCAGCGATAAGTTGATTAGCAGCTTTTATTGTTCTTTCTTCATCACCTTCTGGAAGCACGATGCGTTGTCTGTTTTCACGTGCATTTTGTTTTATTTGTTCTATAAGATCCATGATATTTAATATTTTAAAAAATTATCTTCAAGACTACAAAGGTAATAATCTATTTCCAAAATTTCAAAAAAAAATATAAATATTTGTCAAGAAAAAAACAAAGATGTAAATTTGCAACGAACAATTTAAAAAAATGAAAGTTTAAAATTGAAAACTGAAAGTTATAATATTGATAGCATGGTGGAATTGCCAGTATTTGCTGCACAAAACGACAGTGTAGGTTATAATCCACATGAAAATTTCAAGTTCGTTACTGAATCATCTCGGCAATATGAAGGTCCGATAGAGAGAGAAGTCACTTACGTCAGTGCGGCATGGAATTTTGTGATATTGTTTGTGGTTATGATACTTATGGTGTTGAATAAGTTTATGTCGCAACAAAGACTTTCAACAGTTATTTCAAAGCCTTTTCAAAATGGTGGTGACAGGGCGATGCGCGACAGTCAGTCACTATTCACTCCTTCTACTTTTTTTGCCATTATTTCGTTTATATTGTTGATGTCACTACTGGTTCAAAAGGTTTTCTTAGTCTACGGAGGTAGTCGCATACTCTACGACAGTTTTCCTTTTTTTATAGATGTTGCTATTTGTGTGTCAGCATTCTTTGTCTTTAATTATCTGCTGACTTCTTTTTACGGATGGATGTTTAAGTCAGACTCGTTTTCGCATTTGCATTTTACATTTCATATATCAGCGATGGCGACATGCAACTTGCTGCTTGTGCCGATAATCCTCCTCTTGTTTTTTCATCCATATAAGATATTTTTGATAATTACATTGGTAATATTAGCAATGTTTTTCATCGCGACATTCGTAAAATTATTAATAGAGGTGCGAATGTTGTCAAAGTTGAATTTTGTAAATATTTTTTTGTATCTTTGCACCGTCGAAATTTTACCTGTTTTAGTTATATCTAAGATGATAGTAAATGTTCTGTAACATCTTGTTAATCATACTTTCTTGGTAAAATGTGTACGTGATTAGTAAAAGATAAAAATAATTGTAGATGAAGATTAAATCAATCCTTTTGTCGCAACCAAAACCAGCTGATGTTGCAAAAACTCCATACGAAGCTATTATTAAGAAGTTTAATGTAAACATAGAATTTGAAAAATTCATTAAATTAGAAGAAGTATCAGCTAGCGACTTAAGACAAGAGAAGGTTAAACTTAACGATTTTACCGCAATAATTTTAACAAGTCGCAATACCATAGATCATTTTTTCCGTATCGCAAAAGAAATGCGTTACACTATTCCTGAAGATTTGAAATATTTCTGTGTTTCAGAATCTACAGCACAGTATCTCCAACATTACGTTCAGTATAGAAAAAGAAAGATTTTCCATGAACCTACTTTCGCTGAACTCGTTGGAACAATGAAAAAACATAAGGAAGAAAAGTTCTTCTTGCCTAGTTCTAATTTGGTTACTACAGAAGACCATGACGGAATGTTGGCAGAAGCCAAACTCGATTACACAAAAGCTGTTATCTTCCGTACAGTGTCTGCCGACTTGTCACATGTAGACATTTCAAAATACGATATGTTGGTGTTCTTCAGCCCAGCTGGTATTGATTCTTTAAAGGCAAACTTCCCTGACTTCGTTCAGAATGAAAATATCGCTATAGGAGGTTTCGGCCAGTCAACATGTAAGGCTATCACCGACGCTGGCTTCACTTTGAACTTCAGCGCACCAACACCTACTTGCCCATCAATGAATATGGCGATAGAAGAGTTCATAAATAACGAAAACAAGAAAGCTAAGAAAAAATAATTCGGTATGAACGAAGGACTTCCGAAAGAACAGCGTTTATATAAGAAGAAAGCTATACAACTATTATTCGAGAAGGGTAAAGGATTTAACTTTTACCCTTTTCGTGTTGTTGTTCATGCCCATACTTCTGAAGCTGACGAGCCTTCGATACCACGATTCCTCGTCTCTGTATCAAAGAAAAGATTCCATCACGCAGTCAAACGTAATAGGGTGAAACGACTCGTCCGTGAGGCTTGGCGTAGAAATAAGTCTGAAATAGTTGTTAAATGTGAAAAACAGAAAATCACTTTTGACGTCGCGCTTGTTTATACTGCCACAGTAATTTTACCATACGAAGATATTGAAAAGAAAATAAAACAATTATCTTTGCGTTTGAATAATACTTATTTTCTGCATGATGAAAAAAATAACACAACTGCCGGCTAAATTCCTGATATTGCTTATCCGCATATATCAAATCACATTATCACCTTTCATTGGAAGAAACTGTAGATATACCCCTACATGTTCTAATTATGGCATCGAGGCTATAAGAAAATATGGGGCTATCAAAGGCGGCTGGCTTACTTTTAAAAGAATATTATCATGTAACCCTTGGGGAGGAAGTGGCTATGATCCGGTTCCTTAATAGTTAGGAACTGAGGAATTGAGGAACTAAGGAACTAAAGGATGATTGTAGAGACGTGTCAATGATTCCTTATGAAATAAACAAAACATTGATGCGTCTTGATTGTTTAAGAATTGATTTTTTTGTTATGAATAGATTAAGATTTTTGCTTTTTGTATTGGTGCTTCTTCCTTTGGCATCTTTCGCCCAGGAAAAACAGAATAACTTCGAGATATCTAAAAGTATTGACATATATAATAATGTGTTGAGATTCCTTAACCAGAATTATGTCGATGAGATAAATCCTGCAGAATTGAACGAGACTGCTATTCATGCAATGCTCAAAGAATTAGATCCTTACACTGTGTTTATTCCTGAATCGGAGATAGAAGATGTGCGTCTTCTTACAATGGGTGAATATGGCGGAATAGGTTCTATCATAAACTATTACGATGATAATGTACATATCTCTGAGCCTTACGAGAACTTCCCTGCTCATAAGGCTGGCTTGCTCCCTGGCGATGCTATTATCGAGATAAACGGTGTCAATACTGAAAAGAAAACGGTAAGTGAAGTGAGCGAACTTCTCAAAGGTCAGCCTGGTTCACAGCTGACACTCAAACTCAGACGCGAAGGTGAAAAAAATGTTATCACCAAGACTCTCACTCGCGAGAAAATCAAGATAGATAATATTCCTTATTATGCAGTGCTGGAAGGTGGCGTGGGTTATATCATCCTTAATCAATTTACAAAAGACGCTGCCAAAGAACTCAAAGAGGCGTTCCTTGAAATGAAGTCACAGAATGAACTAAAAGGTCTTATCATCGACCTTAGAGGTAATGGCGGCGGTCTGCTCAATGAAGCCGTCGATATCGTTAATATCTTCGTCCCGAAAAATAAACTGGTGGTATATACAAAAGGAAAGACACCGGAACAAAATAGAAATTATTACACAAAACACGAGGCTGACGATACAGAAATCCCACTCGCAATATTGGTTAACGAGAGCAGCGCATCTGCAAGTGAAATCGTTTCAGGTTCTATACAAGATTTCGACAGAGGTGTGATTGTTGGTCAAAGAACTTTTGGTAAAGGTTTGGTGCAGAATATTTTGCCAATGGCATATAACACTCAGATGAAGGTGACTGTGTCTAAATATTATATCCCAAGTAAGCGTTGCATACAAGAGATAGATTATTCTAAAAAAGCAAAGAACGACACTCTTGCAAAGAACGACACTCTCGGTCCTCAATTCAAGACAGCAAACGGAAGAATAGTTTACGAAGGTCATGGTATTCAGCCAGATGTGAAGATAGAACCAGAATTGCTTTCTACCATAACAGCTCATCTGTATGCTAAGAATATGATATTCAAATATGCTAACAAGTTTTATAGAGAACATAAATCGATAGCAGCTCCTGAAGAGTTTGTTATAACAGATGAGATTTATGATGATTTTGTGAAATTTGTCGAGGCTCAAAATTTTGAATATACTTCAGAAAGTGAGAAGGATTTTGAGGTCTTGGTGAAGACAGCTAAATTGGAAGGCTATTACGACAATATCAAAGAACAACTCGATGTTTTGGAAAATGAGTTGAAAAGTCATAAGGATAATGACTTGATAAATAACAGAAAAGAGATTTCTGAAATCTTG
>JAZRNQ010000001.1:0-3608 GCA_045648285.1 Bacteroidales bacterium | reverse complement strand
GCTCAAACCGGCATTGGTAATGGCTCTTTCAGTAACAGTGGTTATCGCTTTGTCAAACCTTGTTATCTCTTTATTAAGAAAAGGTATTCCTTCAAAGATACGTATCATCGTTCAACTTATAGTTATTGCAACTTTAGTTATTCTCGTTGACCAATTCCTCAAGGCTTTCGTTTATGATGTAAGTAAACAGCTTTCAGTATTCGTCGGTCTTATCATCACCAACTGTATCGTTATGGGTCGTCTCGAAGCTTTCGCTATGGCCAACGGTCCATGGGAGTCATTACTCGACGGTATAGGCAACGGTCTCGGTTACGGTATCATCTTGGTCATCGTAGCTTTCTTCCGCGAACTCTTCGGTTCAGGAACATTGCTCGGTTTCCAAATCATCCCTGAAGGACTTTACAATTTCGGATATATGAACAACGGTCTTATGATTTTACCTCCAATGGCATTGATCATCGTAGGTATTATCATGTGGCTACAAAAACCAGAGGAGGATAAGAAATAATGGAATCATTAGGTATTTTCATCCGTTCGATATTTATCGACAATATGATATTTGCATACTTCCTCGGAATGTGCTCATATCTCGCAGTGTCTAAAAATGTTAAGACATCATTCGGTCTCGGTGTGGCTGTCGTTTTCGTTCTCGCCATCACAGTGCCAATCAACTATTTGTTAGATAAATATGTTTTGTCAGCAGGCGCATTAGCATGGATTAGCCCAAGATTCGCTGATGTCAACCTCGACTTCTTGACATTCATTCTCTTCATCGCTATCATCGCTGCTATAGTTCAAATCCTTGAGATGGTAGTAGAGAAATTCACTCCAGCATTGTATTCATCATTAGGTATTTTCTTGCCTCTTATCGCTGTTAACTGCGCTATCATGGGTGGCTGTCTCTTCATGCAAGAAAGAGACTTCACAACAGTAGGTCAGTCACTTTCTTACGGTTTAGGTTCTGGCTTCGGCTGGTTACTCGCTATCGTAGGTATTGCAGCTATCAGAGAAAAGATAAGATATTCACATATCCCTAAGTCATTACAAGGTACAGGTATCGCTTTCATCGTTACAGGTTTGATGGGCATCGCCTTCATGTCATTCCTCGGTATCACTTTCAAATAATTAATGTTACAGTTTAAAAAGAAAAAGAAATGAGTACTACATCTATTATCTTATTAAGTATTTTAGTATTTTTGGTCGTTGTCTTGATTCCTGTAACAGTATTAGTTTTTGTTAGAAAGAAACTTGCTCCACAGGGCAAAGTGAAAATCAATATCAACGATGAGAAAGAAATCGAAGTAGAACCAGGCAACTCATTGCTTGCTACTTTAGCTAACGAACAAATCTTCTTGCCATCAGCATGTGGTGGTGGCGGTAGCTGCGGTATGTGTCGTTGCCAAGTTCTCGAAGGCGGCGGTACAATCCTCCCAACAGAAACAGGCTTCTTCAGCAGAAAAGAACAACAAAATCACTGGAGATTAGGCTGTCAAGTTAAAGTTCGTGAAGACATGAAGATTAACATCAACCCACAAATCTTCGGTATCAAGAAGTGGGAATGTGAAGTTGTTAGCAACAGAAACGTCGCTACATTCATCAAGGAATTCGTCGTTAAACTTCCAGAAGGCGAACACCTCAAGTTCTTATCAGGCGGCTACATCCAAATCGACGTTCCTAAGATTGATGTCAACTACAAAGACATCGACGTTGATGAAGAATACAGAGCAGACTGGGAAAAATTCGGTATGTTCGACCTCGTCATGCATAACCCTGAACCACAGTTCAGAGCTTATTCAATGGCTAGTTACCCAGCTGAAGACAACATCATCATGCTTAACGTTCGTATCGCAACACCTCCATTCGACAGAGTTAACGGCGGCTTCATGAAAGTAAACCCAGGTGTTTGTTCATCATACATCTACTCATTGAAACCAGGCGACAAAGTCACTATCAGCGGTCCTTACGGTGAGTTCCACATCAAAGACACAAAACGCGAAATCATCTTCATCGGTGGTGGTGCTGGTATGGCTCCAATGCGTTCACACATCTTGGATTTGTTCCTCACAAAACATACAGACAGAAAAGTATCTTACTGGTACGGAGGTCGTTCATTACGTGAACTCTTCTACATCGACGACTTCAGAAAGATTGAAGAAGAAAATCCAAACTTCAAGTTCAACATCGCGCTTTCTGCACCGCTTCCAGAAGACAACTGGACAGGTTATGTAGGTAACATCCACGAAGTATTGTTGGAAAACTATCTTAAGAATCATAGCGAACCAGAAGAAATCGAATACTATCTCTGCGGACCTCCAATGATGACAGCAGCTGTTTTGAAGATGCTCGACAGCCTCGGCGTTCCAAAAGAAATGATTTCATTCGACGATTTCGGCGGATAATACTGAGCCTTGAGCTATGAGTTATGAGCTTTTTATATGCTCATGGCTCACAGCTCATTGCTTATACTAAAAGGTATAAAAATCTAAAAAAACAATACAATTAAATTTAAAATGAGTCAATCAATTAACAAAAGTGCAGTCATTAAAACAACTATTGCAGCGGTAGTATTCTTCTTGTTATGGTTGCTTCCTACTACAACATTAGGATTGCCAGAGATTTCAGTCGTTGAACACCGTGTCATCGCTATCTTCGCTTTAGCTTTGATATTATGGTTCACTGAAGCTATACCATCATGGAAGACATCAATATTAATTATTGTAGTACTTCTTTTAACATGTTCGGATCAGGCTATAATATTATTGCAAGAAGGTGGTAAAGAAGCTTTCAAAGGCATCGCACTTTCACACAAGACCATCATGGGTTCTTTCGCTGATCCTACAATCATGCTCTTCTTAGGTGGTTTCGTCATCGCAATCATGGCATCAAAAATGGGTATCGACGCTCAGCTCGCAAGAATATTGTTAAAACCATTTGGAACACAATCTAAATTCGTTTTATTAGGTTTCTTGTTCGTGACAGGTGTCTTCTCAATGTTTATCAGCAACACAGCTACAGCAGCTATGATGTTGACATTCTTAGCTCCTGTTTTACGTCAGTTGCCATCCAACAACAAAGGTAGAATCGCCCTCATCTTGGCTATCCCTATCGGTGCTAACATCGGCGGTATCGGTACTCCAGTAGGTACACCTCCTAATGCTATCGCATTGAAATATTTGAACGAAAGCCTCGGATTCAATATCGGCTTCTTCGACTGGGCAATAGTAATGATGCCTTTCGTAATTTTATTGCTTTTATTATCATGGGTTTTACTTCTTAAGTTATTCCCATTTACCGAAAAACATATTCATCTCAATATCGAAGGTAAAACAGCAGAAAAAGGACAACTTATAGTTTCTTACATAACAATAGGTTTGACAATCTTGTTGTGGTTAACAGATAAGGTGACAGGTATCAATGCCAATACAGTTGCTATGGTTCCTATCGCTATATTCTGTGTTGCAGGTCTCTTCGGCAAGAAAGAACTCAAAGAAATCGATTGGGATGTTATCTGGTTGGTAGCTGGCGGTTTCGCACTTGGTACAGCATTAGACAAATCAGGTCTCGCAGCTCACTTGGTGGGTGCTATTCCATTCGGACAATGGTCACCA